>JAFTJI010000132.1 GCA_017456495.1 Lentisphaeria bacterium | reverse complement strand
GGGAGTGTCAACAATAACGATATTATTGTCAAATAAAGGATTCTTATGCGGCAAACGTATAACCACTTTGGAAATGCGCTCTGCATATTTTTCATCAGCAGTATAGCGGTATATAAAGGGTCGGGCATCTTCTATTAACTTGTTCAAAATTGATACAGTATAATTCTGCTTTTTAAGGTTTTTTCCTTCTTCTTCGGAAAATTTAATGTATGGTGTTTTCTTATCAGTGTATATTTCAATATCAAAAAAATCATCATAACAAAGTAATGTAGGAGAACAGGTCGTTCCTTGCAAAATATCTTCTTTCAGAATATCAAGACCGATAAGGGCATTTATAAAAGTTGATTTCCCGGAAGAGAACTCTCCGACAACTCCCAAATAAAAATTTTTATCAGAAATTCTTGATTGCAACAGCTCAAATGATTGTTTTATCTTCTTTTGAGCAGCTGTGGACCATTTATAAGATTTTCCCATCTGCATAACTGCACTTTGCAATTCACTTATATTGCTTACTGTCATTACACTTCTCCTTTGATCATTTGGTAATGTCCTTAAGTTTATACACTTTTATTTTGACTGTTTATCAACAAACCTGGTATTACTATATCACGGGGATGCTATTTTTCAAGCAGCTTATTGGACAGGTCTTAATTTTTATTGTAAAAAATATCTATCAACTGATTGACCGCCCGGAGCTGAATATTGATGCGATGAACGCACTGACGGAAATCCGGCATACAAAGAGTTGCACATCATGTGGGACGTTCTCGGTTCAAAAGAGCAGATACTCAAATACGGCATGAAGCATCTGCAAAATAAACAAAAAGGCAGATAAGGACTTCACTTTGGCAAAATGAAAGACGGAGCAGAGTTAATATCCGCATTTGACAAACATCAGATTCTGCGTTATATTACAGACAGGATATGTGGATTTTCCGCAAAGTATGTGATTTGAAAAAATTAACTCAATAGAGGTGAATTATGAAAAAACTTCTTGTCATGCTGTGCGGCGTTATGCTGCTCGTTGTAAGTGGATGCTGTTCTCTCGGACAGTGCAAAATCTCGATGGAAAAGAATGCTGTTTTGCTTGATGTCCGGACTCCGACAGAGTATCAGAAAGGATATCTGCAGGGCGCAATCAATCTGCCGCAGGCGGATGTGGACACTAAAGCGGCAGCAGTTGTTCCCTCCAAAGATACGCCGGTTTATGTTTATTGCCGGGGCGGTCGGGAAGCAACTATGGCTACGGAAAAACTTCTGAAGCAGGGGTACACCAATGTTCATAATCTTGGCGCAATGAAAAATGCCCAGAAACGGCTGGGGTTACCCACTGCAAAGTAACCGGGGAAAGGATCGCAGATGAAAGCACTTCTTTCAATATTATCCGGGATTATTCTGTTTGCAATAAGCGGATGTTGTTCAACAGGAGGTAAAATATCTATGGAAAACAATGCGGTATTGCTTGATGTCCGGACTCCGGAGGAACACAAAAACGGGTATCTGGAAGGCGCAGTTCTTCTCCCGCTTGCCGAGCTGGAAAGCAAAATTTCCAGTAAAGTTTCCGGTAAGAATACGCCCATATACATCTATTGCCGCAGCGGCAGACGGGCAGGAACTGCTGTCGAAAAATTGAAAGCAATGGGCTATACAGATCTCCATAATCTGGGAGGACTGAAAGATGCCCGGAAAAAGCTCAATCTCCCAATAAAAAAGTGAAAACAGTATATCATTATCGGCGGTGGGAGAAATCCTGCCGCCTTTTTTGATTTTAAATGAAACAAGGACTTCTCTTTGGCAAACGAAAAGAGGGCGTAGGAGTGGCAGAAAACCAACTTTTAGCAGTCTCTTGCTCTCCGCAGAAAAGCCGCAAGTGCCTGCAACTGTAAGGGGTATAAAAAGAAAATTGCCATGAACTTTATTTATAATCCATTGGCAATCAATAAGTTCTGGTGGAAGGTCGCGTAACTTGGCAGCGAACTTTGCTCCTGAAGATTTTTTACGCTCAAATGATAAAAAAGTTCGCAGAAGTAATGCCTTATTTTATAGAGAGTTGCAGAACTGCGAAAAAAGTTCCGTCATACAAAAACTTTTTATACGGCAGAATCCCCCACCGGTCGAATTTCCTCATATCGGGTCCCCAGCCGCGATTTGCGTTCAATATATCAAGGGGATGGTCAAAAAGGTAATTTCTCCCGCTGGGAACGTGAATGTAGATCGTACCGGGAGAATTGTTATACTTCTCAGTGATAATGCCGACAATTTCCTGCCGATTTTTACCAATATACGACGATACGCACCCGGCAAGAAAAAAATATAACAGAATTTTATCAGCGATCTCATTTTATATTGTGCGCTCTTTTAAAGTCATAAAGTGCTTCCTGATGTTCTCTCAACTCCGACAGAGGCGTTGCTCCCATTTTAAATTCCGCTTCTTTCAGCGAACAGAGCTTCTCCAGACGCTTTAAATATTCTTTTATCAACTGCTGTTTCATGCGTGCGGGCAGATCAACCCCTTTCATCAAAACATCCAACAACCGCAATTCTGCTTGCAGAACCGAATCCAAACCTTTGGTTCCGGAATTAAATTCCTTCGTCACCGCGGCTAACGCCTTCGCCCGGTATTCCAATTTGGCAAGATCGGCATATACCTGTTTCAAATAATCCGGCAGTTGTATCGCAGTCAAAAATTTTTGCAAAGTTTCTGAAACTTTTGACACGTTCACCCTCTTTTTACTGTTGTCAGTGAAGGTAAACCTCCACCCATCTTCATTAGCAGACAATTTACTGAAATCATTTGTAATACCGTAAAGACCAAATTTAACAATATATTCGTTAACCGGTACCGGAGAAGATCGACTAAAAACATGTGGACGGGTAAATAAATTTTGACTCCTCAGCACAGAAAAAAACTTTCCAGAATTACCGCGAACAAACATGGCTCTCCCCAATATATAAATCTGTCCACCATCTTTCAACAATTCAGAACCTTGATAAACTTCAGAGGATGAAACTTTACCATCAACGGTAGATTCAAAAAACAGAGGTTTGTTGTCTTCAATTTTAATTGGAGCAACAGCAATCACTCTCCCCCCGAAAGAAGTAAAAAATATCTTATATGGGGCACATTCTTTCAACTCTTTTTTCAACTCACAGTTTTTCTTCACCAATACAGCGACAACCGTTGCCAGAACCAAATTGATCAGCGTAGAAATAACCACAAAAATTTTACTTTTCATATTCGTTCCTCCATGTTCAAATCGACTTCATTACGATGAATATAACATTAATCGCCAGCGTTTACAAGTGGTGAATGTGTTTTTTTGACAGTTTCAGAAATGCCGTTTGGCGAAAGCATGTCCGGAACCGGTTTTGAGGTATGCTTCAAATGCCGCAGCCTTTTCTTTGGTTTCAAAGGCGAAATATGCTTCAACTTTCCAAGGTTTGAACTTTGAGGTATGGGGAACTTCACCGGCGTTGTGTTTGGCGAGGCGGGATTTCAAATCTGCTGTACTGCCGATATAACGCTGTTCCGGCTGGAAAAGACTGCGTAAAATGTAAGTGTAGAACATTCGTTTTTCTCCAATTCTCTGCCGTTAGCCCTCCGTCGCCAAGGCTTCCTCCTCCGCTAAAGCTATTGAGGATAAATTTCCAGGCATCCTTCGCCCGCTCCGTTGCACTCCGCTTATTTTTGCAAGCAAAAAAAAATCTACGGATAGCAAGGCGGGATTTTAGATCACTTGTACTGCCGATATAACGCTGTTCCTGGTGGGAAATGCTGCGTAAAATATAAGTATAGAACATTCGATTTCTCCTGTTCTGTGCCGTATAGCCCTCCGTCGCTCTGCGAGCTATGGAGGGCATCCTTCGCCCGCTCCGTTGCACTCCGCTTATTTTTGCAAGCAAAAAAATCTACGGATAGCAAGACTGGCTTGCCATCCGTAGCTTTAGCGAAGGATGGTGGAGCAAATGGGAGTCGAACCCACGACCTATACGATGCGAACGTATCGCTCTAGCCAACTGAGCTATTGCCCCAAATCAATTTTATGTTTCAAAATATATATCATCTTCCCGAAAAATCAAGCTGTATTTGTATTTTTTCTCTTACTTTTCGGAAAAATATTCTGAAAAAATCCTCCGCAATAGCTCAATCATTCTTCCGGTTGCAACGACTCTGCCTTTTTTGCTTTCTCGTAATAATGCTTTGCTAATGCCGGATCTTTGGGGACTCCGTAAGTTCCATTCTCATACAGATTGGCAAGATTATAACAGGCAAGACTGAGCAGTTTCTGATCTGCCGTTTCTGTATCTGCTACATGACGGAATAATTTGATTCCCTCTTCCCAATATCCAAGGGTGTGATAAACATGGGCAAGCTCGTGCTTGACAAGGTTGGATTGCGGAGCACGCTGCTCCGCCCGGCGCAGAAAGGCAAGTGCATTTACATAGTCTTTGAAATAGATGTACTGAACAATCGAACTGTAGACATCCCCCTCAACTGAACCTTTTTCTCCGGCAAGTCTGAAGACATATACTGCCAGCTGAACCGTTTTCAAGTCATCGTCGACTTGTTCCAGCAGTTTTTTGCCGTACTTGACCAATGATTCCGGTGACTGGTCGATCTTCGGCAATGCAACCGGGACAATTTCCGGAAGTGGCGGGTTCCATGCAGTTACAGAACTATTAATGAACCGGCGTTTCATGTAAAAATTCAATGTTGCAGCAGGGACTTTACTTTGATCAAGAAAGCTGTTTTTTCCGGTTAATTCCGGGGCAATGGCAAGCAGTTTTTTGAAATATGCCACAGATAACCCCTTATCCCGTCCGGAAGTCAGGGTTCCGGCAATCCACAAGGCATTCTTTTTGATTGCAATATCATCTGTCATTTCAGCAGCTTCCGCATAAAGTTTTGCTGCCAGCACCATATAATGTTTCCGGGGCAGATCGGGTTTCTTCAGTTTGACAGCTGTTTGTTTCGTTCCCCAGACGCAAGGAAAAATATTGCGGCTGAGCAGGTTATCCGGTTCCAGAAATGTTCCGAAAATAATATCGCCGTGCTGTTTCAGCGTTGCAGCCATATTGAGAGTTGCAGTAAGTTTATCAATCTTCGATACGGAAGAAGATGCTGCGATTTTTGACAGGTTGAAAAATCTTGCTGCGATATTTCTTGTAACGATCCCGGAGAAATATTTCTGGGCTTCTGCATAACGTCCGGCACGCATCAGACGCCGTGCAAGGATGTTTCTGACACATGCGCCGATCTCGTCCGGTGTATTCAGAACCATATCCGGATTGGGGAGTTTTCCGTTTCTGGAACAATCGTTAGAGTAGAACGTATATTCCTGCAAGATCTGCTTCGGGAAATGTTTTTCACAGAATGCGATGAGCTGTTCGATGGACATGACCTGTTCTGTGACCAAGCCGATATCTTCCGGAGTGCAGCCTTTCGTCCATCGTTCTGCGGCTTCAAGAGGACGTCCGAGCCGGAAGAGTTCCGCTCCTGCCAGAGCGTGAAGTTCAGCATGAGTATTAAGTGCGATGGATGTTTTCGGCATATCAGCGGGGGTATAATCCGAATATTTTGCGATATAAGCATCAATTGCCTTGATCTTCTCTTCTCCTTTCAGCAATTTGATAAGCAGAAGATCCCGGAGTCTGCTGTGTTCCGGGAGATTTTTCAGGAAGACCAGAGCTTCTGCCGGGGGCATACGCAATGCAAAAAGCGGATAGTTGATCTTGCTTTGCAACGCAAATTCGAATGCGATTTTCCGGACATGAGTCAACTGCCAGTTTGTCAAACCGATTGCGACGACCAGGTCGCGGATGACAGGATCTTTGCTGCACATTTCACGGATCGAATCTTCAGGGTCCCGCACAATGGAATAAATGAAATCGGGGAGCATCCACTGTTTTCCGGCATAAACCCCGTCGCCGCGTGCGGCTGTGGGAAGATAAGAGTTCATCTCATTCGTATGCCGCCATCTTTTGTGCGGGGTGAAATTAACGAAATATTTCCGGAAAAGCATTTTCTTTTGATCAATGGAATCTCCATTTATGGTTCCGGGGAAAACAGATCGTGTAAACATCGCCTCGTAACAGCACTGGGTATCAACACACCCGGCATCCAGAGCGGCTTTGATCATTGCAATGGGCTTTTTCCGTGCCTGATATGACCAGTCTCTTCTGACCCGGTAACTCTGATAAAGCACAGGAATCGTTGTATAACGGCGTTTTTCCAGCGGGAGTTCCAATATTCTTTTCCAATGAACAGTATCTGCTTTGCCTGTTATTGAGATTTCCCGCAAACCGGCAGCGTAAAGTTCAAATTCAAGCAGATTTTCATGAGGAGCTTTCACAAGAGGTGCTTTCAGCGGATCGAGGATCGCATTAACCATTGCATCCAGTACAGACTGCTTTACATTCAAACCGGCAGCAGCTTTCCGGATATCCTGACTCCATGCAGCTTTCCGGGGAAGCCCTTTGTCCGGTAAAGATCCGGAAATTTCCGGAAAATATTTATGAGCGATCTTCATCAAATGGGCATCCACATTCACATTCGGAAACCCGGTATAATCGCCATGATCTACAAAACCGGCATAAAGTGCCCCGCCGACACTTGCCAACACCGCTGCAATTACTTTTTTCAACATCTGTCTACCCCGTTTATTTGGTTATACTATTTGCCCATATACGACAATATCATTATTACGATACGGTATCATTTTTATTGCAGAAAAAAGTGCCGGGGAAAGAAACTTTTTAAAATCTTTTCTTTCCCCACCAATCCGGCATCAGTTCCCCCAGTGTAATTATCTTCAGAGGGGAAAGCTGCAGCAGGATCTGAATTTCCGGACTCCGGGAATCAAGCTGCATCATGAACTCACGGCAGGCACCGCAAGGGGAACCGACCTTCCCATCCGGCATGACAGCAACAACTTTCCGGATCAGAGATTCTCCGTGTGTCAGCATATTTGCCATTGCGTTCCGTTCGGCGCACATTCCCAATCCGGATGCGGTATCTATGCAAACTCCGGTATAGATATTCCCGTTTTCGGTAAGAATTGCAGAACCAACGGCACCTGCTTCGATGAACGGAGAGATGATTCTGTTATTCTGAACCGCAACAGCCCGTTCATAAAGCTCTTTCCAGATTTCAGGTTCCGTTTTCATTTTTTCTCTTTCACAAACATATCACGTGCCTGAGCAATACGGAAATAGTCATTGGTAAGGATCGTGTCGATCCCCATTTCCAGGAGCTGGCGGGTTTCTTCCGGATCATCGCTGTAAAAGAAGTTGCAGATAATGCCGTTTGCATGCGCTCTGTCGATCATCTCCTGGTTGAATAGGGCTTGAACAGCTGGATCATAGCGCACTGATATTTGATCGCATTATCCACGATTCCCCACGGGTTGCTGTCTGCGCCCATGCAGCGGCGGATGTACGGGGCAACTTTGATCGCCGTTTCCATCACGCAGGGATCGCCCATGAAATAACAATGACGGACGCAATCGTATTCATGGATAATATCAACGATTTTCTGCATATTTTCTTCCGGATAAACATTTTTTCCGTCAGATTTGATATGAATATTCAGGATCGCCTGCCGGGGAAAGCGTTTCAGGATATCTTCCATTTTCAGGATTTTCAGACCGGAGAACTGAGGAGCACATTTTGCACCGAAGTCCAGCTCTTCCAGCTCGGCGAAAGTCTTTTCCTCCACGGTTCCAAAGCCGTTGGAAACCCGTTCCAGAACTGGGTCATGGATGGAAACAGGCACGCCGTCATTAGTAAAGCGGACATCAAATTCGATTTCATCTGCGCCAAGCGCGATAGCTGCGCCGAATGCCGGAAGAGAGTTTTCCGGTGCGATCGTTTTGAATCCGCGGTGAGCACAAACTCTGGGATATCCCATTTGATAAACATCCGGCTTGACACAGCTCCCGCATGCACGGTAGTTCCAGGGAGTTCTGCCCTGTTCGATAAAATCGCAGTTGGAGATCATGGAACCGCCATAGCTGTTTGTCCGGCAATATTTCCAATGAGGATCAGGGATATCCACAATCATCTTCCCGGTTTTCTGTCCGAAATCTGCCAGCAGTTTTCCGGCGGGATCGACAGCCAGAGAAGTTCCGCCCTTTACGCTGTTTTCTCCCATTGCAACAGAGGATCGCAGCACGAAAGCTCCGGCGTGATACGCCAGCATCCGGTTCATAAGACGCAGATTTTCGCAAGGCTCCCCGCGCTGGAATGCGGCAACAAGAACCACATCCGGTCTGCGGTATGCGATATGAGCGATATATTCTTCAAAATAAGCATCGTAGCAGGTCAGAAAAGCAAGACGGAGTCCATGAGATTCCACGATCGGCGGCGGGCACCATTCCCGGGTATGAGCATTTTCCACACCATGTTCCGCAGGTTCCCGCAATACAAGCTGCTGCTTGTAATAATCCCCCGCGATGGTTCCATCCGGGTGAAAAACTCGTGTAGTGTTCCGGTAATTTTCTCCAATCTTGAAACATCCGGAAAGAGCCACAGTTGCATGACACCGTTTTGCAGCATTGACTGCCGCCTCCACAAGTTTATCTGTATGAGCAATATAAAACGGAAGAGCCTCTTCCGGAGTCAGTTCTCCGGGACCGTTTGAGTATTCGGGAGTAAGGATCAAATCCAATGACTCATCGCAACTGTTCAGTTCATTGATCAAAAATTCAACAGATTTTTCTGTATCTTCCAGATTTTTCCCGTACGGGACCTGTATGGCACAAAACTTCATAATGAAAACTCCTTTTTTTTAACAGATATTGGAAAATCGCCGGGAAAATTTCATTTGATGCTCCTCAGCAATTTTTCAATCAAACATTGCCCGACTTTTGAAATATACACTGCTTTTATTTTTTGTCAAGTATGCTCAATACAGAAGAAAATTCAGAAAAAGTTCAAAAAACTTTAAAAAAAATTGTATTTTTCATTGTTTTATATCGTTTTATTGTTATAGTACCTGAGTAAAGCTAAATTTCAAAAAAAGGAAACTACAGTGAAACTGAAGACGTTATTATGCGGATTGGTGATTGCCGGAGCAGCGGTGATTTGCGGAGCATCCGAAGCCGAAATTCAGAAGGGAGTGAAACTTCTGAGAGAAAATAAAATCGGAGAAGCTGAAAAGATTTTTCTGAACCTTGCAAAAAATAATAATGCGATCGCATTCCATTGTCTCGGCATGATCGAGATCCAATATCGGAATAACTTGAAGAAAGGTGCTGAGTATCACAAAAAAGCCTCTGATCTTGGGAATCTGGATTCCCGGTTTATTTACGCTCATATGCTTTCTGAAGGTTTCGGCTGTGAAAAGGATGAAAAAGCTGCATTGCTCCTGATGAAAGATGTTGCAGACAAAACAGATCATCAGAGCGCATGCTATGAAACTGGAAGACTCATCATCACTCTTTCAGAAGGAAATATTGCCCGGGCAAAAACTGCAATTCCGTATCTGATAAAAGCTGCTGTTGCAAATGAGAACGCGCCTCATAAAAAAGGACATCCGATCGCACAGCTTCTGCTCGGCTTTATGTTCCAGGAAATGAAAGATCTTTCAAACTCATATCTCTACCTTGAACTTGCAGCAAAACAGAATAATGCCACGGCATGGAGAAAATTAGGATATAATTATTGTGATAATAACAATAACAGAGATACGAAACGGGCGATCCTCTGTTTCCGGATCAGTTACAAGTTGGAACCGAACGGGGTCACAGCATACAATATCGGTCTGCTTGAAGCAAATACAGGAAATTATCAGGAAGGTCTGAGATGGATAAAAATTGCGGCAGACACAGGTGATCCCAACGCAAAAAAATTTCTGGCGGACAAGAACGAATTGAACAGGATCCGGAAGATCAATGAGGATTTATTTTCCAATTATGTTCAGATGACGGTCAAGAGTTTTGCCGAACACGCAAAAAAGAAACTTGGAATCAATACAAAACCGGAGAACAATTCTCTGAAAATGATTCCGGGAAAGCCAGCCCGTCAGTATAAAATCGATCGCTGGAGTTACAATTACGCAGAAACCAACAGAAAAATAGAAAAGCATCTGTTTTTTGATCAAAACCAAGTTTTACGCTGGGCAAATGACAATTTTGCGCAGGCTCCTCTGGAAGAAAACCTCCTTTCTCTCAATGATACAATCACGGTTATCAACTATATCTACGAGAATGCTCTGATGGATACTGTCAAAAAAGCCGGGTACAAAAAATTGAGCAAAGAGGAAATGACAGAATTTCTCAAGAAACATTTCAAAGAACTCCTGGCATCCCATTATACAAACGAAATGTGGAAAATCAATGACAGACTTTATGTAAATATCAACATTGATTCTTCCAGACAATGGCAAATCCAAAGATATCAGTTCTTCATCAAGCTGAAAGACAACATTTTCTTCGCTGCAGATTTTCCTGAACCGCCCTGCGATGAAGATGCCGCAATGATCGCCGGGATCATGCAGGGGGATCTTGCGTGCCTCAATAATCTTGCCATCAAATATGAAAAAGGCGATATGGATATCATCTTCAAGGCTGATTCCAAAGCGGAAGAGATCTTCAAATACCTGATCGAACAGAACTATTCACCAGCAGCATATAATCTGGCTGTCTATTATAAAAAACGGGGCAAAGATAACGATGCTGCAAAATATTTCAAACTTGCAGAAACAATGAAATAGAGCAGAAAAAAAATGATCACTGTCAACAAAGAAAAATGTCTCCGGTGCGGAAAATGTACCGGAGACTGCATTATTAAAATCCTGAGAAAAGATGAACAGGGTTATCCGTTTCTGGCGGAAAAATACGAAAAAAGCTGTCTGGATTGCCAGCATTGTCTGGCGATCTGCCCGACAGGGGCATTGACTTGCAACGGTGTCTCTGCCGACCAATGCGAGCCGATCAAGCCCCTGCCCGATCCAGAGGATATGCTCGCCCTGCTCCGGCAGCGCAGAAGTGTCAGAAAATACAAATGGGAATCTCTCCAGCCGGAAATTCTGGAAAAACTGAAAGGCTCACTTGCCTGGACTCCAACCGGATGCAATGACCACAGACTGATTTTCCGGGTGATCGACACAAAAGAAGAGATGCTTTTCTACCGGGAGGAAACCAATCGGATGATCCTGAAACTGGTCAATACCGGGATCATGAAATGGATCTATCCGGCAATCAACCGTTTTCTGGAATCCATCAAAAATGGAGAAGATGTGATTTACCGGGGAGCACCGCACATGATCGTGGCGGCAACTCCGAAAAATGCGCCTTGCGCCGGGGCTGACCCATGGATCGCTCTCAGCTATTTTGATTTGCTCCTGCAATCTTACGGGCTTGGCTCCTGCTGGTGCGGATTCGCCGTCCATGCATTCAAATGGAACAGAACATTGAAGAAAAAACTCAACTTTCCGAAAGGGTATAAAATTGCCGCAGTTCTTCTGTTCGGAAAACCGGATGTGGAGTACTGCAGGGCAACAAAACCGGAAAACTTCAAAATTCTTTGAAACACAAATAAAGTGTAACGCGGAGATATTTTTATGATTACAGTTGAAGAGTTGGCAAAACGGGCAAAAGATGCGGCACAGGTTCTTCGGACCATGTCGGGTGCATGCCGTGCAGATGCATTGAACCGGATGGCTGGAAAATTACTGGCTTGCAAAGAGGAAGTTTTTGCAGCAAACGCCGCAGACCTTGAGGCTGCGCCCGGGTTGACGCCCGCTTTCCAGAAACGGCTGAAAGTCACAGAAAAGATTTTTGATTATATGGTTAACCGCCTGAAAGAAGCAGCCGCCCTGCCCGATCCAGTCGGCAATGTTCTGGAGGGACGCACCATGCCGTCCGGTCTGCAGGTCAAGCGGATCGCGGTCCCCATCGGCGTGATCGCCATGATTTATGAAGCACGCCCGAATGTGACCACCGATGCCGCTGCAGTTGCGCTGAAAAGCGGAAATACCGTGATCCTCAAAGGCGGCTCCGAGTGTCTCCGGACAAACCGCGTTCTGGCTGATGCCATGCGTTCCGCAGCTCAGGAAGCCGGGCTTCCGGAAGATGTGATCCAACTAATCGACAGCTCTGACCGTTCCGTTGTCGGCGAACTCTTGAAACAGGAAAAATATGTTGATCTTATCATCCCCCGGGGCGGAAAAAGTTTGATCAGAGCCATTGCAGAAGGAACCCGGATCCCTGTTCTCAAACATTACGACGGGATCTGTCACCAGTATGTCGCGGAAGATGCTGATACAGAGATGGCAGTTTCGCTGATCGTCAATTCAAAATGCCAGCGGGTGGAAGTCTGCAACGCTTTGGAAACGCTTCTGGTCGATTCTGCAGCCGCGGAACGTGTCCTTCCGGAGATTGCCAAAGCTTTGCAGGAAAAAGGTGTGGAACTGCGCGGCTGTGCTGAAACATTGAAGATCCTGCCCGGGATCCTGCCCGCAGCAGATGAGGATTGGGACACCGAATACCTCGGACCGGTTCTGTCCATCCGGATCGTTCACGGAATCGGGGAAGCGATGAAGCATATTGCCCGTCACGGTTCCGGTCATACCGACGGAATCATTACGAACTCTCTGAAGCTCTCCGAACAGTTCATTGCCGGGGTGGACTCCGCCTCTGTTCTGGTCAATGCCTCAACACGTCTTTCCGGCGGCGGAGATTATGGATTGGGAGCAGTTGTCGGGATCAGCACAGACAGACTTCATGCCCGCGGTCCGGTGGGGCCTGCAGAACTCTGCACCTACAAATGGGTCGCTGTCGGAAATGGGCAGCTGCGTTCATAAAACACTGACGTGATATAAAAAGCTGGAGATTTGTCCCCGGGAACAGCTATATCCGGAACAAATCTCCTGTTTTTTTATCGAAAAGATTGTTTTTTTCTTGCAATTGAAAAAAGTTGTGATAGATTATATGTATTCACCCGATCAGTATCCCAAAGGGAAACGTGATTTTTTCAGATCCCTCTACTGATCGGAACAATCTAGTAAAACAACAGGAACACAGATTATGAAAGAGACAAGTTTCAAAGCAATTCAGCCGGATCATGAGTTCAGAACCAAACCGCTGGAACGTCCGGAGTATTACAATTTTGCTTACGATGTCGTTGACAAACATGCCCGCGAGGACCGTAACAGACTTGCAATGATTTGGGTCAATCAACATGGCGAAGAACGCAGACTTACCTATTACGATTTCAGCCGTCTTTCCAACCTTGCAGCAAACCTTCTCTGCAAAAACGGAGTTTGCAAAGGTGACAGAGTCCTTCTTATGTTGCCGCGCATCCCCGAATGGTGGGTATTCTCTCTTGCATTGATCAAGCTCGGCGCGGTCCAGTGTTCTACTCCGACTCTCTGCACCCCGGAAGAACTGCGGCAAAGAATCAATTTTGGAAAATTCAAAGTTGTTATCTCCGATATGGAAAATGCGCCGAAGTTCGATGAGATCTTCGATGACTGCCCGCTGCTCTACCTGAGAATCCTGGTCGACGGTTCTCTCCCGGACTGGATCAACTATCGGGAGGAAATCGAAAGCAGAACCCTTTCTGCAACCATGGTGAAAACAACTTATCCCGTCAGAACAAAATCCACCGATCCCCTCCTGCTCTCTTTCACTTCCGGAACAAGCAAATATCCGAAGCTGGTCATGCACACCCATGATTATCCCCTCGGACACCGGATCACGGCAGAAATGTGGCACGGCTTGAACCGCAACGATTTGCATTATGCCATCTCCGATGCAGGCTGGGCGAAAAACCTCTGGGGCAACTACTTCGGACAATGGATCATCGGCTGCTGCGTTTTCATCTATGATATCCGCGGGAAATTCAACCCGGATGACATTCTCCCGATTCTTGAAAAATACAACATCACAAGTTTCTGCGCACCGCCGACAATTTACAGAATGCTGGTTATCAGCGATTTGAAACGATTCGACCTGAGAGAACTCAAAAAGAGTGCAACCGCCGGCGAACCGCTTCAGACAGATACGATCAAACTCTGGAAAGAGGGCACCGGTCTGCCGCTCCGCGAAGGTTACGGACAGACGGAAACAGTGTGTATGATCGCAAACTTTGCGGATATCGAAACACGTCCCGGTTCAATCGGAAAAGCCGCTCCCGGATGGAATATCGAACTGCACGATGACGACGGCAACATCGTCAAGCAGGGCGAACCCGGAAGAATTGCTGTCAATCTCAAGAACGGTTCCCCCATCGGCTTGCTTGCACGGTACGTCAAAAATGATGAGGAAAATGCAAAGTGTTTTGTCAACGGCTGCTATTACACCGGAGACAAGGCTTATCAGGATGAGGACGGTTACTTCTACTTTGTCGGCAGAAGCGACGATATCATCAAGAGCTCCGGTTACCGGATCGGTCCGGTGGAAGTGGAAGAAGTTCTGATGAACCATCCGTCTGTCCATGAATGTGCCGTTGTTGGAGCACCAGACACCATAAGAGGTTCAAAATTAAAGGCTTACATCAAGCTGAACGAAGTCTATGAACCAACAGAATCCATGTTTCTGGAAATCCAGCAGTTTGCAAATCAGCACAGTT
>JAFTJI010000131.1 GCA_017456495.1 Lentisphaeria bacterium | reverse complement strand
TTTGGCTGAAAAAAGATTGTTGATGAGTTGGAAATGGTAGTTTGAGCGTGGCTACCCACAGGGTAACCACCGAAAACGCTCCATTTGCAGATCGCAACAAGAATTTTCTGCCATTTTTGAAGACTTTTGAAATTGCCTCAAAGGAGGATAAAATGCTTGATCTGACCACAAAATTTCTCGAACCCGGCGAAACTCTTGTCTGTTTCGGCGACAGTATCACCCATGCGAATCCCGGTTATGTGGGCGTTCTTCAGGAACGCCTTCCGGAAAACAAAATCATCAACGCCGGAGTCGGCGGAGATAAAACAATTACCGCTCTTATGCGGTTCCAGAGAGATGTTCTGGATGTAAAACCAGATGCAGTTTCCATCTTCCTCGGAACCAATGATTCACTGGTCGGACGCAGCTGCTGGGCGGATGAACCCATGATCTCCGCTGAAGCCTACCGCTGCAACCTTGTCTGGATGGCTCATCTTGCGATCCTCAACGGAATCAAAAAAGTTTCCATTGCCACCCCGCTTGCCGAACCGGAAGGAAACAACTGGTATGAACAGGGTGATATGTATGCCGAATATTGTCTTGCCGCACGCGCAGCAGCCAATGAAATGAAACTCCGGATCATTCCTCTGGATTCCATGTTCCGTGATGAATGGCGGAAACATCCCGGTCACACCGGACTTCTTCTGACCAAAGACGGTGTTCATCCGACAGATGAAGGTTACAGAATGATTGCCGAAACCTTCCTCAAGGCTTGGAACCAGTAAGCCGTAAAAAAATCGGGGCTGCCGCAAAATTTCTTGCACAGCCCCGTTTTTTTTGTATCAAAATTGCCTCTACTCAAAGAAATATTTGATATCGCTGTCCTTGAAACCGTAGGAGTCAAGAATCAGTTCTGCGGCAGAGAACATCATCGGCACATAATGCGCAGAATGCTGGTCTGAACCGATGGTGAACTTCACCCCTGCTTCGCGCCACTGGGCGAGAAGATTCCAGTAATATTTCCGGCAAGCCTCCGGAATGGAGGGAGAAAGAACAACTGCAAGGTTGATCTCCGCACACTTCTTATGTTTGAGCAGAGCTTCCAGCAGTTTGTCGTTGTATTCCTGAGGAATATTCAGGATCGCTTCGTGTTTGATATGTTCCTTATCCCGATGATGATACCAGTCTCCCACCGCCATTTCGATGGCATCCCACGGATGCGCCAGAATATCCACCAGAGGATTTTCGATCAGGTACATCTGCTGACGGAAAAAGTCATGATAAGCCTCTTCCGGAGTGGAGTAGAGGGGCCAATGCACCCCGCCGATCACATATTCGATTCCAAGATCTTTGATATCTTTTTCCGTGATCCCGATGCAGACGGGGCTGTCGGAAGGGCCCTGTTCAAAACGGATCCCATAGACCGGATCATCGAAATAACGGACATAATCGCCTGCCGCGATTTTATCCCGTTCCCATTCGGAAATTCCGCTGAGCTCGATTCCGAAATGGAAGTTTTTCGGACGGTCATAGCAGAGAAAATCATTTCTTGCCCCCTGAATATCACAGAGGTTGTACTGAGTATGCAGATGGTCACTGATCCCGAACTCTGTCATGCCTAGAGCCATCATCTCTTTCTGAATGTCATTCAGAGCGGCACATGCGGAGTCGCAGGAATGGGATGAGTGAATATGAAGATTCTGTCTGATTTTCATAAAAACAAACCTTATTTTTTACCGGTTGACCAAACAATAATTTCTTTCTTGTGAGGGACAAATCCGTGGTCGCTGGACTGATACCAGCGGATGGTTTTGTTCGGAGTCGCAAGATTATTGTAGCTGATTGCCAAACCGGAGGGCGGGCAGACATAGTCGCCGAGTCCGGCACGGATGATATCAACTTTCGCTTTCTTGATCCGTTTTGCCATGAAGACGGGGTCGTAGTAATCCAGAGCGGGGACGTATTTGATTCGCCAGCCGCCGCTGATCCGCTGTTTTTTATCTGTTCCGGCGAGGTCGCAGCACCAGGTGATAGAAGGATATGCTTCTGTCACATCCTGATCAAGTGCAGCAGCCCACATGGTTTGAAGTCCGCCCTGACTTCCGCCCTGAACGACAAGTTTTTTGCCGTTCCATTCGGGCAGTGTTTTTGCATATTCCATCGCACGGAGGTTTCTCAGAGCCATGCCGTTGAAGAACGCTGTTTCCGGATCTTTGTTCTCTTCCGGATCAAACGCATAACTGTATTTTTTGCTTCGGATGGACTGGAAAAACTTCTTGTAATATTCTGCAGATTCTCCAAGTTTCTGTCCGTGGGCATTGACAAAGAGAGCGATTCTGTTCTGAGAAACACCACCGGGCATACCCTGTTTTGCTGCACTGTAACCGTAGAAAGTTACATAGATCGGCAGAGATTTCGCTTTCGCTTTTTTAGGGATCGTCAGATAACCGGTCGCCGGTCTGGGAGCAACACAGGGAATGGAAAGAGCATAAATATAACCGTTGGAGGTCTCTTTCACGAGTTTTTTCTCAACTTTTCCGATAAACGGAACTTCGGCGAGGCGTTTTTTCTGTTTTGCCCAGAACGCATCAAAATCTGCAGGTTCGCCGCAATCGGTCAACTGTTCCGGATAAACAGCGGCTCCGGCAGGACTGTAAATATTGCGTTTATATTTTCTTCCTTTTGAGTTGGAGAGTTCTTGCCGGATCACTTTATTTTTAGCATCGAAAAGAGCAACATGCACACTGACAAAACCGGGTTTATCCAGAGACGTTTTGATCACAAGAGGTTTATCAACAGGCGCATATCCTTTGAAAGTCTTGTTGTCATCGCCCCTGCGGACATAATAAAATTTCCAATCACCGGGTTTGTCTTTTCCGGTATCAAGGGTAAAAGTGAAAACCATCTCTTCACCCGGCTTGTAAGTAAGCGGAGACTTGTTGGTCTGACAATGGATGTGAACATTTGCCAGCTCAGCGGGTCTGGTTTCAGAAAGCGTTTTGGGTGCATCTGCAAGGACAGGAACGGAAAACAGGGTTCCGACCGCCAGCATCGTACTGAAAAGCAATGATTTCATTTGAATTTCTCCATGATTGGTTTAAGGAATATCTGTTAAAAATATAACAGGTGATCAGCATTTTTCAAGCAGGTCTAATGAAAAACTCCCTTCATCTTATTGCAGACGGCTTTGTTTCCGGTATTCCAGCGGGGTGATCCCGAACTGTTTTTTGAACTCACGCGCCAGATAATAGGCATAGGTAAAGCCGCACTCATGAGCAATTTCTTCGACAGAGTGGTTGGAATAGGTCAAAAGCTGTTTTACATTCTCCATGCGCTTGTCGCAAATCGTCTGCCAGATCGTTGTGTTCAAATGCTTCCGGAAAAGATTGGAGAGCGTGGAAATGCTGACACACGCCGCTTTTGCGATCTCTTCCCGGGTCATCAGATGAACATTGCGAAAATGGTTGTTGATAAAATTTTTTGCCAGCACAAGCGGCTGCGGCAGTGGGTCTTCCGGGAACTGCACCATCGCTTCATGAAGCAGCTGATAAGCATAGCCACCGATACGGGAATCATCGGCATCCTGCCGGGAAAGTTCGTCCCGGATCGCTTCAAAACAAATCTTCAGTTTCTCCGTATCGACAGCATAAAAAGAGGGCAGTCCGGCAGGAAACATCTCTTTCAGAAGAGTTTTCAAAACGGGATTGGTTTCATAAAGTACAAAATAGCGTTCCGCAGAGTCGCTGACAGTTTCAAATTTCTGACCGGGAGCAGACAAATCAAGGATCGCAAGATAACCGGAAGATTCCACCGTTTCCGTGCCGTTGAGCCGGGTCACTTTCTGTTTGCCGTCAAGAAGCATGGAAACGATCATGCTGGACCTGGGGATCTCAGAGCCGCCGCTCCAGGATTTATAGCTGAAAGAGTGACAGAAGGATTGGATCCGCAAAGAGGGCGTTCCCGGCTCGTAGTGAGTCGGATTGACGTGATAAACTTCCTTGAACTGTGTGGATTCCCAGACTTTCTGCATCTTATATTTTCCTCCCTCATAAAATATACTGTCGTCTGGGAATGGTTTCAAGAAAAATTACGAAAAAATCACGAAGAATCAATCTTTTTTTATAAAATTTTCATCTATATCCTTGATTTTTTATCTTTCCCCGTTTATATTACAAATGTTGCCAGTAATTGATGCGAGAATTACTGGCAACATTTTTTTTGATTTTAAGGGGGGATTGAGCATTTTTTTTGATGGGGAAGTATTTATTGAGCTAACTTTTTTCATGGGAAAATATTTATTGAGCAAACTTTTTTGATAGGAAAATAGTTATTGAGCAAACTTTTTTCCATGAAAGAATCAGTTTTTTTCCGCAAAAACCTTTCTCCATCCTGCCGAAACCACTTGAAAACAAAGAATATTGATGATAGATTACTGCTGAACATAACTATTTATGAAGGAGGCAGCCCTCATGAAAAAACTCTTTTTTCTCTTGATCTTTACTGCTATCTTTCTCCTGCATGGCGCAAGTCCAGATCTGACAAACGGGGTATGGTATCTCTCTGTTCCGGAAAATAACGGGAAAATCAGCCACTTTGAAGTCGCTTACAAACTCAACCCGGACGGTTCTGCGGAAATCATCCGGTCAGAAAAACAGCTTAAGCAATGGAACCAAATGCGGCAGAAATATAAAGAGAAGACCGGCAAAGATTTTCCGGAAATAAAAATGTCATGGAAATTGGATGGCAGCGAGCTGCACCTGATTTTGATAGCGGGAGATTCCTCAAAAAAACAGCTGATGACCTATCTCATCGGTAAAAATCCCGCGTTTCTCCTGCCGAAAGAAAAAAAATTCATGTTTATCCTTGCCCGGAAAGGTGCAGTCATGACTCCGGAAGAGTCAAAACAATTTTTCAAAGCAATCACAGAAGCCCATCAGGATAACTTTGCAAAGAATCTGAAATTACCGGAAAATATCAAACTGGCTGAACCGGAAAAGAACAATGGCAGCTTTACTTTTGATGTGAACTGGAAAAAAACACCGGAAAACTCTTTTCAGAAATATGTCCTTTCCGCTATCGGCAAAGGAGAAAAACTGTCAGATCAGGCAGAGTGTACTCTTCCCGCATTGAAACAACTCCTTTCCACACCGGAGGGAAAAGATTTGCTTTTGAGATACCTTGCTTCCAATTGCGAATGGCGGTTGTATCAGGAACACCCGAACACGCTCCACGCCGTCCGCTACTTCCGGGATCAGAATGGAAAAATCATCCCGACTCTGCACCAGTATTACTCCAGTTTTCACAGTGATCTGTCACAGCGGTCCCAGTTCCGCTTCGAAATTGGTTTTTCCGGAAAGCCGTGGAACAGTTCGCTTATGCATCCCCGGCTGAAAACAGAACACTCCAAAAACACCTGGGAAACCCGGTTTCTGTGCGGCGGGGCATTGGTGAATATTTTTGATGAAACCTCCGTTCCCGGACGGCAAATGACCAAAGCTGCGCTGGACTGGACAGACAAAGAATTTTCTGCCTTGCTTGCTGCGAAAGATTGGAAAAAACTTCTGCCGGCCGGAAGCATCCGGAAGGGGAAACCGGATTTGATTCTGCGGGACAGTTATCAGTGGGGGATCTATGATGCGGAAGTCTGGTGCAATCCCGGCGAAAAAGGTTCCATTTACCTGAAAGCATTTGAAATCACAAAAGGCACTCCGCTCTCCGCAAGAAGACTCGCGATGGCTTCAACTTGCAACCCCGGCTGGTCCGATGACCCCAACGAACAATTTTTCTCAGCCATGCACTTTACGATCTACGAAGGAGAGTGGGAACAGTTTTACGGCGCGCGCTTTGAGATTTGGTTCAAGCCTGCATCCGGAGCCCCGGAACGGAAACTCTTTGAGAAAAATTATAAAATCCAGGGCTGGTCAAGATAATAAAGTGAAATAACGCTTTCTATTCTTAATTTAACCGATAATATTATTTTCCAGGGGTTGATTTTTTCAGAAACTGCGTTTATATTGCTTCAGAGAACGATTATTTTTTTAACCTAAATTACAGGAGGTTTCTCATGAGTGAAAAAGAATCTGGCGGCGGCGATTTCCGGTATGCAGTCGGAGAAAGCAAAGTGCCCTGGCATGCAGTCGGTGAGTTCTATAACGGAAAAGATGCAGTTGAAATGGTCAAATTCCTTCTGCCCGATGCTGGAAATGCAGGTTATCAGGCACAGCTGGAACGCACCGCGAACGAAATCAAAGCTCTCGCAGACGTGGGCGGGAAGGCAACGAAGCTGACACTCGGCAAAAAAGTTCAGGAAGCGGAAGAGATCTCCAGGAAATATTTTGGCGCAAAGTATGCTTGCTTCCTTGACAACTGGACCGGCGGTATGGAAATCGGTTACAAGTTGGCTGGCATCGGCCCCGGCGACGAAATCATCATGCCGGCTGTCACATTTATCGCAACCATGGCATATCCCCTCAACGTCGGCGCAAAAATCGTCTTCGCTGATATCGACCCCGAAACCATCAACCTCGATCCCGCAGACGTTGCACGGAAGATCACTCCCAAAACCAAGATGATCGTTCCCGTTCACCTGGGCGGCTATCCTGTTGATATGGATCCTATCATGGAACTTGCCAAAAAACATAACCTTATCGTTATGGAAGATGCTGCTCACGGTATGGGCGGTGCTTACAAAGGCAAGAAACTGGGTGCAATCGGTCACTTCGGCGGATTCTCTCTCCATGAAGTCAAGAACATCACCTCTCTCGGGGAAGGCGGACTTCTGCTGACAAGTGAAGATTTTGCAGGCCCGCAGCTCCCCGGAGCACGTTTCCTCGGACTCGACTTATCCCGCAAGATCAAAGATTGGCTCTATGACATCTCCCCGCTGACCGACCGTTTCGGCAAGCCGCAGGTGGCTCTGAACCACTCCGCAACTGAAATCCAGGCTCTCGGTATGCTCCTGCAGATGCAGCGCATGGATGATATCATCGCCATCCGCCGCAAAGCTGCAGAATACATGAACAGCGTTCTCTCTCAGGAGGAAGGTATTCTCGTCGAAAAGGCAGATACACCGGAGACCTACGGCACGCACCACCTCTACCTGCTGAGAATCGACCCCGAAATCGTCGGCGGAAATATCCAGCAGCTCTCCAGAAAGCTGGCTGAAAAGGGCTTGACCAACATCACCCACTTTGGTCCCATGTACCGCTTAAAGATCATGAAAGATCTCGGTTACGATGAAGAAGCGATCGCGGCAACATGCCCGAACACCGAAAAGATGTTCTACCACTCCTACACCCACCTGCCGCTGTACCCGCTCACACAGGAACAGCTGGAATATCAGGCAAAGGCAGTCGTCGAAGCTGTCCGTGAAATGAAGGCAGGAAAGTAAGAAATGGCTCTTGAACATTACAAAATGCTGGATTGCACCTTCCCGGAAGTGAAGGAGTATCTGAAAACAAATCAGACGATCATCCTGCCCTATGCTTTGAGTGAACAGCATGGGGCACACCTCCCGCTGGATGTGGATATCCGCAACGCTGAATTTATCAGTATGGGTCTGGCAAAACGCCTGAACTGTCTGGTCGCGCCCACGTTGAATTATACATTCTCCGGCGGGATGCTGCCCGGAACCATCAATGTGAAGCCGAACACCTTCAGCAATCTTGTCGGTGAGATCATCGAATCTCTGCACCTGCAGGGATTCCGGAACTTCATCATCGTTCCCGGTCACGGCGGAAGTGAAAGTCTGCTCCATCTGAAAGAATCCCTGAGGATCCTCAAATGGCTGAATCCTGCACTTTCCGATGCAATGATCCTTTTGACCCAGATCTGGGATTTCTCTCCCACATGGTTCAAACTCTTTGATGAGCAGGATTATCATGCAGCCAAGGCGGAAACTTCTCTGCTCCTCCACTGGTCCCCTGAAGTTGTCCGCATGGATAAAATGACTCTGGATGAGCCGGAAGTCGCGGAGCGTCTGCGTCAGGATCCCGACAGCTATCAGCTCCGGGAAAGCTTCACCGAACTGCCGCAGGAAGTTGTTCAGACATCCCAGCGCAAAGATGTGAAAATCGGCGTTATGGGCTATCCGGAGCAGGCAAGTGCCGAACTTGGAAAACACATCGAAGAAGAGTGTTTGAAACT
Source organism: Lentisphaeria bacterium (assembly GCA_017456495.1). GTDB lineage: Bacteria > Verrucomicrobiota > Lentisphaeria > Victivallales > UBA1829 > SIG79. Next base: position 29,278 of record JAFTJI010000131.1, on the reverse strand, counting down.
CGGCGGCGATGCCATCCTGAAAGCCATTGCCGATGCTGACGAAGCCCGCAAAACCGGAAAGCGGATCGTCCACGACAACGGTGGACATCTGAAGATCCGGTCAGTGTGACCCGCAGCTGTAAAAGCCCAATATTCCAAACGGTGTCCGGTGATCCCGGCACCGTTTTTTTTACTTACATGTTTTTACTCTCTTTCAAAGTTCCGGATCCTGAAAAAAAGTCAAAAATTTACATATATATATCCTTTCGGAACTTGAAATAAATAGTTTATAGTGTATATTATCTTTAGAAATTAACATCGGGACTTCTTATAATATATATTATGTTAAGTTGCCCGCATGTTTTTTCAGTTCAATTTTTTTTGTTTCTGATTTTTGCTCCCGTTCTTTGTTTCTGATTTTCACCCCAAACGACTTAACATAATATATATTATGTGTCGCTAAGTTTCCTGAACATCGTTTTACAGCTTTCTTCTACCACTTTATTGCTGATATTTTTTTATCGTTTTTTCGGGTTTTGAGTCTGAAAGACTGATTTTACCGGAAAATGTTCAAAATAATCAAAAAATATTATCAGCATTTTCCGTGCGAGAAATAGAGATCATTGCACACTGAATTTATTGACAAAGACTTTATTGAAGTTTTCAGCAGAAAAGGTGGTTGAAATGTTTCTTTTAGGAGGCGTTTTTGATGAGAAAAATGATTTCAGCACATTCTCACTTGTTGACCAAACCAGAGAATTTGGAATTTTTTGCAGATAAATTTTCACAAATCTGGCTACTTGGACTTCCGACGTCTCTTAAAATCCCCGGATATTCCAGACCGGCAGGCGAAGAAGAAATCCTGGCAGTGGCTAAACAGTTCCCCGGACTTTATTTTCCGTTTAAATGGATTGATTACCGGCTGGGGCCGGATCAGGTCGACCGCGCAGTAGAACAGGGCTTTATCGGATTCAAAGGAATTGCTCCATGGAGATCTTACGATGATGAAAGTTATCTACCAATCTATGAACGGCTCGCAAAATATCATTGTCCCATGGTTTTTCACACCGGCTATGTTGCTACTCCGTCTTACGCAAATTGTTCTCCGGATTTCTGCTATCAGGCAGGAAATATGCGTCCGGCATCTCTTTATACGCTCGCCAGGTATTTTCCTGAAATAACTTTTGTTGCAGCACATTTCGGGGTTCCATGGGAACACGAGCTGCTGGATCTGGAAATCCGTCTGCTTCCCAACCTTTATATTGATTTGAGCGGGGGACATGTAAATGAAATTCTGAAGATCGTTGAAGAAAATGCTCATAGAGAAGCTATTCTTTCCGATGGTACAACAGGAATTTTTGCCGATAAGTTCCTTTTGGGACTTGATGCATATTTCGGACATGCGCAGCTTCACCGCGAAGTCTATGAGTACTGTTGCGAATTTGCGGAAGAACTTGAAAAGCGTGCTGCAAAAAATCCTGTTTGGAAAGATCATATTTCGGGAATTCTTGCCGGAAATGCGGAACGGATCATGAAAGAAAATCAACTTCTATAAAACAAAAATAGAGGAAATTTAACCGAAAACTAAGTAAACAAAAAAACTCCCCCTATAATATAAATAACAAAGAAAGGAAGAGAGTGTTATGAAACGTTTGTTTACCTTGATTGAACTTTTGGTTGTGATTGCCATCATCGCAATCCTCGCCGGGATGTTGTTGCCAGCTTTGAACAAGGCTCGTCAGAACGGATTGTCTATCAGCTGTACAAACAACATTAAAGAAATGTCCCGTGATTTGGCTCATTATGCCGGGGATTATGATGACTATATCGTTCCCGCCTATGATGAAGGAACGATAGGGATCTACTGGTACAAATTCCTTGCCAAAAAAGGAACTGCGACCAATAGTATTGAGTATGGTGTATTTGGAAAGTCCGGTCTGTGGGGCGATCAGGGCAAATCCATCTGGCATTGTCCGGCAGAACGTTCGTCAGATGGTGATGATGCCTGGAGAGCCAATGGCGCGTATGTTGACTATGGTTTCAACTGTGCTTCCACCGGTTGGAACAGCGGTTGGCACAAACTTACTCAGCTGAAGAGCCCCAGCTCCAGAAGCTTGCTCGCTGATACCGGCGGAGCAGGTAAACAGGCTACCGGCTATTATGGACCGTGCGATGTTGAAGGAAATATTCTTCTGCTTGTCAATGCTGACAGACACGGCGGCGGAGTCAATATGGCTTTCCATGATGGTCATGTTGAAAAGCTCGGCAGAAATAAATTTGTTCTGGTGAATGATTCCAAGAGATGGGGTCAGATGCCCTTCATGGCTAATCAGGGAACCACATGGAATAAAAACGGCGGAATCGCTGTTTATCCCTATTGAACCTGCCACAAAAGGATTTGAATCATGTTGAAAAAATTTACATTGTTTTTCCTGCTGGCTGCTGCGGCGTTTCTTAACGCCGCAGATCTTGATTCTTATCAGGTCCTCTGGTTTGGAGACCTTCATTACGATGAGCTTATTTTTCACGATCAGGCAAAGTGCAAGTACACACCACAGCAGTTGAAAAATTTCAAACACTACTCAAAAATCTGGGAAACGTTCACTCCGCCGATGATGAAGGTTGCAAAAGGGGATTTTCTGAAAAACTCCCAGTTTGTCATTCAGACTGGTGACTGGATCCAGGGAGACGCGTCTTCAGAAGTGGAAAAAGCGGCTCAGATGAAAAAAGCCATCGAAGTCGTTACTGCTGGGATCAATGTTCCGTTCTATCCTGTGCGTGGAAATCACGATGCCCGCGGAAAAGGTGGCATGGCTGGTTACAAAAAAGTCATTCTTCCGTTCATCAGCAAACAGGTGAAGCAGGAAGTTAACTCTCTGAACTACCGTGTCGTCTATGGGAAAGATCTGTATCTTTTCATCGACTCTCTGGATGTTGATTATGCCTGGATCGAAAAGAACCTTATAGAAAGCTCCAAGTATCGCTGGACATTTGTCGTTGCTCATTATCCCCTGATTCCACCTGTGACAACTACCCGTTGGAAATTCGGCGGCAAACGCGATAATGTGAAAAAGCTTCTTGATCTGTTTATTGCTAATAATGTGATCCTGATTTGCGGTGATGCTCATGAATTTGAATATGTTCAGTACGAGAAAGACGGTAAGAAGTTCACCCAGCTCATGGCAAACAGCGTTATGCCGACAAAGTGGAAAGATACCGGATTTGGAAAATCTGATGTCGTCAAAAAACTGAGAGAACGCGACAAAAATGCTGAAATTTTCATGGAAAATATCGTTGAGTATCGTGCATGGGCTGGTGCTGGATTTGCACTCCTTCGTGTTGATGACAACAGCGTGACTGTGGATTTTTATGCACGCAAAGGGTATGAAAAACCGAAGTTCTCGCAAGTTGTCCGCTCAAAAAAATAATACAGGAGCGTATTACTTATGTTATTCAGAATCTGTTTGACTATTTTTCTTTTGCCGGTTCTCCTGCTCGGGGCGGGACTGAAAACGCTTGATTTCCGGGAAGGTGCAAACCGCTCATTCCGGGATGATTTGCCCAACGATGGAAAAGGAGGATGGACGGATCAGGGCAGTTGCGATATGCGGATGTTTCCGTCAGGAAAGTTTGAATCAGGAAATGTCAATTTCCAGATTCTTTCTGACAAAGAAACCGGAAATCGTTCGTGTATTGTGGTTGGAAAAAAGGCCGGATTTCAGGAAAAAGCTGTTTTTCCGGTCAAAATGGAGAAATCTTATCCCGCCATTTACCTGCTGCACGCAGGAATGTGGATGAAAAAGACCTCCAGTCCAGCAGGTGTCTTGAACGTTACTTATACAGATGGTTCTGAATCAAGTCATAATCTCCGGTACGGGCGGGATCTTCTCAACTGGATCGGAGATGATAACACAGTCGCAAAGAATGCGAAGAAAGTGTGGACGATCTACAATGACTCTTCGCAGGTATCTCTGTTTGTCTCAAAAATCGGGCTAAAGTCCCGTAAAATAGTAAAATCTATCGAATTCCGGAGTAAGAACGGGGTTTGGATGATTGCCGCGGTTTCTCTGGGAAAATCCATAATGGTCACTGGATTGAACGGAGAAAAACAGGCTGTTCCGGATAACTATTCTGTCCCCGCTGCTGTTGTTCCGACAGGTTGGCAGGATACTAAATTCAAAGCTAAACCGCAGAATGTAATCTTTATTATCGGTGACGGAATGGGCGTTGGTGCGCTCGATGCCGCTTCTTATTACGGACACGGAAAGAAAAATCAGCTGGTTATGTCTTCCCTACCTGTCCGTACTTTTTGCGCAACAGATTCTTTTGGCGGAAATGTTACCGATTCTGCGGCTGCCGGGACTGCGCTTTCCGGTGGCTATAAAACAAAAAATGGTATGCTGGGCGTGAATCCGAATGGAAAACCGTTTTGGTCGATTGCAGCGGAAGCCAAAAAGAAAGGTCTTTCTGTTGCGCTTGTTACAACTGATCATCTTCTGGGATCAACACCGGCAGCTTTTTACACACATGTGGCATCCCGGGCAATGAAGGCTGAAATTGCGGCTTCGGCAACAGAATGCGGCTTTGATTTCCTGATTGCATCCCCTGACCGCCGGTATTTTCTTCCTCCGCGGAGTTTGAACGGTGGCGATTACATCAAACGTTTCGAAGACGCCGGATATCAGCTTTTCAACAGCAAAATCGATTTTCTGAAAGCGGCTCAACTGACAAAAGCCGTTGGAACATTCAGCCTGCTTGGTGCAACAGATGATCTTGCCAGAGTGACCATGAAAATCCTGGACGTGCTTGAAAAGAATCCAACCGGATTTTTTATCATGATTGAAAGTGGCATTCCGGATCAAGGGGGACACGCAAACCGTCCGGACAAGACTGTTTTCGGTACGCTCTGCGCTGATTATGTTGTGAAGGTGGCAATTGAATTTGCACTGAAAGACAAACGGACTCTTGTTATTGTAACTGCTGACCATGAAACCGGCGGCGTATCCGCAAAGAATGATCCCGTCAATCCGAAACGAGTTCGGATTTCCTATCAAAGCGGTGCCCATACCAATCAGAAAGTTCCTCTTTTTGCATTCGGTCCTGGAGCAGATCTGTTTGCAAAAGAGTTGGATAACACAGAAATTCCGAAGATCCTCGCAAATTTGCTTAATCTTTCCCTCGGCAACCCAAAATAAAACACAAATATCCCATAATTTTTCAAAAAACGGGTATTTCCCTTGGGTTTGAACGGGAGAAAATTGATTTTTGAAAAAGTGATTTTGTCAGATTTTTATTTTTGACCTGAATCGTCATTCAAAGTCAAACAGGAGCTGCTCGCCCCTGTTTTTTCCCCGGGCAACTGTGTTTTCAAAATTTTGTCAAGCCTGACAGCATTTTATAAGATGAGGTCATTTCAAAAGTCTTCAAAAATGTCAGAAAATTCTTGTTGCAATCTGTAAAATGGGGCGTTTTCGGCTTATCCTCCATAGCTTCAGCGAAGGAGGATGGCAGCCACGCTCGACCTGCCATTTTCAGCTCATCAACAATCCTTTTTCAGCCAAATTTTGCCGGACTTTTGAAATTACCTCAGATATATATTTTTTTCGTTTTTCCGGAATCTTTTAACTGTTAAAGAGCTTTTTTTCATCCAAGCTGCCCTGTCTCCGGCATCCGGAACACCCCCGAATATTTCCTGCAAAACACCTGTAAAAGAAGAAAATTCCGGTAAAATATCACTTTTTTCAGAAAAAATAAGAAAGAAATGTCAGATTTTCATATAGTTTTCCTCTTCCTAGACAAAGAGCAATTAAAAAATAATTCAGGAGGAAATGAAAATGAAAGATTATTCTGCAATGTTGAATGAAGAGATTATTTGGAAAAGCGATGCTGAAATCATGGAATTTGAACACAATTACAAAAACTATATCCACAACGTTCTGCGCGAAAAGAATGTCGATGAACCCAGCCGTCAGGTTCTTTATGATGATATTCTGATCAAATTCGGTCAGGGCAAACTGAATTACGATGCATCTGTTGGAAAGTTTGAAACATTCCTTTACCACATTGTTCAGAACACCGCACGTGATTTCTTCCGCGAAAAGATGCGCCATGACGAACGTCATGTCGAAGTTACTGAACAGAACACCGCAACTCTGTTTGACCTTTCCCACGGAGATAACGTTGAATTTGAATATTTCAGAAGCATTGCAGTTGAAACTCTGAAACGTCTCTGCAAGACCAGCCATGCAAAGAAAGAAAACATCGAAATCTTCACCAAACGCTGCTTCGACGATGCTTCCATCCAGGAACTCGCAGATGAATACAACAAAAAGAAAAGCGAAATCTCCCTGATCGTTTCCCGTCTTCACACAAAATATAAAACTATCTTCAGAGAAGTCTGGAAAGAAATGGATGCGGAAAGGATGAAAGAGAGCCGCATATCTATTGACTTTCTTTCTCCGATCATGGATTTCTCCCTCTCGGTAGCATAAAAAGAACTCTGCGGTCAACAGAATTTTGTGTTGCCTGCAGAGTTTTTTTTGCCGTGATTCATAGAAAATGCTGAACATTCCTCCGGTAATATTCCGGGAAATGTTCAGTTTTTTTATTCTTCGAAAATAGTGACACCGATTTTCTGACCGGAAGCTTCCACCGTGGATCCCGGAGAAAGATGGAAGAAATCTCCATGAGGATCTCTGATAAAGAAAGATCCATCACGGAAGAAGACATCCCAGTTTTCTAATTCGGGCAGAACTCTTCCGAGGTCGCAGCACTGACAGATCATGAGATATTTCTCCTTGACCCCGTCGCGCCGGTCAAATGTCAGACACTTGACTTTATCCTTATCACAGGACTGGCATACATTTCTGCAGGAAGGCTCACACAGCTGCATGTGCATGTTCCAGCAGACATCGCCGAACTGAACAACTGAATTTTCTGTAGTAACTTCTTGTCTGTCGCTGGTTCCGAGTTTTTTTCCATTGAGCCATGTTCCGCTGCTGGATACATCGGTAATATACGCCGCGTTCTTATCAGCGGAAACTGTTGCATGATGCCGGCTGACAGTCTGATTCAATTTATCATCTGTAGTTCTGATGACAAGATTCACCTTTTTTCTGTTTCTGCCCAGTTCCATTGATTTCATACCGAAAAGAACAAGAGAATGCTCTTTCCACTTCAAACGCAATTTATTTCCCTGATAACGGGATCCATGGATCAGATAATCTTCCGGACACCACCGGGTTTCTTCAAGAATAAGATCTTGATACTTCGCCGGCAATTCATTCAGACGGGAGATCATATCGTTGACGCTGGCATTACTCTTTTTCAAATCTTCCAGAATGGAAGAGATCCCTGCCTGGTAATTGACATCTGCCGCACCGCTTGCGTTAATGGTGTTTTCAATTGTCAGATTAAGGTTGGCAGAGGTCTGCTGAGAATCGTAAACTGCCGGTGAAATACTGGCAGAATAATACTCGAATTTTCCCTTGATCTTTACGCCAATATAAATGGATATCATCAGAGTTCCGTAAATATTTCCGGGAGATAACGGAATATCGAGGATTGTCTGCTTGCCTTTTTTGAAGATCTTTTGGATATCAATTTCCCGTCGGCTTCTGACTCCGTTCCGTTCTTTCACAAGGAAAATAGAAAGCTCGGGTTTGTCAATTTTGGGAGTCAAGCGTAAATTCATTACCGCAGAAGCATTTCTCAGCAGGAAGAGATTCCGGTTGTACGCCACATCGAGATAAGGGCATTCCGACACTGGACAATCCATATCATAGACGGTTTCCATGCCGCTGTTTCCAGAGAAGATTGCTGCGACATTCACGCCGGCAATATTACCTCCGCGTCTGAACTCATCCATAAGCAGATCTTTCAATCCAAGGAAGCGGCTGTCAGAGAGCGCAATGAGCTGATCATAAAGGTCAATGTTTTCTGCTTTGAGATGGTCAATATCAGTAATCTGCTTAGCAGGCAGCTTATTCAATGCGGATTTTGCACGCTGGTCACCTCGCATCGCTGCCGCAGAAAGAAAGATTTCCGGATATTTTGCAGATCTTGTATAAAGCACATTCAGCTCCTGAAGAGCATCCCGTTTCTCCACATCACGTTCGCGCTGAATAGTCACATCAATACTGGGATCATTGGAGGCAAAGATCTTTTTTGCAGAATTCTTCTGTTCCCGGATATCAATATAAGTCTCAAGAGCCTTTTTTTCAGCGATTCTCTTTTTTTCCTGAATCGTAACCTCGATATCTGCGATCTGTTGCTGGATCTTCGCATTTTCCAGCATCGCCTGATACTGGCTCTTCGCATTTTCCAGCATCGCCTGATGCTCTTTCTTTCTGCGCTCCAATTCATGAGCATGTTCATTATCAATAATTTGCTGTTCGACATCAGATTTTTCCAGTTTCCGGGCATTTTCAGCTTGAATACGGAGTTCCTCAAGTTCCTGCCGGTGCATCTCATCGCTGATCCCTTTTTCATGAGCGAGCTGAGCCACGAAATCCTGCATCTCTTTTTCGGACAATTTCTGCTGTTTGTCCTCCTGATAGGCAAGTTCGTCCAACTCCAATTTAAATTCAAGCTCTTTCCGTTTTGTTTCGATCTCAATATGTTTTGCCCGGATCTGCTCAAATGCTTCAGAACTGAAATCCATGCCTTTCAGACGGATGTAATGAAGACCGAGAGAGTCAAAATATTCAGCAACGATTGTCTTGATATTTTTTGCAAGTTGGATCCGCTGTTCAGCATCACTGCAAAGTTCTGCAGCACTGATCTTGCGGCAGCAATCCTTGACAGCCGTGGCAAAATCCGCCTGGACACGCTGGAGGATTTCATCATAGCAGAGAGAATTTGAGATAGAGTCGGATTGAAGATACAAGGAGTTTCCTGCCAATTCCTGCGCAAAATTAACCGCTTTGTCCGGATCGAAACGGAACAGGATCTCAGCTCTGAAATCCACGGCAACGGCATCCGATGTTTCAACATTTTTGACATTGATTGGAAGGCTTTTTTCCGATTTTTCAACCATGACCAGACTGCAGAATGAGATATTATCATTGCCGATCAAATCGGACAAGACATGTTTTCCTGAGGATAAAACCGCATTAACCGCACCGCTGCACAATACAATACAATTCTGATTTTCTCTGATATTCAGCCCATCTCTCAGCAGCGGTCCGACTTCTTTATAGTTGAAATATTCACTGAAAATATCCTCCCCTCCGGTCCAGTAACCGTCGGAAAAATGATATATTTTCCGTTCAAGCTGCTTAATCCCGCAATAAGGACAGAAGCCCATATCGGCTCCAATCATTTCTCCGCAGGAACATTTGCGCATATGCCCCGGGCAGGATCCACCGCAAGTTTCGCAAATATTGCTGTTCCCCTTCAACGGAGCACTGCACATCCGGACTTTCATACCGCTTTTATCAATCAGCGGTTCAGAAATCGAAAAAATACTGTTTTTGCGCTGGTAAAAATATCCTTTACTGTTGATCCAGATCTTTAATCCGGCTGCTTTGGCTTCTGCAATCGCAGCTTCGGCGGTCTTCAGATACTCCCCTTTCAACGCCTTGCCATCTGAACCAACAAGTGTCATACATCGTCCTTGCATAAGATCCTCTCCTCAAATATGTCTGATAAATCTTTTGTCTAATATAAAATTCATATTAATATATACGTTACATTATCAAGAATCAAGCAAAAAAAAATGATAAATCGTTTTTATTAATTTTTTTTGCAATATTACCCCCATATTTTTTCTTCCTCAATTCCCGTAAAGTCAATTCTGCAAAGTATATGGTAAACAAAATATTTTCCGCACGTCTTCCTTCCGGGAACGAATTCTTATCCGGTGTTTTCTAATCTTTTCAGCCGGCTGAAAAAAATCAAACTTTTCAACATGGGAGGTTTCATCATGAGATCTATCACAAAACTCAACATTCAGTACGCCCACAGATTCTACAATTTCAAGGGTGAGGCTCAATACCTTCACGGTCACACCGGTAAGTTCATCATTGAAGTCGAAGACACCGTCAACATGGGAGTCAATATGGTTTTCCCCTGCAATGAGATCAAGAAAACTGTCTGGAATCTCATTCAGAATTTTGACCATGCGCTGATCTTGCGGCATGATGACCCTATTCTTCCGGCAATTCTGGAAGTCTATGAAAAACAGGGAATCAGAAACGGTGCGCCGACCAATACAATGAAGGGTCCGGCATTCAAGACAGAACTGGCAACCGCCTACCCGGAATGCAGACTCGTGGTCACAAAAGAAACCATGACCGTAGAAGGTATGATCAAGATCGTCTATGATCTGCTTAAAGAGAAACTTAATATTGTTAAAATTACATTTAACAGCGGTGACAATACTGCAAGTCAGGAGTTCAAAACGGAACGATCCATGGATCGCTGTCCGATGTGCGGGATCGCTATGGGAAAAGATGGAGTCTGTCCCAAATGCGGTTACAGAAAACCTTGATTTTTCCAACGCCGGATCGTAAAAAATGAACTGTTCACCTCAGTATTTTTTCCGAAAAAAAGACCGGCTGAAAATAAAAAAATGTTGCCAGTAATCCCTGCATCGATTACTGGCAACATTGTAATATAATCCAAAAAAATATTTTGTCAAGGGATGAATCTGAAAAAAAATGATTCTTCAGCATTTTTCATCAGGCAACTCTTCTTTCATGAAGACTATGGATCTTCATTGATTATTGAAAAATTTGATATCCAGCAATGTCTCGAGCCAGCATTTGAAAATAAAAAAAATGTTGCCAGTAATCCCTGCATCGATTACTGGCAACATTGTAATATAATTCAAAAAAATATTTTTTCAAGGAATAAAACGATGATTCAACATTAAAAATCAGGAAAACATGCAAAAAAACTGAAATTCAGCAAAAAAAACGCCTTATATTCATTATAAAAGCAACTGTTCTTATTGAATTATTCATGATATGGGTGTATATTATCCGTTGATTTTTAATAACAACAACTTAATCACATAAAGGACAATTACTATGTTCAAGCCCGCAGGACAGGCAGATTTTCCGAAACTTGAGCAGGACGTGCTTGAGTTCTGGAAAAATGACAACACTTTTGAAAAATCAGTCAAAGCAAGAAAAGGCGGTAAAGAGTTCGTCTTCTACGATGGTCCTCCGTTTGCAACCGGTCTTCCTCATTACGGACACCTTCTGGCAGGAACCATCAAGGACGTTGTGCCCCGATATCAGACAATGCGCGGCCGCTATTGCGAACGCAGCTTCGGTTGGGACTGCCACGGGCTCCCCGTCGAATACGAAATGGAAAAGGAGTTGAAGCTCTCCGGTAAAAAAGAGATCGAAACCTACGGCGTCGACAAGTTCAATGAAGCCTGCCGCGGTATTGTTCTCCGTTATACCTCCGAATGGGAACGCATCGTGACCCGTATGGGCCGCTGGGTCGATTTCAAAAACGGTTACCGCACCATGGATCGCGATTATATGGAATCCATCTGGTGGGTCTTCAAACAGCTTTGGGATCAGGATCTTATCTATGAAGGCTACAAGATCCTCCCCTACTGTGCAAGATGCTGCACCCCGCTCTCCAACTTTGAAGCAAATCAGGGTTATGCCGATGTGGAAGATCCCGCCATCACCATCCGCTTCAAAGTCGTTGGCGAAGAAAACACCTACTTCCTGGCATGGACGACCACTCCGTGGACCCTGCCCTCCAACATGGCTCTCACCGTCGGTCCCGATATCGACTATGTGAAAGTTCTGGATGACGGAACTTACTACATCATGGCAGAAGCTCGTCTTGCAGCTTACTACAAGAAAGATCTTCCCGAAATCGTTGCCCGCTTCAAAGGCGCAGATCTGGCTGAAAAACACTATGAACCGCTGTTCCCCTACTTTGCAAACATGGCTGAACAGGGCGCGTTCCGCGTGATCACAGCAGACTTTGTCAGCACAGAAGACGGTACAGGGATCGTTCATACAGCTCCCGGATTCGGGGAAGATGACGCCGCCGCAGGAAAAGCTCACGGCGTTCCCGGGGTCTGCCCCATCGATGCAGAATGTAAATTCACCAATGATGTTCCCGACTACGTCGGACGTTTCGTAAAAGAAACCGATAAGGACATCATCAAACGTCTGAAAGATGAAGGCAAGCTGGTTCATCGCGGAACCATCAAGCACAGCTATCCTCACTGCTGGCGCGATGATTCCCCGCTGATCTACAAGGCAGTTTCCACCTGGTTTGTGCGTATTGACCGTATCAAGGAAAAGATGATCAATGCCAACAAGCAGATGAGCTGGGTTCCGGAACACATCAAAAACGGCCGTTTCGGAAAGTGGCTGGAAAATGCCCGTGACTGGGCGATCAGCCGTAACCGTTACTGGGGTTGCCCGCTGCCCATCTGGCGTAACGAAGAAACCGGAGAAATGCTCTGCGTCGGTTCTGTGGAAGAACTGGAAAAGCTCACCGGACAGAAGTTCAATGATATTCACAAGCACTTTGTGGATCAGGTGGAAATCGTGTCTCCCAAGACCGGTGCTGTCCTGAAACGCATTCCCGAAGTTCTCGACTGCTGGTTTGAAAGCGGTTCCATGCCCTATGCTCAGAAACACTATCCGTTTGAGAACAAAGAGCGGTTCGATGCTAACTATCCCGCCGACTTCATCGCAGAAGGTCTTGACCAGACCCGCGGCTGGTTCTATACGCTGGTCGTTCTGGCGGCTGCTCTCTTCGATAAGCCCCCTGCAATGAACGTTGTCGTCAACGGTCTGATCCTTGCTTCCAACGGTCAGAAGATGTCCAAGAGACTGAAAAACTATCCTGACCCGATGGATGTTGTGAACAAATACGGTGCCGATGCGCTCCGTCTGTTCCTTCTGGGCTCTCCTGTTGTCCGTGCAGAAGATTTGAAATTCTCCGAAGAAGGGGTCAAGGATATTCTCCGCTGCGTGCTTCTGCCCGTCTGGAACTCTTACAGTTTCTTCACCACCTATGCAAGTGTGGATAACTGGGAACCCGCTGCAGGTCCGCTGAAAGCTCCGGAAAATCCGGCAAACCCGCTTGACCGCTGGATCCTCTCCTCCCTCTCCGATATGGTGGAAGAGATCCGCGCAGCTATGGATGCCTACCAGCTCCAGCGCGCAGCAAACCGCTTCGAAAAGTTTGCTGATGATCTGACCAACTGGTATATCCGCCGCAGCCGCAGACGTTTCTGGAAGAGCAAAAACGATGGTGACAAGAATGATGCCTACGGTACACTCTACTACGTTCTTATGACATTCGTCAAGTGTGCTGCACCGTTCATCCCCATGCTCACCGAACACATCTACCGCGCACTCCGTACAGAAGATATGCCGGAATCCGTCCATCTCTGCGACTTCCCCGAACCGGAAGCAGACCGCCGCGACACTGCGCTGGAATGCCAGATGGAAAATACCATGCGTGCCGTCACACTCGGTCACTTCCTCCGCAAACAGAAAAACCTCAAGATCCGTCAGCCGCTGGCAAAAGCCATTCTGGTTGCCGCAGATCCCAAGGTCCGTGAACTGCTGGAAGGAACCAAAGATATCGTTGCAGAAGAACTTGACGTGAAGGAGATCCTGATCCGTGATTCCGATGCAGAACTGGTGACACTCTCCGCAAAGGCAAACTTCAAGGTTCTCGGTGCGAAGCTCGGTCCCAAGATGAAAGCTGCCGCTGCGGAAATCGCAAAACTGACGGCTGAGTCTCTCCGCAAACTGGAAGCAGGCGAATCTGCCGCAATCGTTCTCGACGGAGAAACGATCGAACTTGCTCCCGGCGAAGTCACTGTCCTCCGCGCTGAAAAGCCGGGTGTGACCGCTGCAACCGAAGCCGGTCTGACCATTGCGCTTGATACTGAACTCACCCGCGAACTTCTCGACGAAGGAATCGCCCGTGAATTTATCAGCAAAGTCCAGAACATCCGTAAGGAAATGGATCTTCAGGTCTCCGACCGCATCACCCTTGCAGTCGCAACCGATGAGGAAGCTGCAAAGGCGATCCAGCTGTTCCGCGACTATGTTTCCAATGAAACTCTTGCTCTTGATATTGTCTCCGGTGAAATCGAAGCTGACAAGAAAGAAGAAGCTGATCTCAACGGACATAATGCAGTGATCTGCGTCAAGAAGGGAGCAATCTGAAAATGAAACGGATTCTTACCGGTATCCAGCCCTCCGGAGTTCCCCACATCGGGAACTTCTTCGGGGCGATCCGTCAGGTTCTGGAACTCCAGAAAATGGGGGAATCTTTTGTGTTCATCGCGGACCTTCACTCTCTCACGACTTCCCCGAAAGCGGAAGATCTCCGGGATCGTGTGAAACGTCTTGCTGTGGATTGGCTTGCTTGCGGACTCGATCCGGAAAGCAGTGTTTTCTACAAGCAGTCCGATGTCCCTGAAGTCACTGAACTCATGTGGTATCTCAGCAATGTGACCGGTGTGGGACTTCTGGAACGCGCTCACAGTTATAAAGATAAGATCGCAAAAGGTTTTTCTCCCAACACCGGATTGTTCACCTATCCGGTTCTCATGGCGGCGGATATTCTGCTCTATCAGGCGAATCTTGTTCCTGTTGGAAAGGACCAGAAACAGCATTTGGAAATCACCCGTGATGTTGCGATCCGTTTCAACCAGACCTATGGCGAAGCATTCACCATTCCGGACGGTTATATTCCGGATAATGTGGCTGTGATCCCAGGTCTGGACGGACAGAAGATGTCCAAGAGCTACAACAACACCATTGATCTCTTCGGCGATGAAAAGCCCATGCGGAAGAAATTCATGTCGATCAAGACAGATTCCAAAGGCATGGAAGAGCCGAAAGATCCCGATACCTGCAACGTGTTCCAGCTTTACAAGCTTTTTGCAACGCCGGAACAGCTGGAAGAGATGCGCGCCCGCTATATTGCCGGAAACTACGGTTACGGTCACGCAAAGCAGGCTCTTTTTGAGGCATATATGGATTACTTTGCCCCCATGCGGAAACGCCGCGAAGAACTCCTGAACAACATGGATTATGTTGATGCCATTCTGAAAAAGGGTGCGGAACGTGCCCGTACGGAAGCGATGAAGACCTTGACCAGGGTCCGGGAGCTTGTTGGAATTGTCTGACCGTTTTGTGATTCTGAAACGGGCTTTTATTGACTCCCTGCCGGTTCTCATGGGATATTCTGCCATGGGATTTGCGGCGGGAGTTCTGCTTTCTGCCCACAGCGGGATCGATTTTGCCGGGGTCTGGGCATTCCTGACCAGTGCAACTTCCATTTCCGGTGCGCTTCAGTTCATGCTTGTGGACTGGATCGCCAAACGTACCCCGCTGCTGGACGTTGCCCTGCTGACGTTCTGTCTGAACGTCCGTTATGCCATGTACGGCTTCTCTCTCATCGACAGATTCAAAGGGATCGGCTTCTGGAAAAAGTTCTATCTTATCTGGAGTCTCACCGATGAAACTTATGCCCTTGAAACAGAATGCAAGATCCCGGAAAAAAAGAAAAACATCCGGTATTGTCTTCTTCTGGCATTTTTTGACCATTCTTACTGGATGATCGGTGTGACTGCCGGAGCGTTGGCAGGAAAGGCGTTGCCCTTTTCCAACAAGGGGATCGACTTTGCCATGACGGCGTTGTTTCTTGTGATCCTGACCGACCAGTGCAGGGAAAAGCTCAACCGTCTCCCGGCACTGATCGGCGGCGGAGCGGCTTTCGTCTGCTGTCTGATTTTCGGAGCTTCCAAAATGCTGATTCCCTCAATGATCCTGATGATCACCATTTTTCTTGCCTGCAGAAAAATTCTTGATCCTGCAAAGAAGGAGAAAAACGCATGAGTACGACAGCCTATCTCTGGAGTTTGATAGCGGTTACAGCCGGGGTGACTCTCCTGTTGCGTGCATTTCCGTTTCTGCTGTTCGGATCCGGCGCAAAAACGCCGCCTGTCATTGAATACATCGGAAAAGTTCTCTCTCCGGCGGCGATTGCCATGCTGGCGGCATACTGTTTTGCCTGTTATTTCCGGGACAGACCGCTTTCTGCGCACTATTACGGAGCTGCTGAGCTGATTGCTGCCGTTGTTGTTATCGGGCTTCAGCTCTGGAAAAAGAACCCTCTGATCTCCATTCTCTGCGGGACTGCTGTGTACATGTTTTTTGTACAGAAGATAGGTTGAACGAGCTGTTGAACCTGACAAAACGCTCCAAAAAAGTCAGAGGTTAACGGTAAAATCAACGGTTTTCGCAGAAAAAATGCAAAAAAAACGAAATTTTCTGCGGTTTTCTTTACTTTTTTTTAATTTTTGACTTGCATTTCGCTTTTTTGTGTGGTATCTTTACGCTGAAAAGATGCAAAAAGTGCATCCATTAAAACCCACAACAGAGGGAGCATATTATGGAGTTCTACAACGTCAAGAAGAGAGCCAGTGTTAAAGTTGCAGACAAGGACTGCACAAAAGTCGAATTCAAAAAAGAAACCTCCAAGGGCGTTCAGGTCCGTTATGGCGTTAAAGCTGTTGACACCGATGGAACCAAACTGACCAAGTTCGTCAGCAAAGCTACCTACGACAAACTGAAATGCCCCGTTGCCAAGTAAGTTTTTGACGTCTTTTTTAAAAATCCCGGTACGGAAACTTACCGGGATTTTTTTTGCTCTGAAAACCTCAATTTTTCCGGTGAAATAATCATTTTATCCCTTGTAAATTCTGTTTGGAAATATATATTTCCAAGGATACCAAAGAAGGGGACAAAATGACTGTTAAAAATAAATCTGCTGTACAAGGCTGCCAAAGCAGGATTTGGCTGGAAGTTGACCTTGATACTCTTGAACAGAATTTCAAACGGATCTGCAGCGCAGTCAAGCCGCTGAAAGTCATGGCGGTTCTGAAAGCAAATGCGTACGGTCTGGGAGTTATGCCGATTGCAGAACGCCTGCTGAAAGCCGGTGCGGACGGGTTCTGTGTTGCGGAACTCCGGGAAGCGGTTCAGCTGAAACCATTCGGAAAGCCGATCCAGATACTTGGCGGTCTGATGGATTTTGAACTGGAAGAAGCCGTCAGGAATCAGTTTATTCTCGGAATCACCGATTACAATTCAGCAAAGAAAATCAGCGATGAATCTGTCCGGCAGGGCGTAACAACGGAAGTTCATTTCAAGATCGACTCCGGCATGGGCAGGCTCGGGATCCTTGCCAAAGAAGCTGTTGCGACGGCAAAAAAAGTTGTGAAACTTCCAAACTTGAATTGCTGCGGGATCTATTCTCACTTTCCGGCAGCAGCTAACGATGAAGCCAGCCTTGCGCAGGCTTCCTGCATTTTGGAACTTTCTGAAAAAATGGAATCTGCGGGGATCTGTCTGGAAAAACGCCATATTGCCAACAGCGATGCGATCAACACCTGTCCGTTTGCCACGGTTCCACCTTTCACCCAGGTTCGCGCGGGGATCAATCTTCACGGATCTTTCAATGCAGACGGAGAACGGGAGCTTGGCTTGGAAACCATCGTGAGCCTGAAAACCCGGATCGTCCAGATCCGTGAAATGCCGGCTGGGCATACCATCGGCTACAACCGGACCTGCCGTCTTCCTGTGAACACAAAAGTTGCCACTATTGCGGCGGGCTACGCGGACGGGATCCCGCTGAATCTCTCCAATCGCGGTTATGTTGTCATCCGTGACCGGCTCTGTCCGATCATCGGCAGGATCTCCATGGATTACACAACTGTCCGGCTTGACGGTTTTGAAGATGATATCCAGCCGGGCGAAGAGGTGATTTTAATCGGCGGCGCAGGCAGCAGCCGAATCACCGTTGCAGATTGGGCAAATCTGAAAGGAACCCATCCGTATGAAGTTCTCTGTGCCATCGGTCCCAGAGTCAACAGAGTTTATATTTCAAAGAAAGGATCATAAATGATGAAACAATTTTTTCTGGCATTGGCTGCGGCACTTTTTCTGACAGGCTGCTGCAATATTGAGTACACCGGAAAAGAGCAGGCTCCGCTCCGTTCCGGGAATGATACTGTTCTCTACTTCTCTCCCGATCAGTACCCGCCGGACACCGTGCAGGAGGTTCTTGGAACTGCCAAAGCAAGTGCCGGCACGAACTGGACGATCCGGGAAATTCAGGCAAAGCTCAGAAAGTTTGCTGCGGAGAAAGGGGCAAACGGAATCCTGATCGAACGGATCGAACGGATCCCGGCAGGAGAAGCAAGACCTGATCAGGTCAAAAATCTTCCCTCAAAAACATGGGTCGTCGGTGACAACAGCAGCAGTGCTTCCAAACATTTCCGGGAAGATATGACCAATTACAGCAGAAAGCCGGAAGCTCAGGAAGAGATTTACCGGATCGTGATCCACGCAAAACTTTTGAATATTTCAAAGAAGAAGTAATATTATGAATAAGACTCCTGAAACATTCAATGCTCTTTTCGAAAACGCGCAGACTCCTGCTGCAGAGTGGCGTTCCGCGCCTTTCTGGGCTCTCAACGGAGATCTGAAACCGGAAGAAATCAGAAAACAGATCCGCGGGTTCCGCAAAAATGGACTGGGCGGGTTTTATCTTCATGCCAGAACCGGTTTGGAAACTCCATATCTCTCTGACAAATGGTTTGAGTGCATTGATGCTGCCGTCGATGAAGCAAAAAAACTGAATATGGAAGCATGGATTTATGATGAGGACCGTTTTCCCTCCGGGTTCGGCGGCGGACTTATCACCTGCGACCCGAAATACCGTGCAAAAGGAATCACTCTGAAAGAAGTCGCTTTTCAGGATGCTGCAGCCGAACAGCTCCCGGAAACGACACTGGCTCTCTTCGCAGCGGAAGTCAATGGAAACCATGCGAAAAATGTCCGCAGACTTTCTGCCGGAAATTTCCGTTCTGAACTCAAAGAGACAGAAACGCTTCTGATTTTCTACACCGATACCGTCGCCCGCAGCACATGGTATAATGATTATACTTATCTTGATACGCTCTCTGTGGAAGCTGTCAGAAAGTTCATAGACCTCACCCATGAAGCATACGCGAAACGCTATCCGGAAGAATTCGGGAACGTCATTCCCGGACTTTTTACAGATGAACCGCGTTATGGATTCATGATCGACCAGCCGGATTGGGATACCGAACACCGGAAAATGCTGCCCTGGACAGAAGGTCTTCTGGAAGAGTTCAAAGAGACCTATCATTATGATGCACTGGACCGCTGTCCGGAGTTTTTCTATCAGGTGGAGGGCGCAGATTCTGTCATGCCCCGCGTCCACTATGCCGGACTTATGCTGAAGTTTTTCAAACGGGCATTCTGGGAACCCATCGGGAAGTGGTGTGACGAACATCATCTGAAACTGACCGGTCATCCTGTCGGGGAAGATTCCCTCTCTTATCAGACACTTGGCATCGGCAGTGCCATGCAGCTTTATGAATACATGGGCATGCCGGGGATCGACCTTCTCAGTGAACATCACCGTGCCTATCAGACAGCCAAACAGCTCTCTTCTGCGGCGAACCAGTTCGGAAAGAAGCGGAGACTTGTGGAAGTTTACGGCTGTACCGGATGGGATTTTTCCTCCGCAGGGATCAAGGCTCTGGGAGACTGGCTTTATGCGCTCGGAATCAATTACCGCTGTGAACATCTGGCGTTCTACTCCATCGAAGGCGAAGCAAAACGCGATTATCCATGTCCGGTGGCTCTGCAGACAAATACGCCCGACACTTACCGCATGCTCAATGATTATTTTGCACGTCTGAGTCTCTGGCTCTCCTCCGGAAAAGAAGACCGCCGGGTCCTGCTCGTTTCTGCTCAGGAATCTGCATGGAGCATGTTCCATCAGAACTGGCGCAAAGAAAAAGCTACTCTTGATTTCGACAGAGAATTTATCAAAACAAGCAATATTCTTCTGGCGAACCAGATTGATTTTGACTATGGCGATGAAGAGCTGCTCTCGCGGCTTGCTTCTGTGGATGGCGATACGCTTCATGTCGGCGAAGCCTCCTATAAAGTTGCAGTCATCCCCAGCATGATCACCATCCGCGGCACAACGCTGGAACTGCTGAAAAAATTCCGGGCTTCCGGCGGAATCGTGATCTCTTACGGCGATATTCCCGGATATCTCGATGCGGTCAGAAAAGAGATCGCATGGGATTTCCAGCGGGCAGACGATTATGCAGAACTTGTCAAAGTTTTGCAGCCCTGCAGCCCGGTCATTGTGAAAGATGAATCCGGAAAGGCTTGTACCTCCCTGCTTCATCAGATCAGGCGCGGCGAAGATTGGGATCTTCTGTTTCTCTGCAATACCGGACATGCAGTCGATGAGGGGGAAGAGGGCGGCGAAGACTTTATCGAACCCCGCGCCCTGTACCGGACAAATGTTTGCCCTGCAGTTACCGTGTCGTTTGAAA
The DNA here is from genome assembly GCA_017456495.1 of Lentisphaeria bacterium. Lineage (GTDB taxonomy): Bacteria > Verrucomicrobiota > Lentisphaeria > Victivallales > UBA1829 > SIG79. The sequence goes on along the minus strand of JAFTJI010000131.1, from coordinate 8,898 downwards.
GCAACTTCTCGGGAGAACTGGTTGAATTTGATCCTTTCACCGGAAAACTTCTTGCCGCCGATGCAAAACGTGACGGTTCCCGCTGGATCATCAAAACAGATTTCGGACAGCTTGCCACAAAAACCTTTTTTGCACTGCGTGAAAAGGGAAATCATCCGGTCACTCAGCCGGAACCGAAGGCAGCCGGCTTGACGAAGAAAGCTGTCATTGCGCCCGAAAAATGGGAAGTTGAACTCTCTGAACAGAACGTAGCCGTCATAGATCACTTCTGTACCGCAGAAATCACTGAACCGACGTATGTCCTTGCATTGGATGATAAACTCCACGAAAAGCTCGGCATGGAAGTCAGAAACTTCATGATGCCTCAGCCCTGGTGCCGTGAAATGGATCCGAACGCCGGGGGAGAGATTGAGTTCTTTGCAGACTTTGAATGTCAGGTTCTTCCGGAAGGAGAGATCGCTCTTGTTCTGGAACGTCCGGAACTCTACGAAATCGCCCTGAACGGTCAGGACATCGCGATCAAAGATATTGGAGAATGGCACGCATCCGCATGGCGGAAAGTGGAAATCCCCGCAGGACTTTTCGTTCCCGGTAAAAACAGATTTTTATTCAAAACGAGACTCTGCTATGCTCATCCCGGATTGGAAAGCATGTTCCTTGTGGGCGATTTCGGCGTGAAGATGAACGGCAACAGTTTCATTCTCACCGGGCCGGTCAGAGAATTGACTCTTGGCGACTGGAAAGACCAGGGACTGCCCCACTACCCCGGCGAAGTCGTCTACAAGACAAATGTTTCCATCCCGGAAATGGACAAAGCGGCAATCAGCATTCCGGAATATTACGGCACGCCCGCAGTCATTGCTGTCAACGGTGAATTTGCCGACCGTCTGCTGTTCATACCGGACACCACAAAACTGCTGGATCTTCCGTCAGAGTTTGAATTGAGACTGACCATCACAGGAAGCATGCGGAACACCTGTGGTCCCTTCTTCAAAAATAAGAGTGAAGTTTCTCATTACGGTCCGATGTATTACAAAATACAGGAAACTGATATCCGGCAGCTCGAACCTTACGGTTTGTTCTCTGCTCCGGAGATTCTGGGATAACAGGAGAAAACAGGATGGATCATTTCAATTTTCAGCCAAGCCCTATGGTTTGCAGCAGCAATATAGAAATCGATATCGAAGACGGTATCATCCGGAAAGTCAAGTTTACAGATGGCTGTCACGGCAATCTTCAGGGAGTCGCCAAGCTGGCGGAGAACCGCCCTGTTGAGGAAGTCATCGCTCTGCTGAAAGGGATCCGCTGCAGCGGAAAACCGACTTCCTGCCCGGATCAATTTGCAACAGCACTTCAAAAATATTTGGAAAAAAGGTAACTTTAAAGAAAGGAAAAGGAAAAATGGAAAAAGAATTTTCATATTTCTTCGACTGGCAGAACTACAAAGAAAACAACCTGATGGAGCGGGCTGTCGCGGAGTTTGCCGCAAACGGTGCGAAGTACATCGTTATGACCAACAACCTGCTGGACCGCTGCCTCGACGAACCGAACTTCTTCTTTCTGTTTGTCAAACTGCTGGAAAAATACGGACTGAAATTCTCCGGCTGTCACGGACTCTGGAGCGGTGTCAAAGATTTGAATTGTGATGACCGTCAGTACCGCGATATCTCCATTGCAAACCACAAACGCGCTATGGGCTATGCCGCCGATGCCGGATGCAAAGAATATGTCGTTCACATCGGAGCTCTCTGCTGCTACTATCGTCCTTATGACGAACAGAAAATGCGCGATTATGCCTGCGATACGCTGGAAAAGATCATTCCTGAAGCAGAAAAACTGGGAATCATCATCGCGGTTGAAAACAGCTTTGAACCCACCAACACAACCGATGAAGTTCTTTACTACATCAACAAATTCCCGTCACCCGCAGTCGGTGTCTGCTATGATGCCGGACACGCAAACATCATGACCGGTGCCGGTAAAGATCTTTCCCGTTATGGAGCTCCCATGCAGCTCCCCTGGGCTAACAAGATCGAATTTGAAGATCATGCACTGGAAAAACTCGCTCCTCACATCGTCACCTGCCATCTTCATGACAATGACGGTTACAGCGACCAGCACGCCCTCCCCGGCAACGGTACGATCAACTGGGAAAAACTTATCAAAGATCTCTCCGCATGTCCCAGAATGCTTACCATGCAGGCTGAAATCAGCATGAGACCGGACCTCGCAATCCGGAAACTCTGCACGACCTTTGATGCAATGAAACAGTATATCGGATAATCATGGCTGAGCAGGAGAAAATCATCCGTCCGGATTCTTTTGATCCGGATGGACCGCAGCATTTTGCGACGGAAGAAGAAGCCGCGAAATTTGCATTGGAACAGACGACTGCGCGGGCTCACGCCGGTGATCCCGCCGCTCAGTATGCGTTGGCTCTGGCGATTCTTCATTTCGGGGATTTTCCGCGCAAAGAAGAGACCGCCATCATGTGGCTGAAACGCGCCGCCGCTGCAGGAAATGTCCCCGCTCAACTCTTACTCAAGGATTTGTAATTATGAGAACCGATCCCCTTTATCATGTGGTTCTGGTCGAACCGGAGATTCCACAGAACACAGGAAATATCGGCAGGATCTGCTGCTGTACAGAATGTAAACTGCATCTCGTTGAGCCGATCTCCTTTTCGCTGGATGATTCCCATGTCCGCAGATCCGGCATGGATTACTGGAAACATGTGGATTTTGCGCGTCATGCAAACTGGGAGGCATTTCTGGAACAGCACGGCAATGCGCCGATCTACTTCTTTTCCACAAAAGCGGAAAAAACATATTGGGATTGTCCAATGGAACCCGGTGCCGCTCTGGTCTTCGGGAGCGAGGGAAAAGGTCTGGCGGAATTTTATCACAAGACCTATCCTGAGCAGTTTTATACCATCCCCATGCCGGGTAACTTCCACCGCAGCCTAAACTTGGCGAACTCTGTCGCCGTAGCAGTCTACGAAGGTCTGCGCAGACAGCGGTAAAAGCGTTCAATCCGGTTGACACGACTGCCTCCCGCAACTTAACCCGGGAGGCTTTTTTATGTCTGAACAAACAGAAAAAATTATCGAAAAATTTCAAACGATCATCCGTAACGATCTTGCAGCATTGGAGTTCTGGCAGGAGTTCGATCATGGGGAAACACAGGAACCGGCGACCGCACTTGATGATCTGATCGCAGAAATTCCGGAAAATCTTTCAAGCAACGAAGACTTTGAACGTTTGCGGGACTTTGCGCTGAAAACAATGGAACTCTGCCGGAAGAAAAAAGAACTGCTTTCCGGAATTTCCGGCGAACTCAGCGGTTTGGACGGTATTTAACTGTTTTTTTCATGACAATGGTTCCATCCGGCTTCAGGATCCGCAGCACCCAGACACCGTTTTCCTGACGGCTGTAAATCAGGAAAACAGCTGCGGATTTTGAACGGACGACCCGGATCATGCCGGTACTGTAAAGCAGATTCTTAAATGTATGGGCTGTCTGGGTGGAAGTTTCCGTGAAAGCCATCGGAACCTGCTGTGTTGAAAAACCATTACGGATGAGAGTCCGGACAATTGCCCCGCTCATTGCCGCCTCTGCATCTTTCAAAGGGAGCGCATCTGTATCAACTTTTGTGTTCTGTTCCCCAACGAGATTCGGCGGCACTTCACCTTCCGGCAGAAACCATAAACACCCGGTCGAAAGAAAAACTCCGGCAAACAGAAAAAGAAAAATAATATAAGATTTTTTTACCATAACAGATCCCTTTATCTTTTCGGGACTATACACCATTTTTTACAGAAAGGCAAATTTTTTCAGAGAAAAAACGTATTTTTTTTCATCTTTCGTTTGCATTTTCCTGAAAATGGATTACATTACGTAATTATCTTACCAGTGCCGGAGTGGCGGAATGGCAGACGCAGCAGACTCAAAATCTGCCGATGGCGACATCGTAAGGGTTCAAGTCCCTTCTTCGGCACCACTTTTACACACAATTTTTATACATTTGCCCCATATTTGCCCCACAGATCTTGCAAATCTTTATTTTGTATGCTGAGTTTTTCCGCAACGAACCGATATGGATGATCACGTCATGAAGTCTGACAATGGATAAGATCATCTCTGAAATCAAAATGATTTTGAATACATTTCCCGAACAAATTCCTTGCAGCCGTTTCAGTAAACGGCATGGATATAAAAGATGCCGGGAAACGACTGAGATCAAATTATGACGGTTTCGCCTTCATGGGCAAGCATGACATTTTCATGCCGGGCAATGGCTTCCTGTTCGGCAGAATCTGCGGGCCATAAGGTTCGTGCTCGATGGTCAAACCAGATTTTTACGGAATCATCAATGTTGCCGCTGTTGTACAGTGCCTGACGGATCGCTTTGAACATCACCGGATCGCTGTGATCAAAGATCCGCCAATCCCCGGGCTGCGACATGGTGGCATCCCAGACAATTGCATCCAGATGTGATTTTCCGAGCATAGCGCGGGCAACCGAAGGCATCCAGGCGGTGTCAAGAGCATAAAGCAGTGTTTTGGAATCAGATTTTCCGGGATTGTCTGTAATGATATAAAGATATGCCGGCTCGTGAAGATCCTGAAGATAATGACTTGCCGGGATCGCCGTCACCTGGCAGAGTCCGCCAACCTGTGCCGTATCGCCATATTTCTCAAAGGGATGGACTTCGCAGATATCTTTGACTTTTTCGCAAGCCTGGGGGGAACCGTGAAAGCGGACAGTATGACCTTCTGCGACCTGACGGACAGATTCGATATTGAAGTGGTCGCTGTGGCTGTGGGTGAGGAAAATATCCGTGATCTGCATGGAGTCAACGCCGAACCGTTTGAGTGCAGCGGGAACAGTTGGTCCGCAATCCAGAAGAACAGTATCATCAAGCAGAGTTGAAGTACTTCCGGCGATGCCGGGCTCTCCGTATTTTTTCCAATCATAATCCGCGGCACCGGTTCCGATAAATTGAAGTTTCATCTGAAAATCTCCTATATAACAGTTTCTTCAAGAAAAGTATAATCCTGCAAAGCTACCGCCAGACGGACATGTTTTGCATAAACACATTCCGTGTCGGAAAGGAAACATTTTCCGGAAACATCCACTTCGCCGCATGGACCGTTGCAGAATCCGAGGGGGCAAGCCTCCGGACAGACGAACAGCGTCATCGGCAGACGGCATTGGCTGCATCCTTTGCAGGAAACGATCATTTTCTTACTGAGGCGGCGTTCAGCAGCAGGGTGCAGATGGGATTTTGAGAAGAGTGTTTTTGCCAGTTTGTACCGGAACATCTCTCCGGAAAGGGGTTCCGGGATCGCTTTCCGGGAATCGCTGGCATCTTCCCGGTTTGTATCAGGTCGCAGCAGATTTTCAAAGAGATAATACCGCCACGGATAAGGGGCGATATCCATCTGGGAATAGTAATCTTTTACGGCATCCAGCCAGTCTTGATAGGAGGGGAACTCTTTGAAACTTTCAAGGATCATCTGGTAAGCTGTCTTTGCTGTTGCCAGAGTTTCGATCCCGCCGATCTGGATCCCGCTGTAGCCGAGGAATCTTGCGCCCGCGACGTTCAGCTGGAACCGCCGCCACTGAGCCGCAAGAAACTGGGAAGTGGAAAGCTGCATCTCCGTCCGGATCGCCGTTTGGAAATTTTTGGAGAAACGGATCCCGGGGTAATTTCCGGAACAGAGTTCCACGGCAGCCGCCGGAGTCAGGAGCATCTGCCGCGCGAAAAGGGGAATATTGCAGTTGTTCCGGTGCATCTGCCAGGAAATTTCCTGAAGTTTTGCGGCATCCCAGCCGAATTGAGTTACAGCGAAAGAAGCTCCGGCACGCGCCTTTTTGGCAAGTTTCAGAGATTGTGCAACGGCAGCGCATATTTCATATTTATAAGGATTGACGACTGCTCCGGCAAACAGAGGGCTTTCACTTTCCTGATTCATCTGGAGCATTTTCACACTCTCGAAAACTCTTGCGTTTTTCTGCTTCACGGAAGGTGCGCCGGAAACGCAAACGATATTTTTGAATCCTTCGAGTCTGCATTGCGCCAGAAATCCGGCAACGGTCTCTTCATCTTTCCCGCGTCCGGAGAGATAGATCACATGAGAATCCCGATTTTCCGGAGCAACGGCAGCAGCAAAATCAAGGATCGGGGAAGACGGTCTCTCCGGATTTGAATCAATAAATGCGATCCCGCAAGGCAATTCTTTTTTTTCCAGAATAAATCCGGTCAGGGGCGACAATCTCGCGGCAGAAGTCTGGAGATCTGCATCGGATCCGGGGGTGGAGATTTCAAAAAGAATGGTAAAATCTGCGGCATAAACCTGTTTTTTGAATTGGTTTTCCTCAGATTGTCCGCCGAAATTCATCTGAAGCTGGATTCCGTTTTGCCGATTCATGAACGGTTTCCTTTCAGGAAGGTATAAACAGTCTGGATAAACTCTTCCGATGCTTCTTCCGTCACATAACGTCCGGCATTTTGGATCCGGCGTAATTTTGCATTCGGACAGAACTGCATCCAGCGTTTCAGGCATTTTTCAGTATAAAGCCAATCTTTTCCAGCCCAGATGATCAGGACGGGAAAATCCCGGAAAAGCCATAATCCGTGTTCGATCTCCACCACACTTTCGTATGAATTGTCATCGGGATTGCAGGGCATTTCCTCGATAAAACGCAAAATCGCGATTCTGTCGCTGTGGGACTTATAAGGCATTTTATACCCCTCCTGAACCAGAGCGGGGAGTTTGTTCAAACCGCCGAACATCAGATCAGTATCAACAATAAAGCGTTCTGCCAGCCAGGGTGCCCAGCGGATCAGCTTGAGACGCCAGGAAAGTTTGTATCCGGTGAACGCCATGGAATTCATCACAATGACAGTAGAAATCTTATCCGGATGACGGATGATGTAGGAACAGCCGATCGTTGCGCCCCATCCGTGCATGAGGATGGAAGTTTTCTCAATACCAAGCTCTTCTGTCAGCCGTTCCAGATTGTCGATATGGCTGTCGAGAGAATAATCATAGTCATCGGGCTTGTCGGAAAGTCCGTAGCCAATCATATCAGGGGCAATGACGCGGTGATCTTTTGAGAGTTCCTTGATGAGTTTCCGGAACGCAAATGACCATGCGGGGCAGGAGTGTAGGAGCAGGACGACCGGTCCCGTCCCCTCATCGACATAGTGCATCCGCATATTTCCGCACGATATATAATGCGGTTCAAAGGGATATTCTTCCTCTAAAAATCCGGCAAAATCCGCCATTTGTTTTTCTCCTGTATTATGGGGTATAATAGCACATCTTCCAGTGTTTTCAAGCAAGGTTTTCCGGGATTGATAAAAAAATACTACGGAGGCAATTTCAAAAGTCTTCAAAAATGGCAGAAAATTCTTGTTGCGATCTGCAAATGGAGCGTTTTCGGTGGTTACCCTTCCTCCTTCGCTGAAGCTACGGAGGACAAGCTGGGTAGCCACGTTCAAACTACCATTTCCAACTCATCAACAATCTTTTTTCAGCCAAATTTTGCCGGACTTTTGAAATTACCTCTACGGAAGAAAAATTTATTTTTTTTGATATTGCCCCCGGAAAACCTCTTGACAAATTGATTTATATGTGGTATAATTAACGGTATTAACCTAATATTAACCTAACAAATATAGAGAAAAAACATGGAATCACCACGATTTAAGCAGGATGTTGTTACGGAAACTGTCCGGGAATGGATCCTGCAGGGAAAATATTCTCCGGGGGAACGGCTGCCGACAGATGTTGAACTGGCGCAGCATTTTCTTGTCAACAAAGGGACCGTTGCTGCCGGGCTGAACCGTCTGGTCGAGGAAAATCTTCTGGAACGCGCCCCGAAACGCGGCTCCGTTGTCAAATCGGCAAATTCCGCACTGCAAACCAATGCAGTCGGGCTTGTCACCATCGACAGCGGAGATTTTTATTCTGACTTTTTCCGTGAAATCAACAGACATCTTCATCAGAAAGACCTTTTTCCGGTTCTTCTGGATGGAAAATTTTTCGGAAACACAGCAGAAACAGAGATCAAACAATTTCTCTCTCAAATGGTAAAAACGAGTTTGCCGTACGGATATCTGATCCTCGGCGACAATTTTGTGCCTTATGAAGAGTTGAAAAAAGCTCCGTTTATCTTCTCCAACATCGTCTTTATTCTTCGTTATCACTACTATGAGGAGCTTTCCCATTGCCACTATGCGCTGATTGATTATGAAGATCTCGGACGGCAGGCGGTGGAATATTTTGCGGAACGGAACATGAAACGGATTCTTTTTACAGCGATGGATGAAAAGAATTACCATGGGGCGCATACTTCCATGCAGGTACAGATCATGCAGAGCATAAAGAAACATGCGGTACTTTGCGGGATTGAATTTGATGAAGGGTTGTTCTGGCGGATGCACAGCGGAGCACCGGCATCCGCCCTGCTTCCTCCGGTTCTTGAGGCTTCTGATGAACCGACAGGGATTTTCGGTTGGCTTGACTCTACATTGACTGCTAGAATTTTCCCTGTGATCAAAGCCATGGGCAGGGATCCTGTCAAAGATTATCTGATTCTTGGGAACTTTGACACCCACGCGAAAGAGTATGGATTTGACACCTTTGATTTACGGGTCAATGAACTGGCAAAAATCGGTGTGGATATGTTGACCGGAGAGATCGACGAACGGAAGATCATGCTTCCGCCGAGATTGATAGAATATACAAAAAGGGGCTTCAGGAATTTTTGTGGGTGTGATTTGAGCGTAAAGTTGAATGGATAGGGTTAAAAAGATGACAGAAACAGCAACTAATTTTTCGAGGGTACTCTTTGAATTTGAGCGTAAAATCTCAAATCAGCGAGTGT
>JAFTJI010000020.1 GCA_017456495.1 Lentisphaeria bacterium | reverse complement strand
TTACGACCTTGCGTTTCTCACAAGACCGCATTTATTGCGGAATTGCATTATCCAGTTGGATTTTTTACAGCGTCTTTATTTTTGCCGGAATATTTCTGTTTGCGGTGTACCCGCAGAGCTATCCCGATACTCCGGCATTGTGGCTTGGCGGTGGAGCGTTTCTGTTTTTGATTGGTTTTGTTATTCTGCTTGGAAATTTGCTCCGCAAGCGGGCGAAAATTGAAAACGGGATCTTTTATCCGGATTCTGATTACGCCAAAGAACCGTTTCCCGTGAGTGAAATAGAGTGCATCTGGATCAGAAAAGACAATATGCACTGCCAGCTGGGAGTACTCCATCGGGGAGATTTCAGTTTGCTGGCAACTTACCCCAGTGGTCAAGCCTTGAAACACGGCTCTAAATTGGCTGAATTGTGGAATAAACCGTTGAAATTCGGTGACCGATACTGGAGAATTGCCAAATCACAAATCCTGATGACGGCGTTGATGCTGCCGTTTTTATTCTTTTTTCTGTACGGATACTTGAATACCATTCCGAAATTACAGGGTGTTGCAGCCAGTAAAAACTGGATAAAAACACCGGCAACGGTTGTAAAGTCCGAATTGCAGCTCCGGGATGCGCAAAGTGCATACAGCCGGACTCCGGTACTTCCCCATCAGAGAAAAGCAGTTCGGATCGAATACAAAATGGCAAACAAAAAAGAGGCATATCTTTTGTGTTTTGAATACCAATTCCACCATAATGATGATACTGTTGTCGGAAACAGTTACAGTTATTTTACAGATATTCCTACCAATAACGGCTTAAAATATTTGCAAAAAATCGTGGATGACAACCCGGTCGGCAAAGAGATTTTTTGCTATGTCAATCCGGAAATACGGACTCTCAATGTGGTAACCCGTTCTGTTTTATGGGTATATTTCATGCCATATCTGACAATGCTGTTTATAGGAATTCTCTTTGTCATCGCAGTTTCCAAACGGTTCTATGAATTGATTTTGGGAATGATATACCAAAGTGCTGATTCAAGCATAAAGAAAACCAATCGAAAGTCGATCTTTGGGAAAAATAAATGATGGTATTGCGGAGATTCCAGGTACAGTTCACACCGGCTGATCTTTTCCGAAGACAGAATCACAGTCCGACCATCCTGGGTGCGGGTAATCGTTTTCTGCGGCTATGGTGCATCATTGGCGATGATATGTTCTCTTTGTCGGCTTTCGGCTTCTGCTATCCGCCAGTATGGGGAGATCGTTTTCTGCGTAATTGCTTTGTTATTTGTCGGTGGCTGAAACTGCTGCTGAAAACAAATTATATTGATGAAGCAAAATATCAGGAATTAGATAATGTTTGTTCTCAAATCCGGGTCATGCTGAAAAAATCTATCAATACGGCAAAAGGGGATGTGAAATGAAAAAACTTTTATTGGTACTGTGTGGAGCTATTCTATCATTTAACGTTTATGCACATGGGAGCTTGCAAGTTGATCTGTTGGGTGAAGTTTCTTGGACTCCTGTGAATATTTCTATATTCCCGATACATCTTTTTTTCCCCTTTGCATACAGATATTCGTGGAGTATATTTGGCTCCCGGATTAGTGGGACTTGCTCGAAATATCTCCGGTATCAGCTGTGGAATATTGATTGTGACAAAAGAAAAAAGTTGCGGTATTGCGGCAAATGTCTTTTCTTTGAGCCAAAAGCATTATGGTATTTCTTTGGGATTGATAAACCTTTTTGATCGCTGTAAGGGTTTGGCTGTTGGAATTGTTAATTTAATGACATATAATAACGGCGTTTCTGTTGGTGTTGTCAATTTTGCGCCCAACAATATTTTTCAGTTGGGCTTGTTCAACAGCTCTGAAAGCGGTTTGCAAATCGGCTTGCTCAATTATAACTCAAAATCACACATTCCGTGGCTGCCATTCATAAATTGGGACATGGGCAAAAAGGAGTGATTCTGAGTTTTTCTGAACAAAAGTGAAGCGATTTTCAGAATTTGATTTCACAGGAAAATTCTGAGTTTTCAAGCTCAAAATGCCGTTCAGATTACTGGGGGGTCAAAAGAAAGTGACCCGCCATTTTTATTTTAAACAAAAATGAAAATGACAAATAATGCGCAGCTTTTCTTCCTGTCACAGCGTAATGAAATAAAGTCGGGTAGTCTTTTTAAAACACTGGAGAAACCTTACCAGCTGAAATCTCGTTGGTGAAGTAGTACAGCTGTTACAAACTTCCGTTATGGATCTCCACGTCCTGCCAGCAGGGATTTTTCATCAGTTCCGGGGATTTTCCTGTGAAAAACTTTCCGGCGTCTTTATCGCCAGTCAGCCAGTACAGAAACCATGCGGTCATATAAGGCGTACTCATCGCAAGATTATCGGCATGATATTTCTTTTTATTTGCGACACGGGCGATGACGACCGTTGTTTTGCAATGTTTCAGAATGGCATCCCGGTTTTTCTGCATGGAGGGCAGGGGACAGATCGCCAGATGTTTCCGCTCCGGGTTCTCTTCATCCCAACCATAGGGGTTCGAGGTGGCTGTCATCATGACCGGGATCCGCAGTTTCCCGGGATCGTAGGGACACCGCAGGACCCAGTGTGCTGCCTGTTCCTGTTTGGCTCCGCTGATGGTGAATAATGCTTTGAAATATCTGCCGTCTTTGAATCTGGTAATGGCATTGATCGCGCCTGCACCTCCCTGAGAATGTCCGGCGATTCCGATTCGCTCCGGGTCTATCTTTCCGTGAAAAATGCTCTTCGGATCCTGATTCTCTTTGAGGATAAAGCGCAGCGAAAGAATCGCGCCGCGCCCTTTCCCGGACCATTCCTCGTCTGTTCCAACAACAACGAATCCCCATGAGGCAAGGTGTCGGAAGACCGGTGAAAATCTGGTCGCGCGGTAACCTGTTCCGTTGCAGATAATGATCAAAGGATAACGTTTTTCTTTTTCCGTTTTGAGGCGTTCCGGATACCAGACCCGGAACGATTTCAGTTTGAAATCATTTGCAGAAACGGTGTAACAGCAGATTTTTTCCGGACCCGCTTCCAGATATTTCTTCTCAATCGGAGCATTCGTTTTGACATGGTATTTGATTTCAGGAAGTTCCACAGATTTGCACCCGCAGATCATAAGCATGACTGCCGGAATCCAAAAAAACAGAATTTTTTTCAGAGGATGAATCATATTCAGTTATCCCAATAGTGAAGACATTTTCGGAATGTTCCGTTCGGACCGATCACGCCGAACTCTTTTTCTGCCGGACACGGCTTGAAATCCGGGTTTCCGAACTTCTTCAGAAGCTCTTCCGGCTGAGTCCGGCACTCACACAGCATCTCATCGCAAAAACTGTAAGACACTCCGCAATTTTTCATGTTCCGGATCGTCTTTTTGACCTCTTCCCACTCCGGACGGCTGAGCGCAAGATCTGCATGGTTCCGTCCTCTTCCTTCCGGCATCATGGCACCGAGCTGGATCGTCTCTGCCCCCGAAAGAGCCGCTGCTGCAAAGATGTTGCAGATCTCGTTCCTGTTTGCTTGTGTGACTGTTATGCTGACTGAAACTTTCCACTTATTCTGTCTGCCGAATGCCAGCAGTTCCAGCAATGGGTGAAATGTTCTCTCCGTCCCGGTCATTGTTCCATAGCTGAGTAACCCCTGCAGACTGGTGGAGATATACACTTTTTTCTCTTTGCAGAACAGGAACATCTCTTCGGTCATGAGTGAGCCGTTTGTGAACAGAGAAAGCGTGCCGTCCGGAAGTATTTCTCTTGCAAACGCGATCAACTCTTTGATTCCCGGAAAAAGCAGAGCCTCGCCGCCGGTAAAGAGAATATCATTCACCCCATGATCCACGATATAACGGATCACTCCTTTCCACTGTTCTGTGGTCAGTTCACCTTTTGCAAGTTCCGGAAATTCATGCCACAGACAATAGCAGTAGGGACAGTTATAATTGCATTTCGCAGTCAGTTCCAGCGAAAGCTGCCGCGGGAGTTTCTGCGGAAGATTTGACAGAGGGAGCCCATTCATGTTCCAGCCTCAGGAAAGCACCGTAAAATCATCCCATGGAATATTCACGGGAGCCTTACCGGTCACAATGCTGTCAACATGCAGGAGCAGCGGGAAATCTTTCAGGTCGATCTTGCCCTGTTCTGCCTGGATCCGCAACGCTTCCGCAACTCGTCCGGCAACGACAAGTGATTCCAGCGTAACGCCTTGCAGCTTTTCCAAAGATTCGTCGATCGTGTATCCTTCTCCGAGAAGGATCCCGACTTTCCGGGTACGTCCGCCGTAAACTGTCACATAAAGATCACCGACTCCGACATAGAAACTTTCGTCGGTTCCGCCCAGATGGTTGACCAGACGGTGCATTTCCCGGGTCGCCTGCAGGAAAACTCCCGCCTGTGAATTGTAGTGAAGCTCTTCCCTGCCGCAGCGTTTGAAGTTTTCGCCGATTGTCAGTGCAATCCCCAGCGCATAGCCGTTTTTCAGTGCAACAGCAGATTCAATTCCCATGACATCCGTGGTGGGAATGATGTGATAATAACTTGTCGTCATGATCGCCTGAAGCCGTTTCAGCGTTTCCGGATTCTTTCCGCAGAAAGCTACAAGTGTTTGATCGTGAGCAACTAATTCATAACTTGTGCAAGGTCCTCCGATAGCGCACAACTCATTCTTTTTGTTCAGGGAATCCAGCTTTTTCTGCCAGAAGTGAGGATAAGCGATCAAAGAACCGTCATCCTGACAGAGCAGTCCTTTTGTAACGGAGAGAACCGGAACTTCCGGAAGGATCGGCAGGACAGAATCTGCAAACCACTCCACCCCGAAAGAGCTTACTCCGCAGATGACAAGATCTGTATTTTTCAGCGCATCCATGCACTCTTCGAACTGAAAATATTCCACTCCGGCAGGAAACGGACGGTCAAATTTCGGATGCTGTCCGCTTGTTCTGCAGCATTCGATGATCTCCCGGTCGAGGGGCGTTCCCACAAGACGGACTGTATTTCCGTTTTCTCTTGCCGGAAATGCGAGAGCGGACCCCATCATTCCGGAACCGATAATTGTAACAATACTCATTTATCTTCCTTCTTTCCAAACAGTTTTCTGAAGATTCTTATGACAGGTGATTCTGGAATACAGCTTCCCATATACCTGGTTTCAATCCCCTCATTTTTTTTATTTGAGCCGGGTTCTTCCTGAACTGTTTTTTCCGGTTTGTGGTACGGATCTATGATCCCCGTTCGCACAACAGTCTCCAATCGTTCCGAAGAGAGTTCTTCAGTATCACAAAGATCTGTTACCGGTTGATCATTTTTCATTGCTTCGGCAATTGCTTCTTGTTTTTGTTTTTCTTCATCAGAAAGCTGCATAAATTACCTCTTTTTTTTCAATAACTGTCACGATGCAAAGATCAGCAGAATACCGCATACTGCACCAAGCCCATAGCCGAGCACTTGAATGAGCGTCAGGTTGTTGTCTGATGCCCGCAAAATCATTTCATGAAGCATTTTCATGTCCATTTCTTTGACAGATTTTTCAATTTTTCCGGGAATGTTGAACCCGGAAATAATCTTTTCTTTCTCTTTTTTGAGCCGATGGAGAATGTAATCCTGAAGCATGGGAAGAAGTTTTGTCTGTACGGCATCCCAGAAATCATCCTGTTTCAGACAATTGTTTACCATATCCGGAAGATTTTCTACGAGATACTCTTTGAGAAATATCTCCATTTCGCTACGTTTTTCGGAAAGGAATGCCCCGAGTTTCTCTTGTGCATCAGGACTTTGCAGCCAGTTCTTAAGCTTAAGCGTGATCTTTGTCAATTCCCCGGAAATGAGTTCTCGCGTTTCTGCTTCGCTGAGCTTTTCTTTGATCTTGCTACTGATATAATTCCAGTCAAACGAATCGACCAGACCAGCCGCAAAGGAATCCAAACTGAGAAGACTGGAAAGGATCGGATGTCTTTCCCGAACATAGGTCACTGTTCCAGCCTTGATTTGAGAGCGCAGAATATCGGCGATTTCTTTGTTTCTGGACTGCAGTTCCGAGACGATCGCATCAGCGATCATCGTCCGTTTCTCTTCATCGGAAAACCATTTGACAACAACGGAATCATAGATTCCCGAAAGTCTTTCCGGTGTCATGTTGTCTCTTAATGCTTTTTGCAGCGCGGATTCAATGTACGGAATCAGAAAATCCGCGACGGTCCCCCCATATTTTTTCAGAAAAGCATTGACTTTTGTCCGGACATCTTCCAACAGATTCGGGTTCTGGAGATAGTTTTTGACGATTTTTCCGATTTCTTCAGAAAGTTCTTCCGGTTTCAGAAGATATTCCGGGATCACCTGTCCAAGTTCTTTGCCCAACTTTTCTTTTTTGCTCGGGATCACACCCTGAATAAAGCCAAGTTTTTGGTCATAAGGTTTGAAAAGCATCCAGATCGCGATCCAGTTCGTGAGATATCCCACCGCTCCGGCTGTCAGGTTCGGAACCAGCCAGACAGATACCCATTCCGGCGGCATCCATAATCCGGTTTTCCGGACGATAACCAGCACGATCAGTACAAAAACTGTCAGCCAGCTGAAATATTTCAGTATAAAGTCGATCTGTGATACCCATGTCTTTTTATTTTTTGCAGTTTTTTCCATTTTCAATATCCTCCAGTTTTCAAAAAATAGCATCATTCTTCCGTTTTTTCAAGCAGAATATCAAGTTTTATCTGCTATTAAAGACTGTTTTTAGAGCGAAATATGACACTTCCATTTCTTTTTCTTGACTTTTTATGAATACTATCTATATTACAGGAACAAAAACAGAAACTCAGGAGATTCCCCCTCATGAAAGAACGGACTTTGAAAATCTATTTTGCCGGAGATCTTTTCAACAGCAAAGATCTTGGCGGAAACGTCATGCTCGCAGAGGCGATCGAACAGGTCTCTGAGGGAAAATATCAGGTCATGCTGCCCCAGAATGGCGAATGTGAAGTCATGAAACGAACTTCGCAGTCTATCCGCGATGCCGACTTTGAACTGCTTTTTCAGTGCGATGTGGTTGTGGCAAATTTTGACGGGACTGACCTCGATTCCGGAACTGTTGTGGAGTTCTGTTTCGCAAAAATGCTGGATCTGCCAACCGTTCTGCTGCGGACAGATTTCCGTAACAGCGGCGATGCAACTCTGCCCGATGGCGACCCCTGGAATCTCATGTGTTCCCATTATCCAAGAACAGAAGTCCTTCACCTCAACGGCATGATGCTTTATCATGAATGCAAAGCTGAAACGGAGTCTCCCGGACAGCGTTTGGAGTTGTATTACCGTAAAATTGCAGAAAAAGTCATTGCTGCTCTTGATCGGACGGTTGCTTTGCAAAGCTGGATGACACCGGAACAGGTTTTGCCGCAATATCAGACAACCTTGAAAAGTATCGGCGGCTCATTAAGCAGCTCTTTGAACGACAGCGTGTTGCAGAAAATCGTAGAATCAAAATGTTCCGCCGGAATCTATTGAGTTCCTTCAGGTTCTTTTGATCGAATCCGGATCTTTTGCCCTTGATTTTTCTAAAATTTGCAATATATTAGAACCGGGCGTTCTGTTTTTCAGACGGATCAACAGCAAATTTATCAGAAAGGTTCTTATTATGAAAAAAATTCTTTTGGCTGCAGCAGCCGTTGCTGCAATGGTTGTCCTTACCGGTTGTGTTTCTGTCAATACCAGCGATGGTGCTACAGCTGTTCCTCAGCCCGGCTCCTGCCATCCGGGATACGCTGCAAAGTTCTCCCACAAAAATGTCCGTGTGGAAGGAAATGCACAAGTCAATGTTCTGTTCGGTATTTTTGCATGGGGAACCGAAGGTTTTGCTGACAATTCAAAACTTTCTACTTTCTCATTCCTGCCTTCTCCCGAAAACTTTGCCAAGAGTGCAGCGGTTTACAACACCTGCCAGGCAAACAAGGTCGATACTCTTCTCGGAACCCGTTATATCGTTACTGTAACAGATTACTTTGTATTCAAAACAGTGAAGTGTAAAGTTGCCGGTTTCCCCGCTGTTATGAATGGGGTCGTTGAAAAGAAGCCCTATCTTACAGTCGATGGAAAACTCCTCTGGCTTTCCGAAAAACCGACAGTTCTCAAGTAAAGATTTTTTACAGGATCCGTCAGCCCAGATCCCCGGTTTCCGCCGGGGATTTTTTTTGTCGAAAACACACTTTTTTTTCTGTCGTCTGTCAGATTTTTGTTTCTTTTTGATCTTTTTATATTGAAAATCTGCTTGAACTCCGGGCGATATTGCGTTATATTACGCAAAAATAGCAGATAGTTTTTAATTTCAGGAGATAAAAAATGAGACGCGGGTTGTTTGTTGGTATTGATGAATATCAAAATGGTATTACTCCTTTGCGGTGTGCTGTGAATGATGCTCAACGATTGAGTTATGGTTTCACCGCAGCGGGGGCTGCAGTTCATTTTTTGAAGCTGGCAAAAGAAAAACTGGAAAAATTGATAAATGATCTCCCAGTGCCCGAAAAATTCTCCGGAAAAGTGAACCTTCCAGGAGGATATATTCTGGAAATGGTTCAGATTGAACCGGGAACGTTTATCATGGGAAGTCCTGAGAGTGCTCAAGATCATTGTCCTGACGAAAAACAACATCAGGTAACTCTGACGAAAAGATTTTATCTTGGAAAATATCCTGTAACCCAGAAAGAATATCAAGCTGTAATGGGAAACAATCCCTCTAATTTCAAAGGGGATAATCTCCCCGTGGAAGAAGTCAGTTGGGATGATGCCAAGAGATTCTGCAGTAAGCTGAATGATTTGAAACACAATGAACTTCCTGCAGGATATCGTTTTGATTTGCCGACAGAAGCACAATGGGAATATGCCTGCCGTTCGGGAACAACTACGGCTTATTGCTGG
>JAFTJI010000130.1 GCA_017456495.1 Lentisphaeria bacterium | reverse complement strand
TTGGATAACTACCAGAAAGCCTTAGCGATCCGGAAGAAAATCTTGCCTGAAAATCATCCCGATATCGCCACAAGTTATAACAATATCGGGGGCGTGTATTCTCGTCAGGGAAATTATACTGCTGCATTGGATAACTACCAAAAAGCCTTAGCGATCTATAAGAAAAGCTTACCTGAAAATCATCCCGATATCGCCACAAGTTATAACAATATCGGGGGCGTGTATGATAGTCTGGGAAATTATACGGCTGCATTGGATAACTACCAGAAAGCCTTAGCGATCCGGAAGAAAATCTTGCCTGAAAATCATCCCTCTATCGCCACAAGTTATAACAATATCGGGTTCGTGTATTCTAATCAGGGAAATTATGATTCCGCACTGGATTACTACCAGAAAGCATTGGAAATTAAGAAGAAATGTTTGCCTGAAAATCATCCCTCTATCGCCACAAGTTATAACAATATCGGGGGCGTGTATGATAGTCAGGGAAATTATACCGCCGCACTGGAGTACTACCAGAAAGCTTTGGCGATCCGGAAGAAAACCTTATCTGAAGATCATCCCGATATCGCCCAAAGTTATAACAATATCGGGCTCGTGTATTTCCGTAAGGGAGAATATCGAAATGCTTATAACTACATCAAAAAGGCTTACGAGATATTCAGATCAAAACTCGGAGATAACCATCCGACGACACAACAGGTTCTCAATGATTTGAAATTTCTTGAACAAAAGCTGAAAGAGTCCGGGCAATAACAGCCGGAAGTGTGTGCCTCTGGGAAAAAGACGTTTTGGGGTTAAGCTCTAAAAAGCCCTGTCGAAAATCTGCAGTTTTGCAACAGGGCTTTTCCGGAAAACTTTTATTCAAAGGAAATCCCGGCAGGAGATGCTTTGATCTTTTTCAGCTGTTCAAACCGTTTGAGAACTGAATCCGGGAGTTTGGCTCCGGGAATAACAGGGGTTCCATAACGGTTTTTCAGTTTCAATCCAACAGGGGCGGTTTTTCCATTCAGGAAAAGAGAATCTTTTTCCCGGCGTTTCGACAGCTCCTGAAACTCTTTCCAGTTGGATTCCTGATAGGTCTTTCCGTTCATAGAGATCCCTTTGTTGTTCAGATAAAGGTTCCCGCGCATGAGCGTGCGTTTTATGGCTGTACCATTCAGCATGAAAAGATATTTTTCCATTCCAGTGATCACACAGCTGTCAATGGCGATCTGTCCGTTTCCGCTGGAAGGAACTCTGCAGAATCCGTTTCCGCCGGAAATCGTGCAGTTGCGGAAAGTGACGATCCCGTTCTGCATTTTGAGAATATCTTTCCCCGGCGTTCCGAGGATCAGGCAGTTGCTGAAATGCTGTGCAGAGTTGGTGATCTGCCAAATCTGTTCAAAAGGTTCGTTTCCGGCAATGATGCAGTCACTGTAACTGTGCAACCCTTCGTCAACGGTATAGACTCCCGCTTCAAAGGTGTTGTCATAGAAAATACAACGGTTGTAACGGCTGTAAGACCAGTGGACATCGCATGTTCCGGAACTTGCGCAGCGGATCGCGGCACAATCTTCATAATAGGTCTGTCCTGTTCCATGACAGGAGAAGCCCTGACCGCAGTTTTCCACAGCAATACAATTTTTGTAGGTTGCGATATAATTGGTTCCGGCTGTATCAAAACCGTCGTTGACAGAGTGGGTCACATAAAAGTTTTTCACGATGGCGTGGGATGACTGGATGTAAAATCCGGAGTTGGCGGGCAGTTCGATTTTTAAGTCTGCCAATTTTTTTCCAGCAGGCAGATGGAACAGAACTTTTTTCTCTGCTTTGTTCCACCAGAAGCCCCCCGGCGTTTTTTTCAGTTCATCCAGACTCTTGCAGTTGGGCGCAGCCTTGCCGTTCACCCACCAGATCTTGTTTTTATCGAACCAGTAGTTCTGCTGCTTATAGCCTTTGTACATATTGCACATGGGCCAGAAATGAAGGGAATAAAAGTCACCTTCTTTCTTCCATTTTCCTTCCGGGATGATTGCAAGTCCTGTTATAACAGCTCCATTTCCGTTGATTACAACAGGGTTTTCCAGAGTTCCACTGACTGCGACCGTATAAGTCGGGGCGTTCCCCGGTCCGGGATATGGTCTCTGATAAGGCTTTCCGGTGTTGATCACCTCAAGATGATCCGATTTTTTCAAAAGGGAAAGTCCCTTATGGATCGACGCCACCGGCTGTGTTTGCGTTCCGGGGAAAGAGTCATTTCCCCGGACGTTATCGACGTACACCGTCTTTGCCGAAAGCGTTGCTGCTGCAAAAAAAGCTGCGATGATTGGTAAAAAACGCTTTTTCATTATTTCCCTTTCCAGACAAAACAGCGGAAGTCATGACCTTCGATTTTCAGCTTGTAAGCTCCATTGACGGGCTGGATCACCTTTCCAGTTTCGCCATCGGTCAAAGTTCCGTTTGCGCCGAGCGTAAACACGACTTCCTGCGCTTTGGTGTCATGGTTTGCCATGTAGAACAGCTTCTTGCCCGGACGTTCAAAGTAACTGCAGCGGATATTCTTTGCGCCGTTTGTCACTTTCACGAACTTGTTTTTCCGCCAGATAATAAACCTGGAGTCCGGCTGACTGGTTCCGAAATCCCGTTCCAGCTGCACAAGCTTGCGATGAAGTTTATTATCCAAGCCGTTGTTCCAGATCGCACAGTCATAAATCTTGTAGCAGGCATACATGGCGCGGGTTGCCTTAGCCGTTTTCGGATGGGAGTGAAGCATGGAGATCATCCCTTTTCTGAGTCCCCAGTTTACCCCGAGCAGGGTTTCCGGTTTGGCAGAGTAGAAGATATCAAAATGGTCTCCGTTCTTCGGGATATCCATTTCTCCGCCGTAACAAGCCTGAACGAAGGTGTATCGCGGCAGATAGTGTGCACCGGTGTTATGAACTCCGATTCCCGGATAGGGCTTTTTCATCAGGTAGTTCAATGTTGCAACACGTTTCATCAGCTGACGGAACAGGAGAATGCTTGTTCCGGGCTGGATCTGGTCACCGTTCCGCACATACCACAGTTTGTTGGTTCCCTGAATATTTGCAGAATAGTAAGGATAGGAGTTGTCGACATAGATTCCCGCCATCTTGGTGTTTTTCATCATGTAGTTCAAGCGCCACATGTAGAAGTCCACCATTTCCTGAGTCCATTCATAGCAGATGGAGTAGTAATTATCCGGATAAGGACCGCGGCATTTATATTTGATAGCGGAAGTTCCCAGCGTATAAAAACCTTTCGGGAATGCAGTGATCTCATCTTTGAAATACTTCAGCTCGGTATCTCCGGCATCATATTCCTGTCCGGCGATATAGATCAATCGTGTAAGATCCGGATTGTCGCCGATGATCAAATCGGAAATGTAGGGATCAAAGATTTCTGTTCCGACATTCAGAATTCCCATACCGGCAGTCTGATTCCAGTTGAGCGCAGTCTGGTTTCCTGTCTTTTCCGGAGCGAGCGGTGTGGCAAGAAGCCCGAATTTGATTTCTCTTGCTTCTTTCAGATCCGCCTTGATTCCGATGAAATTCACATTCAGATGGATCTTTCCGGCATCGTCACGGATCGCTTCCAAAGCTCTGGTCTTTTTCTTGAGTTCCCAGCCTTTGTCATTTTCCGCAAACCAGCAGAGACCGCGGTCATTGGAACCGATCCAGACTTGTGTCAGGAAGGTTGTCCGCAGACGTGTGCGGGATGCCTGACGGCTGTCCCAGATCCTGCCTTTGCCCGGAAGTTCCACATCCACTTCAAAGAAGTTTTTATCGTGACGGATGCTTTCTCCCAGATAGTGCAGAAGTTTCCCGTCCTTGTAGGGAATATCCAGTGCAAGCCGCTTCAGTTTGATGCCATTCTTGCCGGGAACCAGCTTCATCGTGTACCAGAGGAACCCGTCGTATTCGATCCATCCTTCCAGAACGATATCAAGTCCCGGATAACGGTTGACTGCTTTAAATTCCACCCGGTCCGGGTCAATTTTAGTGAATTTGAACTCGCTGGAGGTGCGTTTCAAAATACCGTTTTCCGTTTCAACGATAAAGTCGATGGGCTTTTCCAGAACATCGCCATTATCCGCAACCATTCCGGCAAGAAGTCCGTTCTTTCCGAATTTGTAATCACGGATCAGACAGGAGACAGTATTTCCTTTGACTTTGATCGGAGTGTACGGCGGCAGGATGACTTTTTCACAGCCAAGTTTGTTGCCGACCCATTTCAGTTCCTTGGTCTCAAAGGTTCCCTGACCGATGACCATGATTTTTCCGTTGGCATCCAGAGCCTTTGCCTTGACGGTATATTTTCCGTGCGGGTTCGGGGTGAACGGAAGCACTCCGTAACCGTTGCCGTCGTAAAATTCCATGCCGTTCCGTTCCAGATGGAATGTTTTTCCGGCAGGACCGGTGATATCAAGCACGATTTTTTTGACATCCTTCATTTCCTTGAAAGACATGCCGATCCAGCGGATGTTGATCTTTTTCTGGAAGGGATAGTGTTCCACCGCCAGAGCATTACGGTAACTGGTTGCAGCAGCCTCTTCCTTTTGGGCTTTGTAATTTTCTGTATTCAGATTCATCTTGTGTTTGAAGAATACAGTTCCGTCTGCAGCCTTGACAAGCGCTTCGTACTGCCCCCGGTAGATCGCATTTTTCCGGTTATCCAGAACAACTGCTGTTTTGTTTCCGGAAAGAGTCTTTTCTTTCAGAACTTTCTTGTCACCGTTGGTGATTTGCATGACACCTTTTGTGTCGGAAGTTCCGGAAAGACGGATCAGATAACGACCGTCCGGGTTCAGGGAATCCACTTCCCAAGTCAGGGCAGGGGCTCCTTTTACAACGCGGAATTTTGTCATCTTTGCCGGGTCGATATAGGGAACTCCGCCAAGATTTGAGTTGGCAACCGGGTTCCGATAATTTCTGGAAACGTTCATTCCGAACATTTTGGAAGGATCTTTGATCTTCAGCATTGCATAGGGGATCTTCAGAATCAGAACTTCATGATTTTTTCCGTCTGCCTGATAGCTCTTCCGGAATGTTTTCAGTCCGGGTGAACTGAAATTCATATAATACTGTCCGATAGTCTGGTCAACGATCCGGTCAAAAATAACGCCGTCGAAGTTTACGCTGATGTGGTAAATCAGCTCTTTCAGTTTTGTTGCGTCGGAAATGATCCCGAGTTCCAGGGATTCATCCAGATAAACTGCGCCGTCCCGCTGGGAAACTTTTGCCTGAACCCGTTCCGGAGAACAGGTTTCATCGGTTGCAATATAAATATAATTTTTGTCAGCCAGAAACGAAATTACAGATTGCCGCTGGGAAATTTCGCCTGTCCGGACATCGCGCATCCCGTTTTTGATGACAATACCGTTTTTTGCCCAGTAAGCCGGATCAAACGCTCCGTCAATGGAAACATTATCCATCTGCGGAATCGTGATGATCGTTTCTGAAAATGCTGCTTTTTTTGCCACTTTCAGTTCTTTTACCTGAACATCGGAAATTTCCACATTGGAACCGTCAAGCGCGATAGAGGCTCTGTGGATCGCCCACCAGGGGATCACAGTAACGACACCAGTGTATTCCTGAAACTCTTCCGTGGTTTTGATATCAAGAACCCATGCAACTGCTGCAACGCCTTTGAAGCCGTTCTGATGTTCCCACAGATAGACTTTCAGTTTGCCGTTTTTGCCTCTTGCACGGACTTTGATTTCGTAGAATTTTCCGTTCTTTGTCGGATAGTGTTTTGACTCGATCAAACCGTTCAGAAGAATCCCGTCTCTGGTCCTTTGTATGGAATTATTGCCTTTCCGGTCATGAACGTTCCAGTTTGCAGGAACTGTCTTCAGATCCTTCCAGAATTTTGTCTTCTGCGTATTCGGTTTCCATTGATCAAATGATTCCTGCGGTGCGAGAGCCGGAACGGATATCGCCGCAAAAATCATGATCAGAAAAAGAAAGTTTTTGATGCTCATTTAATGACTCCTGACCGAAGAATTATTCCTCTTCCATTGTGACTTCAAGCAATTCCACTTTACTGCCCTCTGTTACACCGAGAAACGGACGGATCGTGGAGACAGGATATTCTTTTCCGTCGACAACATCAAATGATGCTTTGAATGTATCGACTTTTCCGGTCAGTTTGAAGACTTCGCTCCGTTTGGAGAAAAGATACGCATTTTTTCCGTTGTAACCGACGTAACCGAGCGTGACGGAACCTGTTCCTTTTACTTTGCAGGTCAGTTCAAAGGAGTCGCCTTTCTGGAACTTGAGAGCTTTTCCGGAAAAGAAAATAAAACCGCCTTTGACAGGGGAGAAAACGTGAGAGGTCACAAGACCTTTTTCATTTGTATTGACAACGATCGTCTTTTTGTCGACAGGCTGAGCCTGAACCAGCCAGCCATCTATGACTTTCGTGTTTTTGTTGATGCGCTTTCCGGTTGCTGCGGGAAGCTGTGCGAAGAGAGAGACGGAGCAGCAGATCGCTGCGGCTGTGATGAAGAGTTTTTTCATGTTCCTGTTTCCTTATGTTTTTTGTATGTTGTGAAAATTATTTGCCGTGAAAGAACTTGCCGAGATCGCCGCTTGTGGAACTGGGGTCTCCGGAGGGAACATCAACGATCTTGATCTGGGAAACATGACCATCGACCCAAATCGCATTGTTGCTCTCATTGTGACGGAATGCCATTCTGTAATGAACCATGGAGCCATCCGGGTGCTTTGTATAACTGCCAAGCGGAAAACTGGAATTATTGCAGGTCGTCCAACTGAATGCATCGCCCCCGGCATATGTTGAGGAGGTGTTTTTGATCGTATTCACTTTTCTCCATGTGGTTACCCCCCAGTCGACCATTACTCCGAGCCGGACAGACAAGCCGTAAGAAATAATATTCCATCTGGAACCGTCATAAATGCGGGTCATGTTATAAAGTGGTTGTGTCGTGTCCCGTTTGCTGTTCGGTGTGGAATCTGCTGCACAGATAAATAAATTCGGACCGCTGGCTTTAATGTTCTGATGTCCGGATAACCAGGCGTTCATATATGTACCGAGAATTTCTTTTGCAAACCAGTTGTGTCTTCCGCTGGGAGTTGCCTGATAGGAAAGAGGGGGAAAATATTCATCATTGTCCCCGGAATAGGAAGCTATCGCCAGCCCGATTTGTTTCAGATTCCCCTGACAGTTGGACGATGTGGCTTTGCTTCTTGCGTTGTTCAGTGCCGGAAGCAGCATCCCCGCCAGAATCGCAATAATGGCGATCACAACGAGCAACTCAATGAGTGTGAAGTGTTTGCATGTTGGTTTTGACATGATTTTTCTCCCTCAGTTATTGTTCTTATTGATATTACTGTTTTGTTCAGATCTTCTGAGAATTACCGGCGGGATCAGGATTTCTTTTTCTTCTGATTTATTCATCAGAAGAGCCAATGCCTGCTTTACCGTCTCTTCCGGACGGATGTCAAATGTATCGAATCCATATTTTTCGCCGCGGTGAATATTATAAAGCCCCAGAACCGGACAATCTTTGATCGGCGTGATCCCCCGTGCCAACAGTTCCGGATAAATAACATCAATCATGACTGTATCCAGGGCAAAATATCCTTCCGGCATTTTGGTCGGCGTTTTTTCCAATTCAAGAAGCATATCTTTGAAACTTGCTCCGGCATGACAACGCCAGAACAGGGATTCATCTACAGAGATTTCATATTTTGGAGCATATTTTTTGAGGGCAAGGAATATTTGAACCTGAATGGAAGAGTGGATTCCATGATAATCATTTTCCTTCTTTGCAACGAACGCAAGATTTCTAATCTTTTTTTCTGCAAAATAACGAACGATTTGGTGTCCCATGGAGTCGTAATCCGGTAAAACATATTTTGCATTGGAAAGTTTCTCTTCATAGTGATTATAGAAGAAAAATACAAAATTTTCCAAATCTTTTGCATGTTTTTTTACATATTCGTATGGAAAATTATGATATCCGATCGCAAGGAAACCATACGGTTTCTGACGGGAAATCAAAAGGTCAAGAAATGTAATGACCTCTGCTGGAGTATAGACAAAATTCTGGTCAAGAAAAACCGGGAACAGATGTTCTTTCATCAAGCCCTGATTGATCGTTCTTGCCATCTCGGAATAAATGTCCCCCCAGTCTCTGGCAATCAGAGCGACCGCATTGCTCCGGGGATTTTCAATTTTTCCTTTGACAACTGTCCCCTTCCGTGGGGCTCGTTCCAGAAGATCTTCCTCAACCAACTGATTCAAACCGGCTGCGATCGTCCGGCAATTCAACTGAAACTGTTTGGAAAGTTCCCCATCCGGCGGCAGTTGTTCCCCCGGCTGGAATTTCCCTTCACGGATCCATTCCCGGACTGTGTCACGCACAAATTCCTGTTTTGAACGATGTGTAACCATTTTTTTTCTTTTTTTTAAATAATGCACTATTCCTGTACCTTCTGCACTAATATAACGTTAATTAAAAAGAATGTCAAGGAGTTTTTTCAAAAAAAATCATTTTTTCTTTCTGCTGAACTCCTTATTTGTACCAGTTGATTTTTTGCCTGAATGATGTTATATTATTTGACATTGATTGAAAGGAGATCCCCAATAATGGAAATACAAACAGACTTGCTCAAAAAGTTGATCCACGGTGCAGATGTGACAGAAAAAGATGGACTCTTTCACCTCAACCGTTTTACACCGGAACAGAGAGCCTCATACTTTGAGAGCAGCGATTTTACGCAGAAAACTTTTGCATCATCCTCCATTCGAATGGAATTTGTGACCGATGCAAAAGCTTTTTCCATGGATGTCATTGCAAGCAAAGGTTCTTCACGCCTGTTCTATTATTTTGATATTATGGTGAACGGAGCTTTGATCCGCTATGAAGGCGCGGAATCTTATCTGGATCAGCCGGAATTTCATCTGGAACTGCCCCTGAATGGAACAAAAAACAGCGTTTGCATCTACTTCCCCTGTCTGGTGGAGATCCGCTTGAAACGTGCAGCTTTTGAAGGTGCTTCTGTTATCGAACCTGTCAGCAAAAAATACCGGATGACCTGCTTCGGGGATTCTATCACTCAGGGTTATGATACGATCCATCCCTCTCTTGCTTATCCGAATCAGCTGGCAGATGCGCTTGATGCAGAAGTTTTCAATAAAGGGATCGGCGGCGATCTTTTCAACCCCGCTCTGGCAGCCTGTCCCGAACCGCAACAACCGGACTTGATCACCGTCGCTTACGGAACCAATGACTGGTCACGCTGTACCAAAGCTCAGCTGACCGATAACGCAGAACGTTTTTTTCAAAATCTTGCGGAAGTTTATCCCGGAGTTCCGGTTTTTGCGATCCTGCCCATCTGGCGGAAAGATTCCAATTTGACCACTGCCGCCGGAACATTTGAAGAAGCCCGCGAAATCATCCGGAAAATCTGCGAAAAATATCCCTCTGTTCAGGTCATAGATGGAATGACACTTGTCCCGCATCTGGACGAGTGTTTTATGCCAGATGGTTTGCACCCCAACGACTTCGGTTTCCAATTCTTTGGAAGAAACCTGATCAAACAGATTTTGAAAAGAATATAATAATAGTATATCAATTTTTTTGAGAACAAAAAATTAATATGCCATCTTAAAAAGTTTGGAAAATTGCAAAAACAACCAGCATGGTAAACGAAACTTTAACTTTATGATGGCATTTTGATTTTTGCATCGCAAAAATCGGAATGCCGCAAAAAGGTTTGAAAAAAGAAAAGAGGGGCTCGGGGAGAAAAGAGAAAAAATTTCCTTAAAATTTTTTCTTTTGTCTCCCCGTCTGCTCCCCTCTACAAACTATCTTTGCAGCACACTGGAATCTTTCCGTTGCCGATTTCCTGAAGAGTTGCCTGCAGCTGCGGGAGTTTTTCTTCCGGAAGACTCCCGGAAATCGAGACATCATCTGAAAATTGCTCCTCCGAAACCTCAAAACCAAACGGCTTGATCCGGTTCAAGACGGTATTATAAAGAGTGTATGGAATTGTTAATGTCAGATGACTCATCGGAATAAGCTCTTTTGTTTCAGCGACTTCCAGAACAGCTTTTGCCGCATTACTGTAAGCATGAACAAGTCCACCCGTCCCCAGCTTTGTTCCTCCGAAATACCGGGCAATGGTCAGGAGTGTATCTGTCAGCCCGCTGCCTTTCAAAACAGCAAGAACCGGACGTCCTGCGGTTCCTGAGGGCTCCCCGTCATCGGAACAGCCGCAAACATTCTGCTGGGGTCCGATGGTGAACGCATAAACAATATGTCCGCCGTTGTCATAAGTCTCTTTTTTGTGCCGCCACAGCTCTTTTGCTTCTTCGGCGGAATGGATGGGATGAACTTCCGCAACGAATCGGGAGTTCTTGACTTTTGTTTCTGCCATGGCTGTATTTTTCAGGATCAACATAATCTTTACGAACGGAAATTTCCGGGTGTTTTTCCGTAGTGCTGACGGAATGTTTTGATAAAATAACTGCTGTCTTTGAATCCGCAACGGTAGGCGATTTCCGCGATTTGCAGAGAGGTGTGCCGCAGAAGCGATACTGCATTTTCGAGTCTGACAGTGGTGAGATAGGCAGAAAAACTGACCCCGAACTCTTTCTGGAACAACCGGCTCAGGTATGACGGGCTGATCCCCAGTTTCCGAGCCATCTGTTCCAGCGTGATCTCAGAAGCATAATTTTCCGTCAGAAAAAACTTTGCCTGCTGGATGAGTTTCGGGTGAACCACTCCGGTGAACTCTTTTTCTGCAGAATCTTCTGCCTGAATGATCGACTGATAAATGAGCATCAGGAGCGCATGAAGTTGAATGTTTGCGTTTTTATGGCTGATTTCATCCCGCGACCATTGCCCGTACATAAACTCCAACCGTCGGCGGACTTCGGAACGTGTTGCAAAATCCAGACGGTGCAGTTCAACATTTGTGACTTTGGAGAAAAACGCTTCTGCATTTTTCCAGGAAAACACTACCATCATGATTTTCAGCCCCCGCAGAGGTTCAAAGATATCTCTGTGAGGGATCATACGCGGCACGAGCAGAAAATCACCGGATCCGGCAGGAAATGTCATCCCGTTTTCCAACTCCAAAGTACATTTCCCATCAAGGACATAGAGCAGCTCATCATAACGGTTCACATGTTGCTGCTGTCCCCAGATATTTTCATAATTATGCACGCGGAAACCGCTGACATCCGGCTGGATCGTCCAAAAATCCTGTTCTGTTTCCGCTTTCATTTTCTGAGCCTTTCTGCATGGAAATTTTCTGCTATCCGGATAATGTAACCTCTATCTTGATATTTTCAAACTTTTCTGAAGAAAAAATCAGGATTATTTTTTGTTTCCGCATTATTTATAATGTTTGCATCATATTGAAAATCAGTTGGTTGTATCGAAGAAAGATGAAATATAGAACTGTTGTTGAAAGAAAGGAAAAGTAAAAAAAATGTTATGACATAAAAATTATATAATTCGCAAAATTTTACTATTGAAAAGTTGTTGATTTCTGAAAAATGACCGATATATTAAATCGCAGAAACCAAATGTTCAACCCTAAAAAAATGGAAAGGAAAACGAACATGAGTGAAAAACTTGCTATCTATGGCGGAACCCCTGCAGTAAATGTGAACGAAGTCGTCAGCTGGCCCCCGGTGGACAAATCTGATGAAAAGATGGTTCTTGATGCGCTTTACAGCAAAGTTCAGTCACGCGGAACACACAACCTGAAACTGGAAGAAGAATTTTCTGCTTGGAACGGCAACAAGTTCGCATTGTTCACCAACTCCGGAACAGCTGCACTTCACATGTGCCTCGTGGGCTGCGGAATCGGGGCAGGGGACCATGTTCTCGTTACAGCATACAGCTGGAGTTCCAGTGCGACCTGTATTCTCCATCATGATGCAATTCCTATCTTCGTTGATATCGACCCCGAAACATTCCTGATGGATCCCGATAAGATCGAAGCAGCCATCACCCCCCGCACAAAAGCGATCATTGTTGTTCAGCTCCACGGTCTTTGCAACGATATGGACAAGATCAATGCCATTGCCAAAAAGCATGGTCTGAAAGTGATCGAAGATGCCTGCCAGGCACACGGCGCAATGTACAAGGGCCGCAAAGCCGGTACTCTCGGCGACTGCGCAGCATTCAGCTTCAACCAGAATAAGTGTCTGAGCTGCGGCGAAGGCGGTATGTTTGTCACTGACAGTCAGGAAATCTTTGACAATGCGGCAAAACTCTGGAGTTTCGGTGAAACCTCCCGTCCGGAACAGAGCCGCGACTATCATGCTTACGCTCTCGGCTGGATGTACCGCAACAACGAACTTACCGCTGCATATGCCCGTTCCCAGCTTGCCAAGTATGATTTCTACTTCAAGACGCTCCGTGAAAACGGCGAATATCTGCTGAAGGCTCTTCAGGGAACTCCGAACCTGCTGCTCCCCTATGAACCGGAATATGCAACCCACAACTGGTATAACTTCAACCTCCGTCTTGACTTCGCCAAACTCGGAATCACAGATCCCGTTCAGCAGGTCAAACTGCGCGATGCCGTTGCAGCAGCTCTCCGTGACGAAGGAATCGTTGCAAGTGTCTGGCAGCGTTTCATCCTGCCTGAAATGACTGTTTTTGCAGCCAAAAATGCTTATGGTCAGGGCTATCCCTGGAGCATCCCCGGCGCAGACGAAGGCGTGGATTACAGTCTGGAAAAATTCCCCAACGCTCTGGAATACAGCCGCAAGCACATCTCCATCGTTCAGACGCTCCGCGCTCCCAACGGGCTGGATATCACAGAAAAAGTCAATCAGGGCATCAGAAAAGTCTTTGAAAACATAGACCAGATCGATCCCGACCGTATCGCCGCAATTCTCGAAGAACGGAGAAAGAAAGCATGAAGAAGTTTTTAACAGCTATAACATTTGCTGCGGTGGCAGTTTGCATGACAGCCTGTTCTACTTTTCAGACAGCGGAAGCAGACTCTCCCAATGCATTAAAGATCGGCTGGGCAAAACGTTCCATCGCCAAGGAAGGACCTGTCCCTATCACAGGACAGTTCTACCTTCGCATTTCCCAGGGACAGTACACCCCGGTTCTCGCCAGTGCTTTAGCAATCAGCACTCAGAAAGACAGCGTGATCTTTGTTTCTCTGGATATAGTTTCCTTTTCCGCTGATACTTTGAAGAAAGTTCATGCGATCCTGAAGAAAGAAGCTCCCGGTATCCCCGTGGAAAAGATCATCCTCAATGCATCTCACACCCACGCAGGTCCTTCTTCCAATGTTATTCCGTCAGACTACCCGCGTCAGCTGAAAGTGACTCCGACGGAAGAAATGCAGGCATGGCTTGCCCGGCAGGTCGCCGAAGCCGTGAAAGAAGCATGGGCAAAACGTGCTCCCGGTTCAATTGCTTACGGTTACGGATTTGCCACGACCGGTCACAGCCGCCGTGTCGTCTATATGGTGGACAAGGGCAAACAGGAAAAGAATTATGTCCCCGGACTTGCCATGAACGGTCATGCCAAGATGTACGGCAACACCAATGATAAAGATTTCGACCGCTATGAGGCCGGGACCGATGCCTTTATCAACCTGATGTACACCTTTGATGCCAAAGGAAAACTGACCGGTGCCGTTATCAACGTACCCTGTCCGGCTCAGACCAGTGAACATGTCTGGATGCTTTACGCCAGCTTCTGGCATTATGTCCGTGTCAATCTCCAGAAGAAGTACGGCGATATCGGTGTGATCGGTCAGTCTGCTGCTGCAGGCGACCTTTCTCCCCGCCAGCTTCACTACAATGCTGCGGAAAGACGCCGTTATACTTTGAAGTACAAGGATCAGATCGAAGCCTACATGAGAAACCCGATGGTAAATCCGAACTTCAAAAATTGGACTCCCGAACAGGTTCGCCGTCAGGTCGAATTTGATGTCCTTGAGCTGATGCGTGCTGTCGATATCGCGAGCCGTATTACCACTGCATTCGATGAAGTACTCTCCTGGGCCGGTAAGGATAAAAAGAGTGAAATTGACCTGAGACATGATGTCAAGACAGTAAAACTTTCCAGAAGAATGTTCCCCAAAGCATTGATCGATCAGGAAAAGAAAAATCATGCAGCTGTCATGAAGATGAAATATAAAGAGGGCGGGGACCCTCTGGAACAGCTGATGTACAACAGCCGTCTCCGCAGCCGCAGAGGCAGAATTGCAGGTCTGCTTGCCCGGTATGAAATTCAGGATAAGGAACCCGGTATTACTACAGATATCCATGTGGTGAAATTCGGCAATATTGCGTTTGCCACCAACCGGTTCGAGCTTTATCTGGATTATCAGCACCGGATCCAGGCACGCAGTCCCTTTGAGCAGACTTTTATCGTTCAGCTCGTTACAGATGTCAACGGTATTGGCAGCTATCTTGCAACGGAGCAGGGCGTCCGCAACAAAGGTTACAGCGCAACCCCTTACTGTAACCAGGTCTCCCCCAAAGGCGGACAGGAACTTGTAAACGAAACCCTGAACATGCTTAACAAGGTAAAATAAAAATCCTTAAGCGAAGGAGAGAAAAATGGAGAAAACAATCAATATCGGCTGGGGAAAGCGTTCTATCGCCCCGGATCGTCCGGCTCCCATTCCCGGACAGTTCAATATGCGGGTATCTATGGGAAGTTACAAACCCGTTCTTGCCAATGCATTGACGATTGAAAACGGCGATGATGCGGTGATCTTTGTGTCCTGTGATGCCGTATCCGTTTCACCGGAAATCCTGAAAATGGCGCAGGATCTTCTCACCAAAGAGGTCCCCGGACTTCCTGTAGAGAAGATCATCCTGAACGCAACCCATACCCATGCCGGTCCCGGCGATCGTG
This sequence comes from Lentisphaeria bacterium, assembly GCA_017456495.1. Lineage (GTDB taxonomy): Bacteria > Verrucomicrobiota > Lentisphaeria > Victivallales > UBA1829 > SIG79. The sequence continues at coordinate 2,970 of JAFTJI010000130.1, read as the reverse complement.
ATATGTCCGCATATCCCTATCAGGTCGATGTGATGACAACGGAAGAAATCAGAACTTTTCTCTCCCGGCAGATCGCGGATGCTGTGAAGGAATCATGGGAAAAACGCGCGCCCGGCTCCATCGCTTACGGTTACGGTTTCGCAACCACCGGTCACAGCAGACGCGTGATCTATTCTGACGATTACGGCTTACGCGGCAACAATGCAAAACCCGGTCTGGCGATCCATGGCCACGGCGTGATGTATGGAAATACCAACGACACCATGTTTGAAAGCTATGAAGCCGGAACAGAATCTTACATCAACCTGCTTTATACCTATGACGAAGCCGGAAAACTTTCCGGTGCCATCATCAACGTGCCTTGTCCCTCCCAGACCAACGAACATGCGTGGCAGTTCCATGCAAGTTTCTGGAACAATGTCCGGGAAAAATTGACAGCTGTTTATGGTGAGATCGGAGTCATCGGGCAGGCTGCCGCCGCAGGGGATCTCTCTCCCCGTCAGCTCCACTACCTTGCCGCGGAAAAACGCCGCTATGCTCTGAAGTACAAAAAACAGATGGAGGCTTATTTCAAGAATCCTCTGAAACATCCCAAAGAGTACAGCGAAGCAGATGAGCTGAGACAGCAGGAATATGATGTGCTTGAAATGATGCGGGCGGAAGATATCGCAAACCGTATCGTTGCTGCGTTCGAGGAAGTCAAAAGCTGGGCGGAACAGGAGAAGTTCTCTGCTCCCGTCCTCAAGCATGAGGTCCATACTGCTGAATTGGCAAGACGCATGTTCCCGCAGGTGATGATGGAAGAGGAAAAACGAAACCTCGAAAACTTTATGAAAGAAGAATATCTCACAGAAGGCGATAAGTGGGATGTCCTTTTTCATAATTCCATCCTGTACAGCAAGCGTTTCCGCTGCGGCAGTGTGGTTTCCCGGTATGACCTGCAGGAGAAACAACCCACAATCACCTCTGATATCCATGCTGTCAGAATCGGAAATATTGCTTTCGCAACCAACCGGTTCGAGCTTTACATGGATTATCAGCACCGGATCCAGGCGCGCAGTCCCTTTGAACAGACTTTTATCGTTCAGCTTGTGACCGGTCCCAACGGTTCCGGCTCTTATCTTGCCACCGAACGGGGCGAGGCAAACAAGGGTTACAGTGCTTCTCCCTACTGCAATCAGGTCTCCCCGAAAGGCGGACAGCAGCTGGTGGAAGAAACTTTGAAAATTCTGGAAGGAATGAAGTAATATGAAATTTTCTATGATGACTTATACTCTCATGCGTCAGAAAGGATTCACTCCCGAAGATTGCGTGAGAACTGCTGTCGAACTCAAAATGGATGGGATCGACTGGGTCACAACCTACGGCAGAGATCCGAAAGAACTGAAAAAGATGAGTGATGATGCCGGTCTGACCGTTGCAGCTCACACCTTTTTCGTTCCCGGCAGCTGCATTGAGGAAAAAATCAGCAATGCGGAACGTTCTCTTGATGATGCCTGCATTCTCGGTGCCCCGCTGGTGATGGTTCCCACCGCGCCGCTGCCGAATGTGAAAGACGCTGCCGATTGCCGCAAACAGTGGATCGAAATCCTTGCAAAAATCGCACCTCTTGCGGAACAGCGCAACCTGATCCTCACCGTCGAAAACTTCCCCGGGATCATGAGCGGTTTCGTTACCGCATCTGATTTCTACGAAGCAAAAGCAGTGATCCCCTCGCTCAAACTCACCTTTGACAATGGGAACGCCGCAACCGGTGAAGACCAGATCGAAAGTCTCAAACGCTGTATTGACGATGTGGTTCATGTCCACTTCAAGGATTGGGATTTCAGCGACACCGAACAGGAAGGCATGAGCCCTATGATCGACGGCCGTTACCGTCGTCCGGCATTGATCGGCGAAGGCGGAGTTGACAGCAAAGCAACGTTGAAAACATTGGAAGAGCTTGGATATAACGGTTTCATCAATATCGAATATGAAAACAACAAATATCCTGCTGACATTGCTGTCCGCAAAGCATTGGAGTATCTGAGAGCCTGATTTTCAGAGCCCCGTGATCCTCAGCCCCGGAACTCCGGGGCTTTTTTTTGATAGCTGGTATATTGAAAAATCAGATTTTCGAAGTATATTATTGAGGTAATTTCAAAAGTCCGGCAAAATTTGGCGGAAAAAGGATTGTTGATGAGCTGAAAATGGTAGGTTGAGCGTGGCTACTCACAGAGTAACCACCGAAAACGCCCCATTTTACAGATCGCAACAAGAATTTTCTGACATTTTTGAAGACTTTTGAAATTACCTCTTATTCTCAAAGAGTTTCAAAAAACAATTTTACTGGAGTTTTTTATGATCTATCCATGTCCGCATTGTCAGACAGATTTGGAAATTCATTCTGTTCATTTTGGAAAGGAACTTTCCTGCCCGGAGTGTGAAAAATCTTTTACGGTTGAAGAAATTCCTCCTGTGGTCAAGTATGAACCCAAAGAGATTGGCTTTTTTCAGGTTTTCAAAGTTGTGCTTTACACGCTTATTTCAATTCTTATTACCTCAGCTGTTTGCATTGGAGCTTATTCCGCAGCAAAAAAAGCAATGCCCTCTTTCTTCAAAAAATTTGAATCTGAACCCAAACAGCCAACTCTTGATCAGATTATGACTAAGCTGGAACGGACTGTTCCGGAGAGAACGGTCATTTATATTCGGGAGCCTGCTTCTGTTCCGGAGAGAAGTGGAAAACTGTTGGACAGTACAAGAGGAATCCGGCAGAAAAATGCTGATGCAGAAAATGATTTTCTGCAGAATTTGAATATTGCTCCCGGGAAGAAATAAATATTATCAGAGGTAATTTCAAAAGTCCGGCAAAATTTGTCTGAAAAAGGATTGTTGATGAGCTGAAAATGGTAGGTTGAGCGTGGCTACTCACAGAGTAACCACCGAAAACGCCCCATTTTACAGATCGCAACAAGAATTTTCTGACAT
>JAFTJI010000129.1 GCA_017456495.1 Lentisphaeria bacterium | reverse complement strand
GTTGATGAGCTGAAAATGGTAGTTTGAGTGTGGCTGCCATCCTCCTTCGCTGAAGCTATGGAGGACAAGCCGAAAACGCTCCATTTTACAGGGCGCAACAAGGATTTTCTGACATTTTTGGCGACTTTTGAAATTGCCTCTAATTGTAAGCGATAAAGAAATCACTGCAGATATCGCGCATCTCAGGAGTCAATCTGCGTTCAATGTTCAAGATGATGTGATAGGGCATATCTTTGTAAAATGCTAGAGCGATCCCGCCGGTGATGGCGGCAATCGTATCGCTGTCGCCGCCGATGCTGACGGCTGTTCTGATTGCATCCTCATAATCTTCTGATTCAAGAAAAGCACGCAGCGCAACCGGAAGAGTTCCCTGACAGGAGACGTCAAAACTGTATTCCGGGCGGATATCATCCAGCGTTCCGGACGATAATTCATAGCCGAAGCGGTTCTCAATTTCTTTCCGGATCTCATCTTTGGAAGCCCCGTTTTTTGCCATAAAGACTGCCAGAGCTGCAGCCTGAGCCCCTTTGATTCCTTCCGGGTGATTATGGGTGACTTCCGCAGAGGCTTTCGCTTCGGAAAGAACTTCTTCAATATCTCTTGCAATCCATCCGACTGGGCTGATCCGCATGGCAGAACCGTTGCCCCAGCTGTTATACGGTTCTTTCTCCCTGCTGTGCATCCATTTCCGGAAACTTCCGCCATAGCCTGCCCGGGGATATTCATTTCCCCAGCGGCTGTAAACGGTTGTAAAATCCGTTTTATGAAGGATAGCATCAGCTGTCGCAATCGTCAGAACAGTATCATCTGTAAAAACGGATTCATCTGTAAAAAGCTGAAAGTCCTTACTTTTCAGGTTGTTCCATTCAAATCTTGATCCGATGATATCGCCGCCGATGGCTCCGTATAAGAAGCATGTTTTCATTTTGTTTATCTCCGTCAGGTTATATTGGCATCTGCTGGGAAAGACAGTGCAGCGCGCCTCCTTCAAGGATGATTTCGCGGCAGTTGATCCCTTTGATTTTGCGGTCCGGAAAACAGTTTCCGATGATTTCCAAAGCTCTTGCATCATCTTCCGCAAAGCCGTAGACCGGCACCAGAACACATTTGTTCGTGATCAGGAAGTTAGCGTAAGTGGCGGGGAGAAACTCTTCGCGCCATCCATGGGGCGGGGGGATCAGCGGCGGACAGGGGAGTTCCACGATTTCCAATCCGGCATCTTCCAGAGTCCGGCGGTTGTTCATTGTTACTTCCACATTTTCGCCGATGTTGGAAGTTGCCATGATCACTGCTCCCGGACGGAAAAAGCGAACCTGGGTATCGACATGACCATCGGTATCATCACCGGCGAGCCCTGATTTCAGCCAGACCACCCGGTCACAGCCGAGGGCATCACAAAGGATTTTTTCAGCAGTTGCTTTTGACATGCCCGGATTCCGGTTTTCGTTCAAAATCACAGATTCTGTTGTAATGAGCGTTCCTTTTCCATCGACTTCCAGCGCGCCGCCTTCGCAGACGATTGGAATTTCAAAACGGCGCAAGCCGAATGTTTCGGCGATCCGTGCCGGGATCGCAGCATCATTATCCCACGGCGGGAATTTTCCGCCCCATGCGTTGTAAATGAAGTGAGCCATGGCAAGCTCTCCGGTGGCATCATTTTTCAGGAACGTCGGACCATAATCGCGGCACCAGACGTCGTTTGTCGGATAACTGAATGCTTTTGTGTTGGCTGGCAGGGATATTTTTTCTCCGTTTGAGAGGATGAACGCCTGTTCCCCGCACTCTTCAGCGACGGCGCGATAGTATTCAAGAAACGTTTTCCGGACCCTGGGCATAATTCCGGGCCAGGTTTCCGGATTGTGTGGGTAAGCGATCCAGACAGCCTGCTGTTTTTCCCATTCTGCGGGCATCCGGAAACCGAGAGAAGCGGGGGAATCAGTCATGGAACCGCTCCATGATGCCATCGTAAGCGTCGATTCTTCTGTCGCGGAAGAAGGGCCACATCCGGCGGTGATCTTCCATTGCTTTCAAATCGCAATCCGCATAAACGATTTCCTGTTTATCCTGCGAGCCTTCTGCGATTCTGCGTCCGTAGAAATCGCAAACGAAACTGGTCCCCCAGAACGTTGTTCCGGCTTCGGTTCCGACTCTGTTGACTGCTGCATAATAGCAGCCGTTTGCCACGGAATGACCGCACTGGACATTGAGCCATGCTTCGCGCTGAAGTGCGCCAAGTTCGGCAGGTTCAGCCGCGATGCGTCCGATTGCTGTTGGGCAGAAAATAATTTCTGCACCGGAAAGGGCGGTCAATCGGGCTGATTCCGGATACCACTGATCCCAGCAGATGATCACACCTATCTTGGCGTACTTTGTCTGAAAGGTTTTGAAACCGAGATCGCCGGGGGTAAAGTAGAATTTTTCTTCAAAGCCGGGATCCTGCGGGATGTGCATTTTCCGGTATTTTCCGAGGAATGTTCCATCGGCATCAATGACAGCGGCTGTATTGTGAGCCAGTCCGGGTGCACGTTTTTCGAAAAGAGAGAGGAGCAGCACCACGTTATATTTTTTTGCGACTTCAGAGAATCGTTCTGTGACGGGACCGGGAATTTCGTCGGCGAGATCAAAGAGATCAGGATCCTGAGTTCTGCAGAAATAAGGTGTTGGAAAAAGTTCCTGAGTACAGATGATTTTTGCGCCGTTCTGAGCTGCTTGCGCGATTGATTTTTCCAATGCATTGAATGCTGCTTCTTTGCTTTCCCGTTCAGCATCCTGCACGAGAGCGATACGGATATTGTTCATAGGTCAACCTTTCTTTTTTTGGGGTTAATATACTGTATGAAAAATAAAAATCAAGAAAAGCGGCTGTTTTTACTCATTGAATATTTGTTTTTTATGCAGTAATACAACATCTGACAGCGAATAGACGAAATTTTGTAAAAAATACTCATGAGAGGCAATTTCAAAAGTCGCCAAAAATGTCAGAAAATCCTTGTTGCGCCCTGTAAAATGGAGCGTTTTCGGTTTATCCTCCATAGCTTCAGCGAAGGAGGATGGTAGCCACACTCAAACTACCATTTTCAGCTCATCAACAATCTTTTTTCAGCCAAATTTTGCCGGACTTTTGAAATTACCTCATAAATATCAGATTATTTTTTCAGGAAAAATATTGAAAAATTCTTAAATACATGTATATTAGCCGATAAGGTATTTTTTTAACTGAAACATAGGGGTTTTTTATGATTGATTATAGCGTTGAAGAGGAACTGCAATTTGCCGAAGCTCTTTTAGCAGAATCCGAAGAGAAATGGACAGCTGTATATGAGGAGGTCGTTCTTCCTGTTCTCAGAAGCCGTACAAAGAATGGATCGTCTTATTATACGATCATGAAGGATCGGGATCTGAATGAAATTACTATTTATGCAATGCTTTACGAGGAGATGGTGTACAAGAAAACCTTGAAAAAATATGCGGCGGGCTGTCCTCTTTTTTTCTGGATGCGTATATATGTTAAGAAGATTATTTTAGAATATTGCAAAAAAAATGAAAATCCGGTGTCAGAAAATGAAACTGATAACGTCTACATTAGCGACAACACAGAAGTTTGGGAAGTCGTGGAGAAAAGTTTTTCTAAATTATGGAGGTTGAATCCCATGAGAGCGTATGTTTATCAGTTGAAAAAATATTATGATCTGCCGACGAAGCAGATCTCTGCCATGTTGGGGCTTACAGAAAGCAATGTGGATCAGATTTATAAACGTGCAAAAGAAGATATGGTTAATTTACTTCGGGAAATGGAAGGCGGTGCAAGATGAAGTGTTTGAGTTTTGAACAGATTGCTGCTTTTGTTATGGACCCTGCAAGGGAAGAAAATTTTGAAGTGATGAATCATATTTTCCATTGTTCCGAGTGCCGGCAGAATTATGAGCTGGCGTTGGAAACGTGTTCTGAGAATCCGGAGCCGTTACCGGGAGATAAACAGTTGGCGAAAGATGCAACAGCAGCTCTCTTTGCAAGAAACAGTGTTTGGAAGAAATTCCAGAATTTTATCAGCAGCACTGCTGTAAAGCTCCAGGAACAGGTGAAGAAGGGGCTTCCCTTCCTCAGCATGAATCAGTTAACGACGCAGAATGCTCAGGTGTCATTCTCCTCAAAGAAGGTTTCGTTTGCAGCTTCAAGTCCTCTGGCAGCTCCTGCTATGCCGATTTCCGGGTCACTTTCGACCATCACATTCGAATCGGAAGTACCGAATGATTCCGCCTATTACTGGAAGAGTCAGATGGCTTTCCCGATGATGGTGTCAGAATCTGCAATGATTACGATGACTGTTCAGGATAAGTCCGGAGCAAATTTATCCCGCGGAACATTGTTATTCCTGGGAAAAGAGTTCGCCATCGTAATGGGTCGGGTCTCTATTCCGTTTAAGGATTTCCAGAATGATCGCCAGTGTGCTTCTATCGGGGTCCGTTTCCCTGACGGCGGTGCAGTGTCAGGTACAATCAAATTCTTACCGGAGTCATTTTCATGAACATTTTCAGTGAGTCTACAGAATATCGGTTAAAAGGGTTTCCCCGGAAAACAGATCAGGGAGAACGGGGAACCTGTGCTGCATTCAGCACTGTTGCAATGCTGGAATATTATCTTGACTTCAAAGAAAGACTGAGTCCCCAGCATCTTTATGCAATCTGCCATTTGGATAATGATACGGAAGGGTGCGATATAGCAAGAGTGTTCAGCAGTGTGAAAGAATATGGTGTTTGCCGTTATTCGGAATGGCCTTACAACCGTAATCGCGGCGGACATGAAAATCAGACGGTAGCGGAAGTATTGCATTCCTTGAATCCGATCCGCTTTGAAAATGTTGAATTCCAGATGCTCAAGACCAATCCGCCCCGCGGAATTGATGAGTATAAGAGTGTCTTGAGCGGTGCTGATGGGAAGCGTCCCTCTCCGATCGTTGTCGGCTGTAAAGTGTTTTCCACCACATTTGATGAACCGGGATGGGCAAAACTGCCGACGACACCTTTTGATGCAGAAAACGGATATCATGCAATGCTGATCTATGGATGGAAAGATACCCCCGGGATGGAGTCCAAGGGATATTTTTATGTTCAGAACAGCTGGGGCAGTATGAATGATATCAAGATCCCGTTTGAATATATTGAGGAGTATGCCTACAGTGCCGGACGTTTTGTTGCTGAGGCTGGATCTTCTGAAGTTGAAGAGCCTGAAATCGCAACAGATTCCGGGAATAATGAGACTGTAAAAGAAGCTCCTGTCGACGAAAAAGTGGACGTGAAAGTGCCCGGTCTTCCGGCAAAGGCGACAGCTGATAAGAATGACTTTTTTACATCCCAGAAGAAAAATATGATGGATGGGGAGTATTCATATCCCGGGATCCGTCTTCCGTTTCCCAAAAATATCGGGGCTTTCTGGAATGTGAAAACATCCTGTTTCAATCAGGCTGAGAATCACCGGAATCCGGAGGGTTTCCGGAAGTATCTTGAACAGAAAGGTATCAAACATTTATACAATGAAGTAAAGATTTTCCGGATCCAGATACAAGGCAGTGCTTACTATCATCTGGTAAGTGCATTTCTTTATCGCAATGATGGAAAACAGGTTGATATGAATGATGTGGATCAGCTTCTGCACTATTACAATGATGTTTATTCCAGAAGCTGCAGAGTTCCGGCGCGTTATACGATTTTCACGGTCGGCACTTCCGGAAAATTTGCGGATGGATGTTCTTCATCCTGTGATCCTGCACTTTTCCTTTGTGAACCCGGGGAAGATGGTGCTTGGCTGTTCCATCTGCCGAAAGCAGAATGCGGCTGGATCACTCAGGAGTTTTTCTCACACCTTCTGCCCGGAAGCTATTATATTCCGATCAAGAACAAATTGGATAACTGGGTTGGATCCGGTGTTATCAACAAAGATACGATCCGGGAATCCCTCGGGGCTGTGGATGGAAGAGGTTTGTATGACCGGCAGGTCGAATCCGCATTGGATCTGATTTTCAGCAGCGGAGAATATGCAAAGAATAAAGCAGGAAATATTATTCCGCCAACATGGAATATTCCTGCCGGATATAAAAAGAAGAAACGGTATGGTCATGCTTCAAAAAGACAGCTCCTGGAGCTGATTTTGTGGCTGATCCCTACTGTCCTGGTGATAGCCATGGTCACACTTTCTCTCAAAAAAGAGATCGGTTATATTGTTGGTGTGATTTCTGTAATTGTAGGCTACAAGAGAAATCAGGCATGGCAGAGTTTCAGATATGAACGGATAAAATAACATAACGGAGGAAAAAATGGTGATTCCTGATTGGCTTTATAACTTGATGACGGGGCTTGGCTTGATAGACTCTGAAGAGAAAAAATTGAGAAAAAAGATCGCTGCAAACGAGGAAAGCAGACGCAATCTTAATCGTGAGCTGGATCTTTATATCAAGAGAATCAGAAATCTGGAAGCTCAGATCAAAGTCCTTCGTCCCGAATATGAAAGTGCTCACGGAGCAGAAAAAAATATTATTTCAGCCAAGATCAAGCCTTTGCTTCAGGAATTGGAGCAGATGAAGGAGAAGGAAAGGCTGACTTCTCTGAATATCAAAAATCTTACAGATATTATTCATACGGATGAACTGCAGCTTCAGCAGCTGCAGAATCCTGATATCATAGAAGATCTTAAAAATACGATTGACAAGAAGAAGGATATTGTTTATGATATGCGGGAACAGTCCAGGGAAGCAGAAAAACTGGAGTCAGTTAAATTGCCGGGAGAGGAAAATGAAAGTCCTGATTTCTCTATATCGGACTCTTCCGCAGATGTGAGTGATATTGATAATTATTTCAAATCCATGGATGAAGAAAAGAAGAAAGATGTACCGGAAGAGGCATGATCAGCCTCATTAATACAAAGGAAGCGAAAAATGGGATTGTTTGATTTATTTGATGGGGCCGCAGGCGAAAAGAGGCGGCTGGAAAAAGATATTGCAAATTATGAGAACCGGAAAGCTTCTCTGGATTTGCAATTGGATGGCTTTATTGCTAAAATCCGTGATTTGGAAGCTCAGATAAAAGTCCTTCGTCCTGAATATGACAGTGCGCACGGTGCAGAAAAAACGATTCTTGCTGCAAAAATCAAACCGTTGCTTCAGCAATTGGAGCTGATGAAGGAAAAGGAACAGCTTGTTTCTAAAGATCTTAAGGATCTTACAACTCTTATTCACAATGCATATCTGCAGCTTCAACATCTGGAGAATCCGGATATGATTGACAAATTGGAGATTGCTGCAGAAGACAGGGATAATTTGTCCCGAGATGTGCGTGATCAAAGAAAAGCCGGGGATCAACTTCGTGGTATTTCCATTGAGGGAGATGATGATAGCGAACCCGACTTCGGAGTTGTTTCTTCTGAGGATGATTTGCTCGGTAAGCAGATGGATTCTGCGCTCGGAATTGAGCACGCAGAAAAAAAAGATGAACTTTCTGAAATTTAAGTGTCAGATTTTTGTCTGATTCGTATCTCCTTAGACAGAACAAGATCAACAATTAAAATAAGGAAATGTGAAAATGGGATGGTTTGACTTTTTGAAATCGTCGAAAGACATCGAGCGAGAGCAGCAGGCTACTGTGCGTAGTAATGAGCGTGCTGTTGACAAAAGCGTGGATAAACTTTCAGATAGAATCGATGCTCTGGAGAAAGAAAAATCTAAGCTTTGGCAGGCTGCAAAAATGAAGGCTGCACAAGGATTGAAACAGGATGCTGCCCGTTTGCTGCAGCAGTATAAAGCGAAAGAAGTGATGCTTGCCCGTTTGAGCAGACAGGTATCATTTATTCAAACGAAACAGACAGATATCCAAGTCGCAGCGGAGATGACTCAAGCTGCAAAAGCTTTGGAAGGTATGGCTAAAGCTGCGAACCTTGATCCGAATGCAATGACGGATACAATGGATACAATTGAAGATACTTCATCGGTCGTCTCCGATTTGAATAAAACTGTGGATCGCGTGATGTTGAAAGATGAGGAAAAGCAGGCAAGAATGTATGAAGAGCAGTCTGCATACATAGATGGCGATGATGATCTGATGGCAGTTTTGGAAGCTGAGGTCGCCGGTGATATGGGATATGTTGCCGGTTCCGGTAATGGAGTCGGTTCTAAAACAGAAAATAATATCAGACAGAAATTAGATAATTAAAAAAACTTAAAACAGGAGATTGAAAAATGGGATTTTGGAGCAATTTGTTTGAATCAAGAGAATCTGCAGAAAGAAGAAAACGTCAGCAAGCAAGAAAAGTGGAACGTGCTGTTGAACGTGTGGTCGATAACCTTTCTGACAAAATCAGAGATATGGAGCGTGAGCGCGAGAAAATTTGGAAAAATGCTAAGATGAAGCTCCAGAGCGGTCAGAAAAATGAAGCAGCCCGTCTTCTGAAAATGTACAAATCAAAAGATATTATGCTTTCCCGACTTGACCGTCAGAAATCTTTTGTCCAGCACCAGCTTGATATGATTACCGGTGCAAGAGATATGCAGATTGCAATGGGAGCTCTCGGCGAAATGGCTGCCGGAATGGGCATTTCTTCTGATTTTATTGCAGACAGTCTTGAAAACATTGATATTGCATCCGCTGATATCAATGAAATCAACAAGACCATGGACAAAGCCTTTGAAAAGAACATGGCTCAGCTTGACCGTGAGTCCGAATCTCTCGCAGATGCAGAGTTTGATGAAAACCTGATGAATGCGCTGGAAACAGAAGCTGCCGGAGAAATTGCCGGTGGTTTTACATCAACTCCTGCAGGCGATAACGCCAGCCCCGTAAGCCAGGGCAGTTCCGCCATCAATGAAGGACTGGAAAGAATCAAGAAGAATCTCAAGGACCAGCAGTAAACAGGACTGAATCATGAGCAGTTTTAATTTTCAGAAAAAAAATGAGCACGAAGCAGAAGCTGCAAAGGCTGTGCAGAAGAGGGACTATTCCAAAGCCTTCTATCACACTAATGAAGCTGCCCGGTATGCTTTTGCTTTAGCGGAACAGTGCGATGGCGTTCTGCGTCAGGCATATATCCAGAATGGTAACGATCTCCTTGACCTTGCGGAAAAGGAGATCAAACCGAGAATCGGAAAAGCGAATGTGAAGACACCGGAAAAAGTTTCCGGCAATGGAGAAGAAGCTCCGGCAGAATCCAAGGTTCAGGCTATGGAACGTCCCAGCGTTCGTCTTGATGATGTTGCAGGGATGGAAGATGTCAAAGAGCAGATCCGTCTGCGCATGATCGAGCCTCTGAAACGTCCGGAAGAAGCTAAGAAACACGGTATCCGTGTCGGCGGCGGAATTTTGCTTTACGGTCCGCCGGGAACCGGAAAGACTTTCATTGCCAAGGCAGTGGCGGGAGAGCTGAATCTTCCTTTCTATGCCATTACTTCTGCTGATGTCTTCGGAAAATATGTCGGGGAATCTGAAAACAATATCCGTGCGATCTTTGCAGATGCCAGAAAGAATCCTCTTTCCGTTGTTTTCATTGACGAATTGGAAACTATTTTCCGGCGGCGTGATGACAATGTTCATGAAACAACTCAGAAAGTGATTTCTGTGCTGCTTCAGGAGCTGGATGGTGTTAATTCCGAAAACAGCAATCCGATTCTGCTGATGGGCGCAACAAACAATCCCTGGATGGTTGACGAAGCGTTCCTCCGCACAAACCGGTTTGACGTCAAGGCATATGTCGGTCTTCCTGACCGTGAGGCAAGAAAGAAGATCATCACAAATTCTGTAAAGTCTATTGACTATCCTGTTGATCAGGATGCAATTGAATACCTTGCAGATGCTACTGATGGATTCAACGGTGCAGATGTCACCGGTATTCTTATGAATGCAAAACAGATGGCGTTCGACAAAAATCTTGACCGTTATACAAAAGCTCTCTTTACAGAGGCCAGAGCTAAGGCGATCCCCTCCTGCAGTGCAGAAACTTCCCAGAAGATTGCCGAATGGGAAGAAAGCATCGGGATCACACGGGATAAAAAAAAAATAATTAAACCTGCTGCACCTGCTCCGGCACCTGCGCCGGAGCAGCCGAAAGCGCAGGATCCGGCAGTTGCATCTCCTGCGCCGGCATCTGCGCCGAAGCCCCCTGCAGCACCTGCGCCGAAGCCCCCTGCAGCACCTGCACCGAAGCCTGCACCGGCAGTGAAGAAAAACGGTGTTACACTGGATGATATCAAAGGGTTGAAAGAAGCGAAAGAGGCTGTTTACGATTCTCTTATCAATCCGATCCTTTATCCGGAAGTTTACAATACGCTTGGGGTTATTCCCGGAACCGGATTGCTCCTGTATGGTCCGCCGGGGACCGGAAAGACCATGTTCGGCAGAGCAATTGCAAATGAGCTTCGCACCGAGTTTATTCCTGTAACACTTTCAGAAGTTCGCGGAAAGACTCCTCTTCAGACTGTTCAGATGATTTCCCAGCTGTTCTCAAGAGCACGCACATGTCCTCATGGCTGTGTATTGTTCCTGGATGACTGCGAAGAGATCCTCTCCCGTCCCGGCAGCTCCAAGGCTTACGGTGTCTCCCAGTTCCTGACAGAGCTGGATGGATTGAAGAAAAACGGCGGCAGCAAAGTCTTTGTTCTGATCGCAACAAACCGTCCCTGGATGATTGACGGTGCGTTGCTCCGCAGCGGAAGAATCAGTGCGTCTGTCTATGTCGGTCTTCCTGACAAGGAAACCCGGAAAGAGATCATCCTTTCCGCCATTGCCGAGAACAGCATTGCAGATGATGTTGATATTGATAAACTTGCAGATCTGACAGAAGGCTACAGCTGTGCAGAGATCTTCCACAAGGAAAAGGGCGGGGGTGTTTGCAATCTTGCCCGTACCTTTGCCAGCCGGAGATGGGTTGACCGGATCAAGCAGGATCCGAGAGAAAAGGACATTGTTGAACCGCTCTGCTGGAAAGATTTCGAGAGTGCGTTGGCAAGTGTTACACCGAGTTCTGTCAGAGATTCTTCCCGGATCGAAGAGATCCGTAAGTTCAAGGAAATGTATTCCATCCGCATTGTCAGTCCGGTCAATGATGAAGGCGAAACTCAGGAAGTGACCATTGCTTCTCCTGATGCTGTTGCAGTCAAAGATATGGTTTTCTCATCTGCAACAATTCAGAATACTCCTGACTACAAGCATTTTTCCGACAAAGTCTTCTTTATGTACAACGATGAATATGATGACAGCAACAATTTCAATGCGTATGCGACAGTGATCAGCAATGTTCTTGAAAGATACGGGATCCACGATCCTGTTCTTGAGGAAGATCCTCTCCGTCCGGCAATTGTCTTGTACGAAGGGCTGAACCTGGTCAACTTCACCTTTGCAGCATTTTACAAGAAGTACAATCCTGCATTGACTCTGGATCATCCTGAAAAGGTCAGAGAGTTCCTCGTGAGTGTCAACGAGATTCTCTGCCGGAACGGCGGCGGTTTCGATGAGAGCAGCATGAAAGAGCTTGATGCAAAGTACGAGCTTTTCTCTCAGCCGTCGGAATATGAAAATATCAAGGCTCTCGCCTGTGCGATGACAGCGATCACCATTGCTCACGAACTCGGACATATCGTTTACGGCGATATCTTCAAGATCGGAACAGGCTCCGCTTACGCCCGGAATATGGAACGTTCTGCGGATGAATTTGCAGTGGATGTGGTCAATGGAATCCAGGATCCGGCTCTCAGAGAAGTTCTTACGCTTGGGGCTGCGCTCTCCTTTGTGGCAGATTGCGCGCTCGGCGGAGCTGACAGGGATATTCCTGTTGATTCGGATATTTCTCATCCTGCCACTCTGGAACGGTTCAGGATCCTTCTGGAAAAAACAGGGGATGGTCCTGCCCGTTACAAGTTGACGGAGGAGAATTTCCTTCAGTGCATTCCGTGATCGGAATTTTGAAAAATTTTAACACAGTCTCTGAACAGAAAAGATCTGTTCAGGGACTTTCTGTCAAAATCAGCAATAAAATTCTTTTTAAAGTGTCAGATTTTATTGTTTTTTGAATCTTCTCTGGTACAACGTAAGAAAATGTTGTGATTAACAAACGGAGGTGAAAAATGAGTGATGAAGAAAAAGAAAAAAGCACGAACAGAAAAGGCTTGTTTAAAATCATTTTCAAGTTGGTAACGAACCTTTTTTCATTGGCAGGCTGGCTGATAATATTGGTTTTTCTCGCCGCTGTTCTCTGGAATCATTATGGTCCGGAAAAAGTTATGCCGAATAAAAAACGGCAGGATATTGCGATCAAGTCTGTTGATAAGATCACTGAGCAGATCCGGACACAGCGCGGTGAAACGAGACGAGTCATTCTTCTGCACTTTGCAAATGACTCTACGGGATTTGTCACCGATACCCTGCGTGATAAGTTGAATTCATCCGGCATTCTGACTTTGGATGATATGACTCTTCCGGAAAAGTTCAGAAAGAAAATGGGCATCCGTGAAGAAGGATATTCTTCCAAGCTCACAGCTTTGAATGCTGTTAAAGGACGGGATGCTGAAGGCGTTTTGTGGGGAACCATTGAAAAATACGAGTCTTTCGAAGGCGGCGTGATTCTGAAAGGTTCCTGGCAGATCGTTGATATCAAGACCGGTGATATTATTTGTGAAGGGACACTGGATGAAGATACCTCCAGGAAAGCACCTGCAAAGGTTGCTGAGGTTGTGGAGGATGTTTCTGAGACAATGGCTCCGGTAGCTGAGGCGACTCAGGAAGTTCCCTGGTACATCAGATTCCTGATTTTTGTTCTGGCGGTCCTGCTGCTTCCCATTATGACGATTTCCTTCCTTCGCACGATGGTGGCAAAGCATTCCAACGGACTTAATGCGAGTATTCTTACACTCTATACATTGATCGGTGCGATTCTTGCTTTCTTCATGGTCGGAGCAACTTTCGACTCCGGTTGGAGTGTTGTTATGTTCATTGCAGCATCTGTAATTGCATTCATCTACAATTACTTCATCATGTGTTTTGCTTTGAAACTGGAATCTTAAAAAAGGAATTTGACTGATGCTTCTTCTGCTGTGTTTTATCTTTGCAATTCTGTTGTGGTTCAGCAAATGGCTGTTTTATATTGCCATCGGACTCTTTACCGCCGCATTGTTTTGCCGGGATAAAAACGCAGCGATCAGAAGAGAGCGCAGGATCCCCGAAAGGACTTTACTGCTTTTCTCCCTCCTGGGAGGAGCGTTTGGAGCCGTGATCACGATCTTTCTGATCCGTCACAAATCAGCAAAACCGGAATTTTATATTCCCGTACTGATATTTTCAGGAATTCACATCGTATTATTGATGTTACTTTAACTAAAACAGGAGAAAAAATGCTTTTTATCAAAAAAATTGAAACAGCAGCGGATTTCGAATTCGTCAAACAGCAGGATCCGCACGCTGAAGATCACATCTGGGTTCTTGTCAACAACTACGAGAGCGGAAAATCATTCTTTGCTCCGATGGTTCCCAGGGATGAAGCTGAATTGAAGAAAAAAATGTTTTTCTTCAAAGATAAAAATGAGACTGTTTGGAAAGGCGGATATTATATTTCTCCCCGGGCGTTTGATCTGACATTTGACGGAACACTTCGTCATCAGGATTCCCCGAAGCCTCTTCTGACAACTCTTGGTGTCAAGGTCACCGGGCTGGATGTTAATAAGGATATGACCGAACTTATCTCCTGGCTTGCCGGAAAAACTGAACTGCACACAGAAGAAATCGATGCAAAGCTGGCGGACCGCAAAAAGGAATTTTTTGCAAGTCTTGAACGGGAGCTTTATCAGCCGGAAAAGTATAACGAAGTCTCTTCCAGCCAGAATGTGAACATGCAGATCCTTGCATTGGCAAAAGATTGTATGCTGAAAGCATTCCCTTGGATGAACGTTGAAATCACCTTTGCTGATACCGAAGCGATCCTCTCTGAAAGCGAAAAAGAATTTAAGAAATACTGCGATGAATTGGCAGATAGCCAGAGACGTATGGCTCTGGAACTTCAGCAGAAGCAGGCTGAAATGTCTTACCGGATCTCTCTTCAGGAAATGGAACAGAGCGAAAAGGATGCCGCGTTTGCTGCAAATATGCGGGAACAGGACTGCCACCTCGCTGCAGAACAGAAAAAACTCGCACTGCGGATCCAGAAAGAATCTGCAGACGAAGAAGTCCAGAAAGAAATCGACAAAATCAGAGCTGAACGCGAAGAAATCTGGATGGCTCTCCGTCAGAAAAAAGCTCTTATGGCTCTGGAAATCAAGGAAAGAGAACTTGCAATAGAAGCTGATGCAGACGCTCGTGCAAAAAATATGGAAATCCTTGAAATCCAGAAGCAAAAAGAATTGTACGAACTTGAAGTATTGAAGAATAAAGTCGCATTCAGCAAAGAATACCGCACCAGAAAATTGCAGGCTGTTGAACAGGGAATGGCATTCAATGCTTCTGCACAGGCAGCTCTGGAAGAAAATTTCAAGAAGCGGGAAGAAGAACTTGTAAAGATCATTGACGATCTTAAAAATCAGTTGACCGCAACTGTTGGTGATATTCAGACCCGCAGAACGGAGGCAGCAAGAGTAATCTCCAATCAGAAACGGATCCACCCCATTGCTTTGAAACGTGAGAATACTTTCACCTCCCGGGCGATTTCTCTCGTTGGAACTATTGAGATGAAAGCAGTAAAAGTCGGAGAAAATATCAGCTTTAAATTCCGTTCTCCTGTTACCGGTTATTTCCATCTGTTCTGTTCTGAATCCGGCGGTGGTTTTGCCGTTCTGGTCCCCAACGCTTATGATCAGCAGATCTTTGTTGAAGCTGGAAAAGAATATGAGTTCCCTGCCTCCAAAAGCGTGCTGTACGGTAAGGTTACACAGGATGGTCCCGCAGGGTTTGAAAGTGTTTACGGAATCGTATCTCCCGCCCCGCTTACACACATCCCGACAGGTCTTACAGCTGATGAAATCAGACTCCTGCCCGGAGAAGTTGATCAGATCACCCGGACTCTCAAAGAGCTCCCCTCTGATTCCTGGGCTGCTGATACCATTTCTTACGAGATCAAGTTTTGATTGCAACAAACTCCCCTCTGACGTCCGGTATAACGCCGGACGTTTTTTTGTTCCCGGAATTTGAACTGTTGAAAAAACGTGCTATGTTAACTGCATTATGAAACTGACGATCCTGACTGAAAACAACGCTGTACCGCCTTTCGAGGCGGAACACGGTCTTTCCATGCTCCTTGAACAGGGGGAATATCAACTTCTCTTTGATACAGGGGCTGGGGAGGTTTTTGCCGGAAACTGCAGCCTCATGAAAAAGGATTTTTCAGATTTGAACGGAATCATCCTTTCTCATGGTCATATGGATCATACAGGCGGACTTCACATTTTGTCTCCCTGTACGGTTTGGCACGCTCCCGGGATCACTCAGCACCATTTCAGTCATCATCCCGGCAAGCCTGTACGGACTCTGACGATGCCGGAGAGGTGTATCCAACGGCTCCAACAGTGCCGGTGCAGAGAGATCAGTTCCTTTACGGAAATCCTGCCCGGGATTTTTCTGACCGGACCCATTCCGCGCATTTCCGGGGAAGATTGCGGAGGACCTTTCTTTTCTGATAACGAAGGTATGGTAAAAGACGATCTTTCAGATGAGCAGGCTCTTCTGACGAAAGACGGGATCCTGATCCAGGGCTGCTGCCATGCCGGAGTCATCAATACGCTGGAATACTGCCGGAAGGAACACCCGGAAATCACAGTTCATACTGTTATTGGCGGATTGCATCTGCTGCTTGCATCGGAAGACCGGCTGAAACAAACTGCCGATTATCTGAGGGGATCCGGGATCCGGACTCTCTATCTTCTCCATTGCACCGGGGAACATGCCATTGATTTTCTGAGAAAACAACTTCCGGGAATAAAGATTTTCACCCCCGGCGTTGACGGCTCCGCGATCTTATTGTAAGAAGAATGTGCCGGCTTCGATCCGGCAGGGTTCGTCAAAGAGAAATGAGAGCGAGGGCAGCGCGTGTCCATACTCCAGTCCACGGAAAACCGGACAGTCTGTGCGGTCTGCAAAATCCTGAAACAGACGATTCCGTTCTGCCGTGCCGCCGCAATCTGTAAATTGTGCAAAAACGACAGCAGAAGCTCCATGGAAGAAACCGCTGTATAACAGCTGATTCAGCATCCGGTCAATTTTCCGGACAGGCTCTCCGATCTCTTCCAGAACAACGATCCGTCCATCCATTGACGGCAGATAATCTGTTCCGCAAAGAGCTGCCGCAAGGGTGAGATTGACCGGGATGATTCCGCCTTCCGCTGTTGTTGCCCCGCTCAATGCCGTGAGCTTCCGTCCGATTTTATAAAAATTTTTCCCGACACCATCCAAACGGCTGTAAACCCGTTTCATCCCGGCAAGCGTTTGGGGATCGGAGACGGCATCCGGGAGCTGAGCTGCCATTTGAGATGCCACGCATCTTCCGGCGTTCCGGGAGAGCATCGCAAGATGCAGGGCTGTGATATCACTGAATCCGATGACGGGAAGATCACGTTCTTTCAGGATTTTGTAGTTGATTTGATCCAGGATCCTGGGGGAGCCGTACCCGCCCCGAACACAGAGGATCGCATCGACAGACTCGTTTTCTGCAAGACTGTTGAAATCTTCCGCCCGGAATGGATCATCGGCTGAAAGATAGGAAAATTTTCCTTTCTGATGAAGATATTTTCCGGGGATCACTCTGATACCGGATTCTTCCAGAAAACGGATGCCAGCCTGCAGTACTTCCGGTTTGCAGGGGCTTGCCGGTGCTGCAAGACCGACACATTTGACCGTTTTTCCGAAGATTTTATTTTTTTGCATCGTCATACCCCAGCTGTCCAAGAAATACTCCGGCGGCTCCGCCGGACAGGTGTTTGATCTCCTGCTTCAAAACATAAGGGGAATACTCAGCAAAGATCCCATTTTGATCAAGATGCAGGTCGATAATACAGCTCTTGATCAACCGTTCCTGAGCTGTTCCACTGTAATATTTTCTGATGATCTCCTGCAGTTTCCGGTCAAGAATAAACTTCGGGATGTCCAGAGAACCAGCTTTGGCTGTCAGGATTTCCAGATGATCTTTTCCGTCTTTGACAGCTATTTTGAACACAAAATAGAGGTTCAGATATTTTCCGAAAGGGTTGTCCGGAGTATCAAGGATGTATTTCAGATGGAACGCACCGTTTTTCAGGATGAGGCTTGTCCGCTTGGCAGTGATCCTTTTTCCTCCGGTTGCACCTGCCTGATTCAGAATATTGGAAAAAAGAACATTCCGCAGAATGTAATTGAACTCATCATCTTCGTAGTAAATCGTGGATCTGGTCCCCGGCTTGGAATCCTTCATGATATCATAGTTATTCTGTCCTTTCCGCATGACATAAAAGGGAATGAAGGGTTCTTTGTCTTTCGGACGGCGCAGATAATTGTGATCAAGGACGATCGGTACTTTTTCGAAGATCATGGAGGCAAGGATCCCGGCAGCAGTCAGGCAGAGAACCACGATGGAGAGCAGACTCCACAGAAGTATTTTAAGAACTTTTCCTTTTGATCCTGTGCCGGGCTCGTTTGTCATAAAATCTGTCTCGGTGTTTTCGGGGGGACAAATACGGCTGCCCGGAGATATTCCAGAGCAGTCGGCGGGGAAGAGAAATCACCGGGCATAAGCCGGATCAGAGCATCGGCATGAATCGACGGGATATAGCAGATATTTGCTTCAAATGGGGCAAGAGCCGCCGAATCTTTTTCCAGGGCGCAGATTGCTCTGTTTTCAGCTGCAGCACGAAGTTCCTCGCCGTTCCGGAACACTTCTTTGTATCCGTTCTGAACATAATCGCTGCCCTGCAGAGTCAATCCGTAACCGATGATTTCGGAGCGTTTTCCATCGAAGAGAACCAGCACTTCTTCCGGCTGATCCTGTTTATCGGGGAATGCGGTCAACGCCATTGCTGCAGCAGTAGAAATGCCGCGGACCCTGACATTTTCTTTTCCGTATGCGAGTCCCATAACGTAAGCGGAAGCGATCCGCAGTCCGCTGAAGCTTCCGGGGCCTGCTCCGATGGTCCAATCCTGAATGCGGTCCACTCCGCCTGCTTTGGCTGCGGATTCAGCGATCCATTCGGGCAGACGGGAGGCATCATGACCGGAGAAGAGATGATTTTTCCGCACCAGTAATTTTTCGCCCTGCATCATAGCAAAAGCGGCTTCGCCCCAGGAAAAATCCAGTGCTCCGCAGATGATATTGTCTTCCATATTCACTTTCTCCTGAAAAATTTCAATTTTTTTTGAAAATCGCCTTGCATTTTTCAAAGGTTGTGTTATATTACATCCCTATCACGAGGCGTGATGGTCGAGCGGCTAAGGCAACGGTCTGCAAAACCGGTTCTGGTGGGTTCAACTCCCACTCACGCCTCCATTTTTTTTGCCCTTTTTCCGCATTTTCCATTATCTCCAATTTCTCTCATCATGACGCAAAGAGTGTCCGGTATAGATCTGGCGCGGGCGCACGATCTTTGTATCTGTTCCGATCATTTCACGCCAGTGGGCGATCCAGCCGGGCAGACGTGCCAGTGCAAACATCACAGTAAACATGTTTTCCGGGATCCCGATGGCACGGTAAACAATACCGGAGTAGAAGTCCACGTTGGGATAAAGATTCCGTGAAACAAAATATTCGTCGTTCAGTGCCGCTTCTTCCACTTCCAGAGCAATGTCCAGCAGAGGATCGTTGATGTGCATCCTGGAAAGATAGTTATGACATTCCTGCTTGATGAGCTTTGCGCGGGGGTCAAAGGTCTTGTAAACTCTGTGACCGAAGCCCATGAGCCGCTGCGGGTTGCTCTTGTCTTTCACCTGTTCCAGGAATGTTTTGACACTGCCGACTTTCCGGATGGTACGGAACATTTCCACGACTGCCTGGTTTGCACCGCCGTGGAGCGGACCGGACAATGCGGAGATCCCTGCAGAAATCGTTGCATAAAGGTTCACCTGGGCACTGCCGAGAGTGCGGACCGCTGTCGTGGAACAGTTCTGTTCATGGTCAGCGTGCAGGATCAGAAGAGTGTTGAGGATGCGGACCGTTTCCGGGTGGATCTCATAGGGCGCAACAGGGGAATCGAACATCATATTCAGGAAGTTTGCGCAATAGCTGAGGTCGCGGCGGGGGTAAACGATGGGTTCGCCGATGCTCTTCTTGTAAGCCATTGCCGCCATGGTGCGGATCATGGAGATCAGGCGTGCTGAAGAAATTTCAATGTCTTCAGCCAGTGAAAGAAGGTCAACGTTGGGATAGAATGCCGCCAATGCGTTGATCATGGTGGAGAGAATGTGCATCGGGTGTGCGCCCCGGGGGAAACTGTCGAAGAAGTGACGCATATCTTCGTGGATCAGAGAGTGCTGGTTCAGCAGCGCGGAGAAGCTTCTTTTCTGTTCTTCATCCGGAAGATCACCATGAACAAGCAGGTAAGCGGTCTGGACGAAAGAGCCGATTTTGACCAGTTCTTCCACAGGGATCCCGCGATAACGGAGGACTCCCTTTTCACCGTTGACGTATGTGATTTTGCTGAAACAGGCAGCTGTGTTCATAAAACTGGGGTCAAGGGTGACATATCCGGTTTTTTGCCGCAACCCTGAGATCATAATGGCTTTTTCGCCTTCCGTTCCCTGTACAATGGACAGCGGAATATCTTGTCCCTCTATTCTTAAAAGAGCCTGATTTTCACTCATGGTGATAATTCCTTTCCGTGTTGTTTCTTTTGAGGTAATTTCAAAAGTCTTCAAAAATGTCAGAAAATTCTTGTTGCGATCTGTAAAATGGGGCGTTTTCGGTGGTTACTCTGCGAGTAGCCACGCTCAACCTACCATTTTCAGCTCATCAACAATCTTTTTTCAGCCAAATTTTGCCGGACTTTTGAAATTACCTCTTTTATCAGAAAGTAATATACACCCTGAAAGAGAAAAATGCAATTGAATCAGATGATTTTATATTCTTGAACGGAAGGATATTCTGGGATCAACAAAGACGTAGAGAATATCGGAGATCAGGAAGCCGAGCAGAGTCAGAAATCCGCTGAAAGAAAACAGAGCCATGATCAGCGGAATATCCCGGCTGCTCAGTGCTCGCATGGAGAGATCACCCATGCCCGGAATCGCAAAAATATACTCGATCAGCAAACTTCCGGAAATCAATCCCGGCAGCAATCCGGCAAGCAGAGTCACCATGATGACTAAAATGTTTCTGAACGCATGCGTGAAGACGATATCCAGTTCTGCAACCCCTTTCGCCCGGGCTGTCCGGATGTACTCCTGCCGCAGCGTTTCGATCATCGCTGACCGCGTAAAACGGGAGAGTCCGGCAAATCCGGCATAGGTCATACAGAGAATCGGAAGAACATAATGCAAAGCAGTCTGCTGTACGATAGCCCAGGTGGAAAGCCCGGTCGTGACTGCCGGTTCCAACCCTTTCAACGGGAAGATCGGGAAGATCCCGCCCTTGCATACCAGTGCCTGAAGCGAGAGCGCAACCCATAACACAGGCATGGAAAAGAGGAAAAACAGAATAACGGTCATGGCTTTATCAAACTTCCCTTCCGGGAAAACTCCGGAAAAGAGACCGATCGGGATCGAGAAAAGATATACCAGAATGATTGCGCAGATATTCAGCCGCAGCGTTACCGGAAGCCGTTCCATGATCAGTTCCGTCACCGGACGCCCTTTATCAAAGGAGACAGAGGTTCCGAAATCGCCGCGGCAAACATCTTTGAGCCACAGCGTGAATCCGACAATGATCGGCTTGTCAAAATTGAGTTTCTTCTTCATGACCTCATTTTCGGTCAGTTCCGGTTTGTCAGAAGAGAGCCCTGCCGCACCGGCACCGCCGGAACCGATCATGGATGATTTCACCGGATCACCGGGCGCAAGCCGCAGAAGAACATAGCTGGTCAGAAGAATCAGGACAAGGGTGACCGCAGCAAGCAGAAGTCTTTTCAGCAGATATTCCCAAAGTCCCGGTTTCATCGTGGATCACTCCTCTATGCCATGTTTTGCATATTCATCTTCGATCACGCGCATCTTCTTCCATTTTCCCTGAATGTAACGGAATATGAAAACCATCGCGCAGGTGATGATGTAAATATCAAGGATCAGCCAATATATATTGATGGAACATTTCAGGAACCATGCGATCACACAGGGGACAACACACAGGATAAATGCCAAGCCCACGTTGGCGTACATCGCAAATTTCGTATCGCCGGCACCTTTCACAGCTCCGGAAAAGATGATCACAAGCGCATCAAACATGGTAAGAGCCGCAATGAACCGCATGAAGACACGTACGACTTCCATCGTTGCGGTCTGACCGGCATCGCCGGAACGGGCAAACAGCCCGATCAGCGGATCAGGATAAAACAGGAAGAACAATGCCATCGTTCCGGTATAGAGCAGGGCGAGATTCCGGCAGGTCCGCACCGCACGGCAGGCATCGGCGATTTTCCCCGCACCGACACTCTGACCAACCAGAACTGTGACAGTCTGTCCGAGTCCGATCATCGGGGTGAACGAGATGGAGTTAATGGAAAGTGCGATCGTTGAGGCTTCCTGCGTGACCAGTTTTTCTTCTTCGGAAGACCCGACCCAGCCGAGCATGATGACAAAAATATTGAATGCCAGCAGGTCAAGAAAAAGCTGAACCCCGCTGGGCGTTCCGTATTTGAGCATCCTGCCGAAAAGTTCTTTATCGAAAACCGGCGGCCAGGTGGCATACTGACGGCGTTCTCTTTTCAAAAGGAAAAAGATCATATACAGAAGCAATCCTGCCAATGCCGCACCGATCGTACCGATGGCAGCTCCGGCAATTCCGAGTTCAGGCGCACCCCATCTCCCGAAAATAAACGCATAGTTCAGCGGGATATTCAAACCGGTCACGATAAAGTTGTTGATCATTACAAACATCGTCTTGCCGCGTCCAGCCCAAAAAGCTGACAATGCACTTTGCATCAGCGGAATGAAAGAGAAGACCGAGAGGATCCGGAAATAGATGACTTCCTGCTCCCGGACGGATTCCGCATGCCCCATCGCATCAAACAGAGGGACCGCCCAGAAATATCCGGTCGCCAGAATGATCCCGCCCAGCAGAGAGAGCCAGAGAGCCTGCCAGATGGATGGTCCCACCCGGTGATCCGCATCCGCTCCGGTGTACTGCGCAACAAAGCTGTTTGCATAGCCGATCACACCGAGAAAAAAACAGCAGATCGTAAAGCTGGTCAACCCGGAAGGCAGTGCTGCATTGACTGCATCCCGGGAATATCTGGCAAGCATGACCCTGTCGAAAAACAGGTTCATAGCGTGTCCGGCAGATGCCAGAATCAGCGGCGTTGCGATGGTTAATACTTGAAACAAACCACCCGGTTTCCGGGCGTTGGGAAGAAGCTGGGAGAAATACTTCATCAAAAAATCCTTAGTGAGCCATTGCGCGGCGCGCTTCCAGATCATCCTGTTTTTTCTTCAGGGTTTCACGCTTGTCGCTGAATGTTTTTCCTTTGGCGACCCCGAGCTCAACTTTGACTCTTCCATTTTTCAGATAGAGGGAAAGCGGAATCAGGGTAACTCCTTTTTCTTTTACTTTCTGGGAAAGTTTCAAAATTTCCCGTTTGTGCATCAACAGACGGCGGGGGCGCACCGATTCGTGATTGAACCGGTTCCCGAAACCGTATGGAGCAATATGCATTCCGTAAATCAGAAGTTCCCCTTTCAGAACCTGGATATATCCCTCCTGAATGGAAACTGATCTGGCACGGCAGCTTTTGACTTCCGTTCCGGCAAGAACGATACCGCATTCGTATTTTTCCAGGATCGTGAAATCATGGAACGCTTTGCGGTTTCTTACCAGATCGGTACCTTCTGCAAATTCTTTTTTCTTTTCACTCATAATCTCAACCCATATATTTTTCTGCATTTGCCGCAAACTGCTTCAGCTGCGGCGAATTTTCTTCCGTCAATGAATCCAGAAAATACTTCAGCAGATCACTCTGCTGTTTTGAAAGTCCTGACGGAATTTCTACTTTTAATTTTACCAGCTGATCCCCTTGCGGTTTTGTTTTTGTTCCGGGGAACCCGCTGTTGCGGATCCGGAGAACTTTTCCTGCCTGGGAACCGGCTGGAACCTTCATACGAACTTTCCCTTTCATGGAAGGAACTTCCACGATTCCACCGTTTACTGCGGTCTCAAGAGAGATCGGCAGCTCACAGATGACATTCTGCCCATCACGGGAAAATATCTGATTTTCAGCTACTTTAATAATCACAAACAAATCTCCGGCAGGACCTCCCATGGGGCTGGGACCTCCTGCACCGGGAACACGGATTTTCTGTCCGTCTTTGATCCCTGCCGGGATGCGGACGGTCAGTTCCCGATCAGTCCGGATCTTTTTTTCAGCTCCGTGAAAGGCATCATCAAAGGAGATTGTAAGCTCGGTCTCCATATCGGATCCTTTCTGAGCTCCGCCGAAACCGCCGAATCCTCCTCCGCCACCGCCGAAGAGATCATTGATATTGAAGGAGGCTCCGCGTCCGCCGCCAAAGCCTCCGCCCCCGCCGAAATTACCGAAAAACTGACTGAAGATATCCCGGGCATCATGGAACCCACCCTGTCCGCCGAACCCTCCGGCACCGCCATTCTGGAAAAAGTCGGAACCGAACTGATCGTAATTCCGGCGTTTTTCCGGATCGCTGAGAACTTCATAGGCAATAGAGACTTTTTTGAACTTCTCTTCTGCCTGTTTGTTTCCCGGATTCCGGTCCGGATGATACTTGATCGCAAGTTTCCGGTACGCTTTTTTGATCTCATCTTCCGTTGCGGATTTTGAGACTCCGAGGGTTGCATAATAATCTTCGTTTGCCATATTTCACCTGTCCTTCCGGAACCGGCTTATTCCTTGCCGGCTTCTTCCGCTTTCCCGGAGCTGACAACGACCATCGCAGGTTTCAACAGACGGGATCCGGTTTTATAACCGCAGTTCCACTGACGGATCACTTTTCCGGCGGGAACTGTATCAGAGGCTTCCTGGGAAACCGCTTCATGAACATTGGGGTCAAAATCTTTTCCAACGGCATCAATGCACTCAACACCCAGTTCCTGGAATGCTTTGTCAAATTCACCGCGGATCATCTTCAATCCATCCAGCAGCATCTTCATATTGTCTGACTGTTCAGAGGCTTTCACAGCCATACCGAAGTGGTCGAAGACCTGCAAAAACGGTGTAATGGTATCTGCCATGGTGTTATACCGTGTGGATTCCATATCTTTCATGCAGCGTTTCCGCAGATTTTCCATATCAGCAAGCAGGAGCAGATACTTTTTATCTGCAGCTTCCAATTTCAACCGTGCTTCTTCCAGAAGCTGTTCCGGCGTGGGAGGAACCTGTTCTTTCTGTTCTTCCGCCGCCTCTGCTGCTTTTACAGTTTCTTCTGCCTGGACTTCCTGATTCTTTTCTTCTTTGCTCATATCTGTAATTATTCCTTCTGTTTTTCTGTATGATCGGGTAATATACACTCTGATCGCAAACTTTTCAACATATGATACGCGAGAGAAGTGCAAATCTTCACCGGAAACATCTATTTTTAATGCAGAACCTTCCGGAAGGTCCCCGGCAATCAGCATTCTGGATACCGGCGTTTCCACTTCACGGACAAGTGTCCGCTTCAGAGGTCTTGCCCCGAATTCAGGATCATAACCCTTCTTCGCCAGCAGTGCTTTTGCTTTTGCGGTGAGTTCCAAACCGATTCCCATTTCTTTCAGACGGAATGCAAACCGTTTCATCTGGATCTCAAGGATCTGTTCAATATCTTTCTGTGTCAGCGCACGGAACATCAGCGTTTCATCAATTCTGTTCAGGAATTCCGGACGGAACTGGGATCTCAGCAGTGCTGACATCTTTTCTCTGATTTTTTCATCATCACCTTTCTTTCCTGCCGCCTCAAGCAGAAGATCGCTGCCCAGGTTGCTGGTCATGATGATAATGGTGTTTTTGAAGTTGACCGTTCTTCCGCGGGAATCTGTCAGCATGCCGTCATCAAGGATCTGAAGGAAAATGTTGAACACATCGCTGTGAGCCTTTTCGATTTCGTCGAACAATACAACAGAATAGGGGCGTCTCCGCACCGCTTCTGTAAGCTGTCCGCCTTCATCATAGCCGATATATCCCGGAGGCGCGCCGACCAAACGGGAGACACTGTGTTTTTCCATGTATTCCGACATGTCGATCCGGATGATCGCCCGTTCATCATCGAAAAGATCTTCTGCCAAAGCCTTTGCAAGCTCCGTCTTTCCCACTCCGGTGGGGCCGAGAAAGATGAAAGAGGCTATGGGGCGGTTTGGATCTTTCAGCCCGGATCTTGCCCGGAGGACGGCATCGGAAACGGCATCTACAGCCTCATCCTGACCGATTACCCGTTCATGAAGCTTTTCAGGCAGGGTCAGCAATTTTTCCCGTTCGCCCTGAACCAGCTTGCTGACAGGGATCTTCGTCCAGCGGGAGACGATTTCCGCGATATCTTCATCGGAGACCTCTTCCTTTGCCATGCGGGTGGTCTTTTCGGAGTGGATTTTCTCTTCCATTGCTGCGATTTGCCGTTCCAATCCCGGGATGATCCCGTGCTTGAGTTCTGCTGCACGGTTCAGATCATATTCCCGTTCCGCTTTTGCTAGATTGGTTCTGGCAAGTTCCAGATTTGCCCGCATATCGCGCAGATCAACAATAGATTTCTTTTCCGCTTCCCATTCTGCTTTCAAAGTGCTGCAGCGGTCCTTGACTTCCGCAAGTTCCTGCTCCAGAGTTTGACGTCTTGCTTTGCTGGCGGGATCGGTCTCTTTTTTCAATGCGGCAAGTTCGATTTCCATGCGCATTTGTTTCCGGGAGAGTTCGTCGATCGCCACCGGACAGGAGTCGATCTCTGTCCGCAGTTTTGCTGCCGCTTCATCCAGCAGGTCGATTGCTTTATCGGGCAGAAAACGGTCCGTGATATACTTGTCAGAAAGCGTTGCCGCCGCAACCAGAGCAGAGTCTTTGATCTTTACCCCGTGATGGGTTTCATACCGCTCTTTCAATCCCCGCAGAATGGAAATCGTATCTTCCACCCCGGGCTGCGGAACGAGAACCGATTGAAAACGCCGTTCCAGAGCAGCATCTTTTTCAATATATTTCCGGTATTCGTCAAGCGTTGTTGCACCGATGCAGTGAAGTTCCCCGCGTGCCAGCATGGGTTTCAGCAGGTTCCCGGCATCCATTGCACCATCGCTGCCGCCCCCGGCTCCCACGACGGTATGCAATTCATCAATAAAGAGAATGATCCTGCCGTCAGAAGCGGAAACTTCGTTCAGGACAGCTTTCAGCCGTTCTTCGAACTCTCCCCGGTACTTTGCCCCGGCGATCAATGCGCCCATGTCGAGAGCAACAAGTTTTTTATTCTTCAGACCTTCCGGTACATCACCGTCAGTGATCCGGCGTGCCAATCCTTCCACAATGGCAGTTTTTCCCACCCCGGGTTCCCCGATGAGTACCGGATTGTTTTTTGTGCGCCGGGAAAGAATCTGGATCGTCCGGCGGATCTCTTCATCCCGTCCGATCACGGGATCAAGTTTCCCCTGCGCCGCTGCCAGAGTCAAATCTCTGCCGTATTTTTCCAGTGCTTCGTATGCTGTTTCCGGTGAGTCATTTGTCACTCTCTGATTTCCACGGACTGACTTCAACGCGTTAAGAACGCTGTTCTTATCGACTCCGAAACCGGAAAGAAGTTTGGAACACTTGCTGTCTTTTTCGATGATTGCAAGAAGCAGATGTTCCACGCTGACATACTCATCTTTCATGTGTTCAGCGATGGATGATGCTTCGATCAGCACTTGATTGAAGTCCCGTGAAGCGTAAGGATTCTGAGCTGCTTCGCCGGAAACTGATGGTAATTTAACGAGTTCCTGTTCCAGTGCCAGCATGATTGAACCGAGTTCAACATTCATCCGCTTGAGAAGAGAGGGGATCAAACCGTCTTCCTGAGAGACCAGTGCATTCAAAAGATGGAGCGGGCGGATCTCTGAATTGCCCCGTTCTGTTGCCATCCGCTGGGAAGCCAGCATTGCTTCTCTTGATTTGATTGTGAATTTTTCCATATCTGTCATAATATGCCTCCTGGTTTACGGGTGCTTTCGACACCCATTTCTGTTCATACTTTTTATCTGCATTAAAACAATCAGCAAAAACCTTGCCAACTTTTTTCTATGCAGAAAAACGGGAGGCTGTTGAGACATTTTGACACACTGAACTGTGAAAAAGTTTCCAGTCAGGCGCAATAATCAAGAACGGAAATCAGTTTTTCAGATGGCGCAAAAACTGTTATGCAGGAACGCATTTTTACGGAACCTTTTATATAGGATGCTGTTTCAGTCCCTGCATTTAAAATCTGGTCAAAGATATCTTGCGGCGGCTTCAGCCGTCAATTTGGGTACATGCAGAACATCCCGATCATCAAGATAATATCTTGTATCGCCATCGGCGTCGATCCGTTCCAGAATGGGGGATTCATCCGGAACACCGAATGCAACCACATACAAGGCTGTCTGATCTTCCGGCTGGGTGATGGTCTTTTCCAGAATTTCCCGGTTGAAAGAACCGATCCAGCAACCGCCCAAGCCAAGCTCAACGGCAGTCAGGAGCATGTTTTCGATTGCAGCACCTGCATCTGCCCAGGTGTGCGGGGAGATCTCCGGACCGGTTTTGATTGCAGATACCACGATAAAGAGCATCGGGGAAGAGACATCTCTCAGGGGAATGCGTTTCGGGTGGACATAACCTGCCCATGCCGTGTTGTTGAAGACTTCCTGCAGTTTGTCCGGAGAGGAGACAACACAGTAACGGAGGATCTGTCCGTTCCGGGCGGACGGCGCAACGAGTGCAGAATCCAGCAGTGCGCGGATCTGTTCATCTGTCACCGGGATCTGTTTGAACCGGCGGATACTTCTTCTTGTAAAAACTGTGTCGTTCATAATTGATTCCTTTCAGAATTTCAGTGCGGAAAGGGCGTCCCAGGGGGAGGGATCATCCGGCTTTTCCGGCTCTGATTTTTTCTTCTTTTTCTTCCCGCAGCTGCATTTTTCCGTGTTAAGATTTGCACCGCATCCGGTACAGATCCCTTTGCAGTCAGGGGAACATTTGAACACTAGCGGGAGCGCGAGAAGAAGATCTTCGCGGATATCATCCGAAACATTGATCTCCTGTCCTTCCGCTTTTTCGTATAAATGACAAACATCTTTTACGGAAAGTTCCATGGAAAACTCTTCCAGACATCGTCCGCAAATTGCCGTAACAGCCAGTTTGACGGTTCCTGTCACCAGAAGATCCATCCCGGTCATGGTTGCAAGGAGATTGTAATGGATTTTTCCGTTTGGTGTCAGCCCGGCATCGGAAGAGAGTTCCAGGATCGCAGAATCTTCCGTTCCGTCAACGACCAGCGGCAGATCGCCGATGTGATTGGTGTTGATCTTGATCATATTTTCATCCCCGCAAATTTTTTCCGCATAGCGTCTTCCACACAGGGCGGCACAAACTTACCGATACTTCCGCCGCATTTAGCGATCTCTTTGATGAGTCTGGAACTGACAAATGAGTATTCCGGACTGGGCATCATGAAGAGCGTTTCACATCTGGGATTCAGCCCCCGGTTCATCAGTGCCATCTGAAATTCATATTCAAAGTCAGATACGGCACGGAGTCCGCGGATCACTGCAGTCGCCTGAAACTTCTGCAGAGAATCCACCATCAGACCGTCAAAGGTGGAAACTTCGATATTACTCAGCTCCGGACACGCCTTGCGAATCAGCTCGATTCGTTCATCCGTGGTGAAAAGTGCATTTTTTTCTGAATTGTGGGCGACGGCAACGACCACTCGGTCAAAAATCGCACTTGCCCGCCGGATCACATCAATGTGTCCGTTTGTCACCGGATCAAAACTTCCCGGATAAAGTACAGTTCTCATTTTTTTATGTTCTCCTGATTCAAACATTCCGGGAGAGCAGATAAACTGCCAGTTCTTCCAGCAGATCCCGGTATTTATTTTTCGGCAGTGTGTGAAGTTTTTTCATTGCATCCATAGACACTGCATTTGCTTCATCGGAAACAGCCTGACGCGCCCCGCAGGAATCCAGCAGCTCCCTGACCATGTTTACATCATCGGCAGAGGGGGCTTTCCCGCGGAGGGAACGTAATTTTTCCCTGCCGGACTCATCCAGTCTTGCGTACGCTTCCATCGCAAGAATCGTTGGTTTTCCTTCCCGGAAGTCGGAACAGAGAGGCTTGCCGAAGGATTTTTCATTTCCATAAACGCCGAGAAGGTCATCGCACAGCTGGAACGCGTAGCCAATGGAGCGGGCATAATCCCCGAGTGCTTCCACATAAGGATGTTTGTGATCCGGGGTGTTCAGCCCGATCATCGCACCGGATGCCGCACTGTATGAGAGCAGAATCCCGGTCTTACCGTCGATCATATGCGCCGCTTCGCTCCGGGCAGGCTGTTCCGGACGGTATTCAAACTCCACGTCAAGAGCTTCGCCGGAGATCAAACCGCGATTGAGAAAGGTCTGCATCCGTACCGCCAGCGCGTATGCGGTTTCCACAGAGACACTTTTTCCTGCGCTGCGGAGCAGAAGATCCATTGCCCAGGACTGCTGAACGTCCCCGGCAAGAATTGCAAAATCTGTGCCATATTTGACTGCCGCTTCAGTTTCAAGGGCGAATTTGTTCTTTGCATAATCCCGGAGCTCCACATGGGAAGTCGGAACTCCCCGCCGGAACTCGTCGCAGTCGATGATATCATCATGAACAAGGGTCCAGTTATGGTAAACTTCGACTGCTGCTGCAGCATGAAGCGCATCTTCCGGGTTCCCGCCCACCGCACCGCAGCTCCACAGAAGCAACGCCGGACGAAGCCGTTTCCCGCCGCGTGACGGATAGGATTTTACCGCCATTTTCAAAGATTCCGGTTCGATTGATTCCGGAAATTGATCTTCCCGGATCACGGTGTCAATCAGTTCACAGACCTTTGCCAGTTCATTTTTTAATTGAGAATTCATCTTCCAGCCCTTGATTTTTTTACGTTATTCATGTATTATTATATATCAGAAATGCAATTTTTTCAACTGCTTCAGGAGAAAATCATGATAAAATTCGCTGTTATCGGGGATCCGATTGCCCATTCCCTCTCACCGGTCATGCACAATGCTGCCCTCAAAAACCTTGAACTGGAAGGCTCTTATGATGCCGTAAGAGTTCCGCTGGAAGAACTCCCGCAGTTTGCTGACTATGCCCGGAAAAACCTCAACGGTTTTAATATTACAGTCCCTCACAAGAAAAATATTATCCCTCTGCTGGATGAGATCACCGAAGCCGCCGCTTTTGCCGACAGCGTAAATACCGTTACCGTGAAAGATGGCAAACTTTATGGTGACAGCACAGATGGATATGGACTTGAGACTGCGCTTTTTGAGGCGTTCGGGCTGCCCGTACGCGGTGCCAATATTGTCTTTATCGGCTGCGGCGGAGCTGCTCATGCTGCGGCAACTTACTTTGCCATGCAGGGTGCCGCACGGATCGCGATCCTCAACCGTTCCGTCGGAAAAGCAGAAGAACTCGCGGAAAAACTGAAAGCAAAATATCCGGCAATCTCAGCAGAAGCCTTTCCCATCAGTGATCCCGAAGCTGTCAAACAGGCGATGACAGGCGCACAAATCGCGATCCAGTGTACAAGTCTCGGCTTGAAACCGGAAGATCCTGCTCCGATCCCGCCGGAACTTCTTCCGGATGGCATCTGTTATTACGATACGATCTACAAGCGGACCGCATTATATCAGGCTGCAGAAGCCAGAGGATTGCGCTGTGCTTCCGGTCTTGGCATGCTGCTCCATCAGGGAGCGCGATCCCTTGAGATCTGGACAGGCAGAAAGGCTCCGGTTGAGGTCATGCGGGCAGCTTTGGAGAATGCCGGACGGTAATAAAAAAGCCGGTTTTACCGCCGGAAAACACGGATAAAATGTCACTTTTTTCAGTTCAGGGATTTTTTGACAAAAAAATAATTAAAAAAAACTGCAAAGTTGACTGGAAAAAAGTGTATTTCGGTTGTATCTTATAATAACGCAAAATATGACACTGGAAAGAGCCGGATTCAGGTGATCCGGTTGATTTGTTTTCCAGTACAAACTTGATGGAGGTTTTATTATGCGCATTGTCAATTTCAGTGCAGGTCCGGCAATGATCCCGACTGCAGTCATGGAAAGAGCTCAAAAAGAATTCTGCGATTACAACGGAAGTGGATGCGGTTTGATGGAACACTCCCACCGCGGACCCCTTTTCGATGAGATCCTCGCACGTGCAAACAGCAACATCCGCGAAATCCTCGGCGTCTCCGATGAATACGAAGTCGTTTACATCCAGGGCGGCGCAAGCATGCAGTTCGCAATGGTTCCCATGAACCTTATGCTCCCCGGCGGATATGCAGAATATGCTGATACCGGTACATGGTCCTCCAAGGCTATGAAAGAAGCAAAACTCTTCGGCGAAGTCAAGTGCATCGCTTCTTCCAAAGAAGATAAATACACCTATATTCCTTCTTTCGACAAGTGGCAGCCCTCCACCAAGGAAGCAAGCTACCTGCACATCACCAGCAACAACACTATCTACGGAACCCAGTATCAGGAATTCCCGGAAGCAAATGCTCCCCTGATCGCTGATATGTCCAGCGATATCATGTCCCGCCGTTTCGACATGAACAAGTTCGCAATGATTTATGCCGGTGCTCAGAAGAACCTCGGCCCCAGCGGTGTCACTCTGGTCATCATCCGCAAGGATCTGATCGCACGCACCCCCATCGACGTTCCCACAATGCTCCGCTATGCAACCTATACCGATAACAACTCCCTTTACAACACCCCGCCGACCTATGGCATCTACATGCTCGCTCTGGTCACCGACTGGGTCAAGGAACAGGGCGGCATCGACGGTATCGAAAAAATCAACAATGCAAAGGCAGCCGCTCTCTACGCTGCAATCGATGGTTCCGACGGCTACTACAAGAACCCCGTCTGCCCCTGCAGCCGGTCCCGCATGAATGTCGTCTTCCGTCTTCCCAACGAAGAACTGGAAGCCAAGTTCGTCAAGGAAGCAAAAGCAGCCGGTATGATCGGTCTGAAAGGTCACCGCTCCGTTGGCGGTATCCGCGCAAGCATCTACAATGCAGTTCCCATGGAAGGCGTTGAAAAGCTCATCGACTTCATGGCAGCATTCAAGAAAGCTAACTGATCGTATTTGATCGTTAACTGATCGTAAGGGGGGCTTTCTGATTATCAGCAAGCCCTCCTGTTGTGTAAAAATCGTCCGTAAATTTAGGAGGTCGCGCAAATGCTTCAAAGATATTCTGTTTGCGACGGACGCATCATTCAAGGGGCTGAAGGAAGCATCCCCGTTGAAGTCTATGTCAAACCGGATGAGACGGAAAGAGAGCATCTCATCAACGATTACGGCATGGATCAGCATACTATTACTTCGTCTATCGACCCCGGCGAAACTCCCCGTATTGAGTTCGAAGATAATCACACCGCTGTCATTATCAAATATCCCAAAAATTACTCTGCAGAGGATAATTTCTTCTTCCAGGTAAAATCAATGGGGATCTTTGCGTTCCGTGATAAAGTCGTCATCATCCTTGATGAATATGTTCCGCTTTTTACCGGAAAAACAGCAAGCAACGTCCGGACAGTTCAGGACGTTATCATGAAAACACTTCAGCTCACGATCCGTCACTTTGAAAGCCATTTGCGCGTTATCAACATGTGCAGTGACGAACTGGAACAGGCAATTGTCAGCTCTCATGACGGACGGGAACTGATCAATATGTTCACCCTTGAAAAAGGGTTGGTTTACTATGTGAATGCTCTCAGCGGAAACCGCCGTGTGATCGAACGGATCCGCGCTGCTGCCGGAAGAATGGGATTTACTGCCGATCATGTGGAACTGCTGGAAGATATTGCTATTGAAAACAGTCAATTTCTGGATCAGGCAGAAGTGTATTCCCAGGTTCTTTCCGGCATGATGGATGCCCGGGCTTCCATCATCAACAATAACCTGAACGTTATGATGAAAAACATGAACGCAATTGCGATCGCGATTGCAGTTCCGACATTCTTTGCAAGTGTCGGCGGTATGTCAGAATTTACAACTGTCATGACCGGGATCAATCCCTATCTCAGTTATGGGATATTCATTCTCCTGATGCTCGTTTTGGGCGTTGTTACATTCCTTATCACAAAAATGTTTGCCCGCCGCAGCCGGTGAGATTTCTTTTAAGAAGATTTATCCCTTATTATTCTCGGGTCCCCATCTCCTGCTTTGTGCATTTTAATTTCTGATTTTCAACAGTATCGACATTTATAGAGATTTCAGTGAAAGATTATTGTGCCGAAAAACACACAAAGTATGGACAGTATCGCGATAAGATAAACCCACAAATAGATTTTCTTTTCTCTTTTTTTTGCTCGTTGTTGTTCTTCCTGCATTCTGTAATTTCCTGCTATTGGTCCGGAAACAAAGAAAAGTGTTTCAGACGAATGACCGATACAGTAAGAATCTATTAATTGTGGCAGCTCAACAAAAACGAAAAAAAACGGATATACCAGGGGAAAGAAAATATTCATACACAACAAATTGATCAGAAGTGTTTTTACGATATTTTTTCTGAAACATTTTGGACACATATGGGAGGTTTTTTCCGTCCAGTTTACGTTGCCTGCCCCAAATGCTGCAAAAATCAGGAATATCAATATGATCCGACATTCTTTCCTATACTTTATTGAATTAGTTTTTTGCTTACAAACGGGGCATTCCAATTGAAAGAGATAAGGCTCCGGCTGCATTTTCGGGGTCACGTCTTTCATGCCTTTTTTGTATCTTTTATATTGATGATTCATCTTCAAAAATCCTCCTGATGCAGTCAAACTCTTTTTCCTGCGTTTTTGTTGTTTGTGATTGAAAAAAATGTTTTCTGTCTAATAAGAGCCGGCAAAAATATATTTCTGACAATCAAATAAAAAAAACTGATCATTTATATAGTTTCAGCAAGAACAATATTATCTGATTTCTGATTTTTGATTTGAAAAATTTGTTAACTGAGTATATACTATAGACCAATATGAATTTTTTATCAGTTAACTGAAAGTAATAAGCGGAGAGGTCAGGATGAAAGTTGAATGTTCAGTTTGTAATACGAAATATGACGTACCCAAAGAGCAGATCGGGATGACAGCGACTTGCTCCGTATGTAAGAATACATTTGTCATCCAAGAACCAGCCAAGAAAACTCATAACAGTTCAAATGGTGGTGCAAAGTCTGTTTCGTTTTCAAAAATGAGGGAGACGATTGCTCCCTATCTCAAATTTGCCATTTTTATCGGCATCCTTGTTGGCGGCTACTATTATCTGGATTCAAAAGGGATGCTGAAAAACATGCCGTGGTCGAAAGATAATCAACAGCCTGCAGCTGATGCTAAAAATGCTCCGGCACCGGATAATAAAAAGCCCGGGATGGCACTTGATGAAGCTCTTATCCAGCGGGATATAGAAAGAGGTTTTGTTTTCAGTAAAGATAAAAAGACATTACTGAAAGCTCCGAAAAATATTGAAAAATACACCATTCCAAACGGCGTGACCCAGATTGGTGATGAGGCTTTTATGAACTGCCGGGAGCTGGTTTCAATAACAATTCCGAGTGGAGTTCAGAAAATTGGAAAGGCCGCTTTCTACAATTGCGAAAAATTGGGAAGTATAACCCTGCCGGACAGTGTCACCGAAATTTCTGAGAGGGCTTTTTATAAAGTAAAAAATATTGCTCTTCCGGAAAATCATCTGACGTTCATGCTCGGATCTTCGGGCGAACTGATCAATCATAAAACAAAAACTCTGGTATATCTTCCATTTGATTTTAAAGGCGTTTACAGTGTTCCGAAGACAGTCGTTTATATTGGAGATGAAGCATTCTACGGCTGTGATAAAATGAACGGAATCACTCTCCACGAAGGTGTTGCTGCAGTGGGGAAACGGGCGTTTTACAAGTGTGACAGTTTGCGCAGTGTCGCGATTCCCGATACTGTTACCGAAATCGGAGAAGGTGCATTCTATGGAGATGTTCTGGTTTCAATTTCCAAAAGCCATCCCGTCATCACTGTGGAACAGCCCAGTGGTGCCCTGATCAACCGGAAGACCAAAACTCTGCTGTATCTCCCCCGTAATTTTCATGGGCATTACGCAGTTCCGGATAACGTTATCAAAATTGGTGACAGTGCATTTGCCCATTGTAAAGAGCTTCTTGGTGTTACGATTCCTGATAAGATCATAACGATTGGAGACCGGGCTTTTGCATCCTGTACGACACTCCGCAGTGCACTGCTTCCTGACAGTATTTCCGGAATCGGTGCTAATGCGTTCGAGAGATGTTCTGATCTCCGTGCCGTAACAATTCCTGCCGGAGTCACTGCAATTTCCAAAGAAGCATTTGCTTTCTGCAGCAAACTCACAAGTGTAACAATGTCAGATGGAGTCACCGAAATCGGTGACAGAGCATTTATCGGTTGCAGCTCGCTTGACCGTGTAACCCTGCCGAACAGCATCAAAAAAATCGGAAAAGAGTCATTCGCCTGGTGTACAAAGCTCAGAAGACTGACGATTCCCGAATATGTTGAAGAGATCGGGGACAAAGCGTTCTACGATTGCGAAAGTTTAAATAACTTATTCATTCCTTCTAAAACAAAAATGATTGGAATTGAGGCTTTCGCCGGTGTCTACTCTGTTCAGCTTCATGACCGTTCTTATTATTCCCAGGATGAGGCCGGAGCGATATTCGATCATGGAACCTTATTGTATTTTCCCCGCAAATTCAATGGCGATTATACAATCCCTTCCAAAGTCACCAAAATTGCGCCCCGTGCTTTCTATAAATGCAAAGAACTCAAGAATGTCGTGATCCCGGATGGCGTCACAAAAATAGAAAATGCAGCATTTTACGGCTGTGAAAATCTTCAGAGTATTGCGATCCCGGAAGGCGTTACCAAAATCGAGGACGATACATTTTCCGGATGTGAGAGTTTGGGCGGGGTTTCCATTCCTGAAGGAGTAACCCGAATCGGAAAGTTTGCATTTTACTTCTGTAAAGGGCTTCAGGAGATCCTGATCCCGGAAGGCGTTGTTCAGATCGGTGATCATGCCTTTTCCAATTGTGAAAACCTTCAGAAAGTAACACTTTCCGGAAGTGTTGCTGAAATCGATGACTATGCGTTTAACACTTGCTGGAAACTCAGTGATATTATGATTCCGGAAAGCGTTGCCAGAATTGGTGACGGTGCATTCTTTCTGTGTTCATCTCTGAAGAGTTTGACAATTCCGGGAAATGTATCCAAGATTGGAAAAGCAGCTTTCAGCCACGTGGGAAGTGTCAAGGTTTCTTCTGAAAATACAACCTTTACGGTTGATACCTATGGAGCGTTGGTCAATCAGAAAACAAAAACATTGCTTTATTTCCCCTCGACAGTAGACGGACATTATACGGTTCCTGAGGATATCGTCAGCATAGAAGAACGGGCGTTTGCTGATTCAGCTCTTAAAACTGTAACGATTCCCGAAGGCGTTACCAGAATTGGTCACTGTGCTTTCAACAATGCCAATAATCTCCAGATCACTCTGCCGGAGAGTATTGTCAAAATCGAAAAGGGAGCTTTCCAAAGAGTGAAATCTGTCAAGATCGTTTCGGGACATCCTGTCTTTATGGTAGATAGTTGCGGTGCTTTGATTGACATGCAGAACAAAACGTTGTTATATTTTTCTCCCGGTTTCCAGGGACATTATACAGTTCCGGATGGAGTTGTAAAAATCGGGTGGGGGGCATTCAGCAACTGTAAATTAACGAATATAACGATCCCGGAAGGAGTTGTTGAAATTGATAGTTTCGCATTTGCCGAATGTAAAAACCTTAAAAATGCAGTGTTGCCGAAAAGTATCAAAAAGGTTGGCTCTTCAGCGTTTATGTTTGCAGGCTGTGAAGCTCAGGTCAAAAAGGATTATCCTCACCTGTTTAAATAACATGTCCAGAACGTTTCAGAAAATTGTCCGGGTCATTCACGATTCCGGACAATTTTTATTTTCAGGGGATTGCAAAACATGCTAAAGCATGTATATTATGCCATACATAAATTTTATAACGGAGGTACTTACTATGGCTTTGTGGGGCGGCAGATTTTCTCAGGATGCAAAATCCTGTGTGCAGGAATATACAGAATCCATCTCTTTTGATAAACGGTTGTACCGTCATGATATTGCCGGGAGCAAGGCTCATGCGGCAATGCTGGGCGCAGCCGGGATCATTCCGAAAAAGGCTTCCAAGGCAATTATTGCTGAGCTCGGCAAGATCGAAAAAATGATCGAAGCCGGAGATATGGAATTTTCTTCTGCTCTGGAAGATATTCACATGCACATTGAAACCGAACTGATCAAGCGTCTCGGCAATGAAGGCGCACGCGTTCATACAGCCCGCAGCAGAAACGATCAGGTTGCTCTGGATATCCGCCTTTATCTCCGCGATGCAGTCGACAGCGTTGTGGAAGGAATCGTAAAACTTCAGAAAGCTCTTGTCGATCAGGCTTATGCCAATCGGAAGACTATTCTTCCCGGTTTCACTCACCTTCAGCATGCCCAGCCGGTTCTCTTTGCACATCATCTTCTTGCTTATGTGGAACAGTTTGACCGCGATATCGGCAGACTGAAAGACTGTAAGGCAAGATTCAATGTTCTTCCTCTCGGTTCCGGTGCGCTTGCGGGAACAACTCTTCCCATCGACCGTGAATTTGTCCGCGAAGCATTGAACTTCCCGGAAGTTTCCCGGAACAGTATGGATTCCGTTGCTGACCGCGATTTCGCTTGTGAACTGCTCTCAGCTCTGGCGATCTTCTCCATGCACATCTCCCGTCTTTCTGAAGATATTATCCTCTGGATGTCCCAGGAGTTCTCTTTTGTGGAACTCTCCGATGCGTTCTGTACCGGATCCAGCCTGATGCCTCAGAAGAAAAACCCGGATATTGCAGAGATCTCCCGCGGGAAAACCGGACGCATGTACGGAAACCTGACCGCTATGCTGACCATTTGCAAAGGTTTGCCTATGACCTATAACCGCGACTTGCAGGAAGATAAAGAACCTTTGTTCGATTCTCTCGACACCGCAGAAGGGATCCTCTCTGTTTATCCTGAAATGATCGCAACAATGAAGACCAAGCCGGAAACGATGCTTCAGGCTGCTGCCGATCCCGGATTGATGGCAACTGACCTGGCAGAAGCTCTCGTGAAGAAAGGAATCCCGTTCCGTAATGCTCACCACATGGTCGGGGCACTTGTCCGCTATTGCGGCGAAAACGGAAAAGCCATGGATAAACTCTCTCTGGAAGAGATGCAGAGCGTGATCCCGGATGCAGATGCTGATATGCTGAAACTGTTCTCACCGCTCTCTGCTGTGACTCTCAGAGAATCTTATGGAGGAACCGGCTTCAAGCAGGTCGCTTCTCAGATCTCCGCCTGGAAGAAACGCCTCGGAAAAGCTGCAAAATGAAGAGACTCCTTTCATTTTTCCTGATTTTGGGTCTCGGAACCGGGTTTGCCGCGTCAACAGTGGAACACAGATCCGTTTCCGAAGCCTATGTTGCGCCGGAAATCAATATTGCATTTCCGGCAACAGTCGGCAAATTCCGGAAAAATGAAGTTTCCCGCAGTTACAATCCCATGATCGGAACAAAGATCCGTTATTCCGATGCGGACGGATTCTGTGCCGATATCTTTATCTATTCTCTGCCCATAAAGGAAACAACAGTTTCTGCTGCGGAGCTGGAGAAACATTACAACACTGTGAAAGAGGCTATCCTCGGCTTGCCGTCACGGAGTGCCTCAATCAAAAAAGTAACGATGCCGGGTGAGACGAAAGTCTTTGATAAAAGACTCGGCAGTACAGTCTACACTGCTGCATTCCAAATATCGTGGAGTACCGGTTCTGACCAGATCTCCACGATGAGAATGTTCTCCTGCAAAGGAAAAATCATAAAACTGCGGATGTCCTGCTCCCGGGAAGATGCAGAGCTGTTTGCCGATGCGATCCTGAAATTGTTCCAACAGTAAATCTTACGGATGGTAATAGTCGTGGTGCTTCGGAATAATTGATGGCGCAAGCGGAAGAAGGATCAGGAAAAAGAGCATTGTGAAGGTGTAGAACCCGAAGAGGAACTGGAACTTTGTCATGGAAAGCGTTCCGATGTTCCAAGTTGCCGCCAACGCTCCTGTTGCAAGGATCAGCGTCGTTCCAAGCCGCCCTACGGCTGTTCCCAGATTTGTAACAGTCGACACAAAAGCCATTGCCATGACTTTGTTGCCGGGTCTTGCCAGCGCAAGCATTTCTGTTGAGTTGATGCAGAGCATGAACGCTGAAGCAAATCCGTTCAGGAGGAATGCTGCGTAAAGGATCGGCACAAGAAGCGGATTCTCCGGGATTGCGGAAAGCAGAAGAAGACAGACCAGCAGTCCGCAGAGGTGCGTTCCGACCAGACAGCGTTTCGTTTTGAATTTCGGCAGAGCTTTTCCAACCGCCGCGTATCCAAGAATAGATCCCAGCAAGGCAACAGACGAAAAGGTCATCAGACTTTCTGCTTTATAATCCAGACATGTTTTCATATAAACGACTGCCAGAGGAAGAGCAGCATAGAATGCAATATTCACCAGGCAGGAGTAGATGGAAAAGCCCACGAGCGAGTTGTTTTTAATACAGATCCCGAGGGCAAGGGGGATATTGACCGGTTCCCGTTTCGCATTCGGATTCAGAGGCAGACGGTCCATTTCAAATTTTCTGCCAAGCAGGGTTAATCCGCCGAATACAAAGATTCCCTGCAGAAGCATGATAGGCGGTTTCGTTCCCATGATTTTCCCGAGCGCGTAAATCAGAATCGTATTCAGGATCATATAGGAAAAACGCATCCGTCCGAAGAACTTGCCGC
Organism: Lentisphaeria bacterium; assembly: GCA_017456495.1. Lineage (GTDB taxonomy): Bacteria > Verrucomicrobiota > Lentisphaeria > Victivallales > UBA1829 > SIG79. The sequence continues at coordinate 6,732 of JAFTJI010000129.1, read as the reverse complement.
GTCCTTCCGGCAGCAGAAAATTATCCAGCAGCGGATACCATGTGGAACTGTAAACTGGACGGGTCAGAGAATATATGAACGTCGATACGATCACAATATTCTGTGCAAAGTGTCCGGCATAAGGTGCGGCTGCAATGCACAGGAACGAGAGACATCCGACAATACATGCAACGGAATACGTGATCCTCAATCCGAATTTGACAGCCAGCCCTGCGCAGGGGATCAAAAGACACACGCTGGCAATACTGGAAAGTGAGGTGGAGAACATGGAAATGGAATCATTTCCGCCCAGCATCACAATGTAAAGCACAAGCAGCGCATTACTGTCGATCATCTGTTCCGAAATACAGCCGAACCAGGTGGAATAAATAGCATTATTCTCATATTTTTTCCGCTGCTGCGGAGTCAGCGTTTCTGCGTAACCCATGGAATACCGTCCTTAAACTTTCTGCTTTTTCAGTTTGATTTTGTCAAGCAAAGAGACTGGTTTGCCGTCCAGCGTTTCCAGGACAGAAAGAGTCATCTCTTTGGAGGAGACTTCACAGAACAAGCCTGCGGTATTGACATGGGCGATCACCGGGTAGGGGCTGACAAATGTTTCCGGGAACTTTTCTGCATGGCAGGAACGGGTTTCCGGGGCGTAATGATCTTCCCCGGCATTGACCTTCTCATAGGTGTGCATGTGACCGCAAAGCATAATATCCGGCTTGATTTTCGCGTTTCTGAGCGGTTCGGTGAGACCATAGACCAGACCGTAGATCAGATCGCCGTTCTTCTGCAGCGGCGGGATGTGCATGAGAACCACGCGGTACGCTGCTTTCTGATAGGCTTCACTTTCCACGATTTCAGCAATATACTGCTTCTGGACCTCCCGTGCAGCCCGGTTGCTGAACATGATCCCTTCATCGTCACGGTTGCTGTCACTGCCGCTGTCAAGGACAAGGAAGAACACGGAACCGTAAGTAAAGGAATAATAAGTTTTTCCAGAGGGATGCCGCATGACTTTGAAATATTCTCCGGCATATACGCCCAGCTGTTCATGGTTTCCGCGGACGAACACCATGGGCTTGTCTTTTCCGTCGATGGTCGTTGCTTCTACAATGGGATCAATGATGCCGCGATAGAGTGCTTCGCTTCCTGCTGCATGGCTGAGGTTATCCCCGAGAAGGGCGATAAAATCAGCTTTTGCCGCTTCGGGGAGCGCGAGGGCGCGGCGGACATAACCCACATCAGAATGAATGTCCGTAATGCAATAGAAGGAGAAATCTTTCTGTCCTTTTTTGGGAACGGAGAAGGTGTGTTTGATACCGGAACTGTCGGGTGTCATCAGTACCGGACGGAGCGTGAAGATCTCGTATTCATATTCTTTGCCGGGTTCGAGACCGGTAAGATTCACGGCGTGAGAGGTGCTGTGAGCAAGGATCCCGTGATTTTTTCCGCTGAACGCCTGCTTCGGTGCTGCTTTGGAACCTTTGACTTTATATTCCAGATAGGAGGGGACAAGTCCGGCTGTTTCCCATGAGATCTGAACAGAATTTGTATCGGGTGCGGAAAGATAAGGTCCGTGAAGGACTTTCTGAGCCGGGATCATATCTTTACTGCGTGCAAGTTCATAATCTTTCCGGGTGACTTTTCCGGCAATGACTTTTCCGCTTTTCATCTGGAGAGCGGTCTTGTAATCGGTAAAAAGGAGTTCTCCGTAATTTTCCACTTCATGGAACCGGAGCTGCAGCGGGCTCCAGCTGGAAAGTTCGCCGCGTTTGGATGCCTGACGGCAGAGATTGAAACGGAAACTGCCTTCTGTCAGCCGGAGCAGAGAGAGATCGAAGCGGACTTCAGCACCCCATCCTTTTTCATTTTCAAAGGTTTTTGCCTGCCACTTGTCATAATTACCGGTGCTGTCAAAACGGATCCCGGAGATTCCGACACCCGTCTGGAAGAGCCACGGATCCGGTTCCATATCCCCGAAATGGATCTCTGCCATATCTCCGGACCAGATACTGCAGCTTTTATCAGCAGGATGAACCAGATTTTCCGGATCTTCATAGAAAAAGAAACCGAGAACAAGATGTTTGTCCGTCCGGAAGAGTGCCATATCGGATTTTTTATCGAGATGCGGTTTTTTATAGGTCTCAAAATCCTTTGCCCATGCAGCTTTTTCCCACACGGGATCGGTCATCTTTGTTCCGAATTTATATTTTACATCCAGCAGGGGGACCGCAAGAGCTTTTGTGATTTTATTATTGGAATAAGAGACATTGCATTTCTTCAGCGGAAGTTCTTGTTTTGCCATTTTTCAGTTCCTTTTTTATCGTGGAATTATATTGCTTAAATAAGATAGCACCGGAGATTTTTTTTTCAATCCCTGAAAAAAAGTTTTTTATTTGAAAATTCCTCTTGATTTCTTGATTTTCCAATCTATATTACCACAGATCAATTTATAACCATAAAATATCCGGAGGAAAAAGAAAGAAATGAAGACAGATGATTACAAACAAGCGGTCGCAGATTGGATCAAGACCCATCCCACTCACACAAAGGTGATTATTGTTGCAGTATTAGTGGTGCTGTTCTGTATTATATTCGTTTCCTGCAAGGGAAAGAATGAGCCGCCCAAGCCTCCTGTAAAACCGCCGGTTCAGAAGACTGTTGTTCCTCCTGCACCTGTGCCGGATGCGCCTGTCCAGATCCCTGATGCTCCGGGAGACAATACCGTAACAGATGTTGATACTTCCGCTCCTGAACTCTCTGCTGAGCACACAGTGACTCTTCCCAACAATGTCGAATTGAAACTTGTCAGAATCAGCAAGGGCAGATTCAAGACTGGAAGACAGTGGACCATTAATATCGCGAATGATTTTTATATCGGAATCTTTGAAGTCACTCAGAGTCAATATCAGGCAGTTACCGGTCAGAATCCCTCCCGCTTCAAGGCGGCAAATCTTCCTGTCGAAAGAGTCACCTGGGATAATGCTGTTATGTTCTGTGAAAAACTGAATGCCGGCGGATATGCTCCGGCTGGCTGGAAATTTGCTCTTCCCTCTTCCGGTCAGTGGGAATATGCTTGCCGGGCTGGAACAAAAACTCCGTTCTTCTGGGGGAAAACTCTGGATGGTTCCCGTGCAAACTGCAATGGCACCAAGCCTTATGGAACTTCCAGAAAAGGTGCTTATTTGAAGAAGACCTCTCCTGTCGGTTCTTATGATCCTAATCCGTGGGGAATTTATGATATGCACGGAAACGTCTGGGAATGGTGTGCAGATTCCTCCAGTGCCAACAGAAAAGGAAAAAAGATTCTGGCACGTGAGATCCGCGGCGGCTCCTGGGGAACCGGTGCAATTCAGTGCCAGGCAGCTTCCCGCCTGTCTACAAATCCGGCAAGTGTAAATATGACAATCGGTTTCCGGGTGGTTCTTGTAAAAGAGTAAGCCGGAAATCCAGCCGGATCACAGAAAAAAGGCGGAACTCCTGTTCAAAGGGGTTCCGCCTTAATTTTTTTCAGAACGTGCGTTATTCCTCGTCCGGATCGGGGATGGTCCCGAAATGTTCCTGAATATACGCGCAGGCTTCTTCCAGTGAGCCGAGGATCTTTGTAGAATGTTTTACCATCCATGGACTGCAGTTCTCGAAGCTGAACGGTGAGAAACTTACCACAAATTTTCCCAGATCGTGTGCCGCATAGAAAACTTCCATGGCAGTTCCGATGGAGGCTTTGTTGTAGTTCACAAGGATGATATCCGCTTCCCGGACATCCTGCAAGTCGAACTCTACGATCTCATTTGCACTGTCGACCTGACGGTCAACGAACTTCCGGCGCATGGGATTCAGCAGACGGAATTTCGGGGAGAGAAGCTGTTTTGCAGCCTCTCTCCACTCTCTTGCCACACCGGCGGACTCATCCATGATGGGACCGCTGAGATAGATCACAAGCCGTTTTTTCATATGACACTGACCTTTCCGGGAATGTAAGTGAATCCGGGAAGGTTTGCCGGAACATCTACAGGGCAGGGAGAGACGTTCCAGATCTTGTCGCAGTAATCCTGAATGGAACGGTCGCTGGAGAAGGTTCCCATATTGGCGATGTTGCGGATGCACTTTTCATGCCACAGTTCGGGCTGGGTGAAGAGCTTTGCAACTTCTGCCTGAGTCTGCATGTAGGAATCGAAATCTGCCGCCACCATGTAGTAGTCGCAGCCGAGACTGTTGAGAAGCGGCTGGAAAACGCCCCGGTGCGCCGGTGAGAAGAAGTCGTTCCGGATCAGTTCCAGTGCTCGCTGCAGATAGATGCTCCGGTTGATGAAGTCAGCAGGGTTGTAGCCGTTTGCACGGAGTTCCGCAACTTCCCGGACAGTCAGACCGAAGATGAAGATATTTTCTCTTCCGACCTGTTCGCAGATTTCCACGTTTGCACCATCGAGCGTTCCGATGGTCAAAGCACCATTCAGGGCAAACTTCATATTGCTTGTTCCGGATGCTTCTGTACCGGCAAGAGAGATCTGTTCGGAAAGGTCAGCCGCAGGGATAATCTTTTCTGCCAGAGAAACACGGTAGTTGGGCAGGAACAGAACCTTCAGCTTGTCGCCAATGGCAGGATCGCTGTTGATCACCTCACCGACAGCATTGATCAGACGGATGATGAGTTTTGCCATGTAGTAACCCGGAGCAGACTTTGCGCCGAAGAGGATTACCCGGGGGACAAATTCTCCGTTGGGATTATCTTTGATCTGAAGATAAAGCGCAATGGCGTGGAGAATGTTCAGGAACTGGCGTTTGTATTCGTGCAGACGCTTCACCTGAACGTCAAACATGGCATCGGGGGAAACAGTCACGCCGCAGATGTCTTTGATGACTCCGGCAAGGACTTCCTTGTTCTGCCGTTTGACAGAAGCAACTTCCTGAAGAACAGCTTTGTCTGTTGCGAACTGTTCAAAGGATTTGAGTTCATCCAGATGGTTTGGCCAGCTCTTGCCGATGGTTTTATCCAGCAGAGATGCCAGAGGACGGTTTGCCTTTTTCAGCCAGCGGCGGGGTGTGATCCCGTTGGTCACATTCACAAACTTGCCCGGGAAATAATCATTGAAGTCACGGAACAGACCGTTCTTCAGCAGCTCTGTGTGCAGTGCGGCAACCCCGTTGACATGTCCGCTTGCAACAACGCACATATAAGCCATGCGCGCCATCTTGTAGGGATGTTCCGCAATGATGGACATTCTTGCAAGACGGTCGTTGTCGCCGACATAGCGGGTGGAAACGCCGCGGAGGAAGCGGAAGTTGATTTCGTAGATGATTTCCAGCTGACGGGGCAGCAGGTTTTCCAGAATGGAGACGGGCCATGTTTCCAGAGCTTCGCTCATGAGAGTATGGTTTGTGTAGTTGAATGTCCGTGTGGTGATATCCCAAGCTTCCTCCCAAAGCAGCCCTTCTTCGTCTACGAGGATCCGCATAAGTTCAGGGATCGCCAGAGCCGGGTGGGTATCGTTCAGCTGGATCACATTGTACTGCGGCAGATCCCGGACATCTTTTCCGTTGGTCTTGAGTCTTGCAATGATATCCTGCAGCGTTGCAGAAACGAGGAAATACTGCTGTTTCAGGCGCAGCTCTTTTCCTTCGTGGTTGTTATCGTTGGGATAAAGCACGCGGGTGATGTTTTCGGAAAGAGAGGATTCCAGATTCGCATTGATGTAATCTCCGGCGTTGAACTTGGAGAGGTTGAACCCGGATATTGCTTCAGCGGACCAGAGACGGAGGGTGTTCACCATGTTGTTGCGATAGCCCGGGATGGGAGTATCGTAAGGCATGGCGAGAACTTCCTGTGCATCTACAAGCTGCTTGCGATCCTTGTTTTCGTTCTTTCCGTTGGTGTAAGGAATGGTGCGGCCGCCGAACCGGATCACCCGTGCTTTTTCGGGTCTGCGGATCTCCCACGGGTTCCCTCTGGAAAGCCAGTTGTCCGGCTCTTCCACCTGACAGTCGTCGATGATCTGCTGTTTGAAGATCCCGAAGTCATAACGGATCCCGTAACCGTAGTTGGGAATGTTCATGGTTGCCATGGAATCCAGGAAGCATGCTGCGAGCCGTCCCAGCCCGCCGTTTCCAAGACCGGCATCGGCTTCTTCATCCCGGAGCAGGTTGATATCGTAGCCCAGTTCTTTCATTGCCTGATCTGCCACATCCAGCACGCCGAGATTGATCATAGCGTTTCCGATGGTGCGTCCCATCAGAAATTCCAGAGAGATGTAGTTCACATGTTTCGGCAATTCTTTATCGAACACATTTTTTGTTTCCAGCCAGCGTTCTACCATGAGATCGCGGATGGTCAGCGCAAGAGCCTGATAGCGGTCAAAATCAGTCGCTTTTTCCACCCGTTTCGCCAATGTATGGGTCAAATGGTGCAGAAAATTCTTTTTCAGAGTTTCTTTCAATTCGTTCATATTTTCTCTTCTCCTTCGATATTATTCTACAGTTGAGTAATTTAGCATAGATTTTCCGCTTTTCAAACAAATCCGATGAGGAAATCTGTTGAAGCGCAAAAAAAATGCTTTATCTGTATTTGACAGCAGATAAAGCACTTTTTCTTTTTCAATAAAAGATGAGGCAATTTCAAAAGTCTTCAAAAATGGCAGAAAATTCTTGTTGCGATCTGCAAATGGAGCGTTTTCGGTGGTTACCCTGTGGGTAGCCACGCTCAAACTACCATTTCCAACTCATCAACAATCTTTTTTCAGCCAAATT
>JAFTJI010000128.1 GCA_017456495.1 Lentisphaeria bacterium | reverse complement strand
GTAAGTTCCGACCTGCACGAATCGTGTAACGATCGCGGCACTGTCTCGAAGTGGAGCTCGGCGAAGTTGTAATTCCGGTGAAAATGCCGGATACCTGCAGTAGGACGGAAAGACCCTGTGAACCTTTACTGTAATCTGATATTGGCATTCGGGTGTTCATGTGTAGCATAGGTGGGAGACTGTGAAGCGGTGCGCTAGCACTTGCGGAGTCACAATATGAAATACCACCCTTGATAACTTGAATGTCTAACCCACTCCCATGAATCTGGGATGGAGACAGTGTCAGAGGGTCAGTTTGACTGGGGCGGTTTCCTCCAAAATTGTAACGGAGGAGCACGAAGGTACACTCAGCACGGTTGGCAATCGTGCGCAGAGCGTAAGGGTATAAGTGTGCTTAACTGCGAGACTCACAAGTCGAGCAGATACGAAAGTAGGTCCTAGTGATCCAGCGATGGAACGTGGAATCGTCGTTGCTCAACGGACAAAAGGTACTCCGGGGATAACAGGCTGATAGCGCCCAAGCGTCCATAGCGACGGCGCTGTTTGGCACCTCGATGTCGGCTCATCTCATCCTGGGGCTGTAGAAGGTCCCAAGGGTCCGGCTGTTCGCCGGTTAAAGAGGTACGCGAGCTGGGTTCAAAACGTCGCAAGACAGTTTGGTCCTTATCCACTGTGGGCGCAGGACATTTGACAAGAGCATTCCTTAGTACGAGAGGACCGGGAATGACTGACCTCTGGTATTCCAATTGTGTGTAAACACGCAGCGTTGGGTAGCTATGTCGGGAAAGGATAAGCGCTGAAAGCATCTAAGCGCCAAGCCCCCTTGAAGACGAGATATCCCAGACCTTATGGTCTCTAAAGGCAGGTTGTAGACCACAACCTCGATAGGTCGGATGTGTAAGAACAGTAATGTTTTCAGCTTACCGATACTAATCAGCCGTGAGGCTTGACCACTTTTTCTTACTGAAAATTCCGCCAGAACTTTCAGTAAAAAAGAGCTCAATAAATATCATATTCTAAAACTCAACTCGAGTTGTTAGCAGTTGTTTTGCTTCTTCTCTCAATTAACTTCAATATCACTGCTATCTTTATTACATATTTTTTCCCGGTGTCTATAGCAGGCTTGAAACTCACGTTCCCATCCCGAACACGATTGATAAGGGGTCTAGCGACGATGGTACTGCACATTCGAGTGTGGGAGAGTAGTTCGATGCCGGGATTTTTTTTGCCCAAAAATTGGGCAAAAAAACATGTGATCCTTTTTGGATCACGCTTCATACAGCGCAGCAGTGCTTCATATTTTCCGCAAGGAAAAAGCTTCATGCACCGCAGGTGCGCTTCATAAAATTTTCCTGATCAGTGATTTCTTTCCTGAATCAGGATTTTTTTTATCCGGAAATATCCTGCAACGATGGTACTGCACATTTGAGTGTGGGAGAGTTACGGCAGGGGAAGCGTAATCTTTTTTTGTTTTTGTTTTGTCTTTTCCGCCAGTCCATCGAAAAATCCTCAGTCAATAATAGAAATTATTGACTTGTGGTTTTTCTTCGGTCTGTCAGAAAATCCTGTGCAAAAATCAAAAAAATCTTCTGCCTCCCCGCCTGTCGCTGCCGGGATTTTTTTTGCCCAAATTACGACGTTATTCTTATGAATACGTCGTTTTTTTTGTTTAAATGTGTTCCGCGATGATGGTACTGCACATTCAAGTGTGGGAGGAAAATAATAAGTTTTTAACAGATCGGAACGGAAACGAACAGAAAATAACTGAGGCTATAGGTGGATTTTGGGATCATAAAAAAATTATTTTTACAATTGTAATCTGTAATAAAGGCGGATATATTATAAATAATAAGAAGAATTTATAACGAGGAAAATGGAATGCTGAAAAATTTTTTTTGTTGCACATTATTGATCATGATACTTTTTATTTTGCCAGGATGCCGGGATGTACAGTATAAAGTCATGATGCCGGAAAGTTCTCAAATGAAATATTTACTTTTTCCAGCTGCATCTTATAAAAATAACTTGAATCGTGCAATTATTGTTTCTGGAGAAGAACTTTATTTCAAAGAAAAAATCGCGTACTATGTTCAAGATACTGAAGTTCTGAGTGATAAAGAAAATTTTACTCTTTATTCTGATGAGCAGTATATAAATCTCATCAATCAGCTTAATATAGAAATCGGAAAATGGGGAAAGAATACTGATTTAAGACGGATTGAATATTTTAAAGAGAATGATTTTATGCTGCTGACTCTTGTTTTCAAATCGGGAAGAAAATCTTTTTTCCGCTATAAGGTGTCGGACAAGCATAAGGTTTCCAGTGCTGAAAGTGGAATAGAGATGCTGCGCTGAATGATATTAATCAAAGAAGACGGTTCAAAAAGATGTATTTTGCAATTTTGTTCTGTTTTCTTTTTTTATCCCGATTTACAGAAAAATCCTCAGAGGAAACGCGCGGAAGGTAATTTTTGATCTTTTTCACTTGAAAACAGTCAGAGAAAGCGATATATTAAAAGTGAAAGAAGATGTTTTTACCTGGAGAGTGTGAATGAGAAAATCTGTTTTTTTATTATTTCCAGTCCTTTTGTTTTGCAGTGGGTGCTTTAATCAGGGCGATTTCGGAGCAAAATTTTGTGCTGTTTACCGTAGTTATGACAGTGCAGCTTTTCATTTGCAGAAATATATTGAAAAAGAAGAAAGGGTATCAGCTCCTTATTGGCTGTTTCTTGGTGTAGCTGAGATGTATCGCGGGAATATTCCGGAAATGTTTGCAGCATTTGAAAAAGCGGAACAGTCCGGAGAACTTTTTCCGGAGCTTCTTCTGACTCGCTGTAACTGGTATATTGAGAGCGGAAATTTTGAAAAAGCGAAAGCAGACTATGAAAAGCTGAAAAAAATGCTTGAAAAATCAGATTTTTCATTTCCGGCTTATCTGAATTACCGGAGCAGTCTGCTTTTTAAGATTTTGGATTTAAACGAGACGGCAGGCGTTATGGCGTTTTCTCGAACTTATAAAGGGGACTATGAGAAATTGATCCGAGATTCAGCATTTCATTTAAAGAAAAAATTGAAGTTGCTTGAAAAATATCCTTCGGAGAAAATGTTTGTGCTGCAGCAGTTTACGGAACCGGAATTTTCCCGGATAGCGTTTGGTATGACGATGGCTGATTTATATAAACTGCTTGGGGAACCGTATAAGAATATATTCATCGGAGGAATGCAGGAACGGCGTATTCTGGTTTATCATAAAGAAGGTTTTCTGATAGGATTTTTCTTTACGGATAAAAGCGAACGTTTGGGAGAAGTAAAAACTGCATATTGCTGTAAAAAGCATGGGGCGGATCATATGCGGTTGTTGAATCGGAGCAATTCGAACAAAAAATACAGTGATGATACTTTTTATTATACACCCAGTTATCAGGATCCATCGGATTTTCACTGGGTGTGCGTGAAGTTTGAGAAATAGATCCTGTTTTCAATCGTTCAGAGGGATATTATTGAAAAGCAGAACGGCTTGAGGAGGGGCTTTTACAGCCCCTGAATGTCGCCGATATCCCACGGGATCAAGTCCCGGACGGTCTTGAATGAAGAGATCAAAGGCTGATTGTAACTTGTTGCATCGTATGCAGAAACACCAAATGTTGCAACCAGTCCGAGCTTGGTTCCCATGAAACGGTGCAGTTTACTGTACTTCCCGCCGGTCAGGTGGATAAATGGCTTCGGAAAAGTTCTGCTCAGCATCATATCGGCGCGGATGGCTTCCAGAAACGCTTCTTCCGTATCACCGTTTGTTACGATTTTACAGATATCCGCGCCGCGTTCAGATTGAATGGTCAAATATTTTATGATATCTTCAGCTGATTGCGGCGGAAGCGTGTGCATGTGAGAGGAAATCAGAACTTTTGCGCCTCTTGCACGGATTTCTTCCATAAGTTTTTTCTGTTTTTCAACGGCAGAGGGATCGTTTGTCAATTCATTGTCGGTCTTTGCATAAAGATCCCCCATGACGTCGATGACTTCCGCACCGGCTTCGGCAGCGCGGAGCAGAAATTCCTGTCTGGCTTCATCATCGTTTGCAAACCATTTGCAGTTGCGGTAACAGATGAACATGAAGGGCAGGGGGACATCTTTGATTAGAGTTCTGAAATGATCGACGGTACGATCTTCCGGGGGAAGATTATTGATTTCAACAGCGATTCCATCGGCACCGTTAGCGGCTGCTGCGCGGGTTTTCGCCAAAAGTTCGCTCATGGAGCTGCCGGTAAAAAGAGCTGTGATCGCAGTATTCTGCCGGTTGAAAAACGATTTTTTCATAGATTTAATCCTGTGTAAAGGTCAAGACGACTTTTCCGATATTTTCGGCGCGGCGGAGGACTGCATGAGCAGCTTCGACTTCCTGAATGGGGAAAACTGCATGGATGTTGCTGATAAGTTTCCGTTCAGAGAAAAACTGCCATAACTCCTTTTGCAGAGCCTGCATGATGGATGTTTTTTCTTCAGAAGTCCGGCTGCGTAACGTGCTGCCGATCAACTTGATGCGTTTTCTCCAGATGGTTTCCAGGTCGATTTCAGTTTTGCCTCCGGCAAGGGTCGCAATCATGATCCAGCGTCCGCAGAACGCCATCTGTTTGAGATTTTCGCCCATCCCTTTTCCGCCGATGCAATCAAGCGCAACAGAGGGCGGATTGGCAGCAATAACAGCGGCAGCATCATCTTTTTTATAGTTGATGACGATATCCGCACCGAGTTTTTTTACGAATTCCGCTTTTTCTTCCGAACCGACAGATGCAATGACTTTTGCACCTTTGAGTTTGGCATACTGGATCGCAGCGAGTCCGATTCCGCTGGCGGCTGCCTGAATGTAGAAAACTTCTCCCGGTTTCAAGCCGCCGGCTTCCCGTTCAAGGTTGAGATAAACCGTTGCCCAGACTTCCGGAAGAGAAGCTCCTTCCACCATGGAAAGTCCTTCCGGGATGGGAACGACCATGCCTGCCGGGACCGTAACCAGTTCGGAATAACCGCCGCCGCCCAGAAGAGCGCAGACTTTGTCGCCGGGTTTGACATGGCAATCTGCGGGAGCCTCAAGGACAATTCCGGCAGCTTCCAGACCGCACCACTGGGGCCAATCCGGAGGTGAAGCATAACAGCCGTCTTTTTGCATAAGATCCGCCCGGTTGATGGCTGCAGCGTGGACTTCGATCAGGACTTCCCCATCTTTGCGGACGGGATCGGGAACCTGTTTCCAGTCAAAATTCAAATTTTCGTCAAGTGTCATTGCGTACATTTGGTCAAATCCTTATTTTTTCCAATCAGTATATCTTGCCGCTGCCAGGGTGACTTCATGAACCAGATAATCATGTTCCAAAGAGTAGCTGGATTCTTTTTCGCCGCGTATCATCTGAGCCAGTTCGATGAGCTGTTCTGTATAACGGTCATGCTGAAGCGGGAATTTGAGCGTGTGGACTCCCGCAGGAAGTCCGGGAGAGTTTTTCACTACATGGAGTTTCATTTCAACGACTTCCGGCGCAAAGGCTTCGATCGGACTGAAGCAGATCGAACCGTGGGTTCCGACAATGTGAATCGTCCGTACTGCGGATGTATTGTACTGACGGCTGCAGGAACTGACAACTGCGTAAGCATTGGGGTATTCCAGCACAGCCATACAGTTGTTTTTGATGTGAGCCGGGTCGCCGGGAGCAGATTTCAGGAATCCGGTCACATTTTCCGGACGCCCCATCGCTGCAACGATGAAGTCGATGAGGTGACAGCCCAGATTATACATGAGCCCGCCGGAGAACTGGCTGATGTAGGTCTGGTAAGCCTCACCGCCGTAGCCGTGGTTCATATCGGCTTCAATCGTAATGATATCACCGATCAGTTTTTCCCGGATCGCTTTGATACAAAACTGGAAAGCCGGGTTCCCCCGGAACATGAATCCCATCTGAAACGGAACTTTTTTTGCTTTGCAGATATCAAGCAATTTTCTGTAAAGATCCAGATCCAATCCGGCGGGTTTATCCATGTGCATTGCGATCCCGCGTTCTGCAAATTTCATTGCCATGGAGACCAGTTCATTGTTGGGAACTTCCACCGTAACCGCCTGAATGGAAGGATCATTCAGAACTTCATCCAGTGACATTTCCCGGAGCCCTTCATAAAAAGACGGCTTGTGGTCAGAGTAATGTTCCGGCAGAGAATTGAAACTCAAGTCATTGACATATCCGGCAATATCATAATAGTCCGGCAGTCTTTTCAAAGACATGATTTTTCCGGGTGCATGTTCGTGAGTCACACCGACTTGTGCGATTCTGATTTTTTCCATATCTTACACCATCCCTCTTGCTTTCAAGTAGTTGTCCATCTGGATATTCTGATAGTGCCCCATGACCGATGCAGGATAATCTTCCGGGCAGCGGGCGATCTCATATTTCAAACCGTCATAAAGTTTCATCATGTTTTCCTGCTTCAACCCGGTTGCAGAAAGGACTTTTGAGTTGTCCATGATCCGTTCAAAAAGACGGTCATAAGCCAACTGCCAGAGTCCGGGGTAGGGGAATCGCTCATAATCCTGATAGAGCAGGTTCAAGTAATCTTTCTGATCCACCCACAAGGCTTTCAAACCGCAGATGTCATGATAATATTCTGCGATTTCGCCCCAGGAGTGGTGTTCAGCGGTGGCAACGGTAAAGGTTTCTCCGAAGGCTTTTTCATTGAAGAGCAGACGCGCGATCATTTCTGCCACATCGCCAGCCCAGCTCATGGTTGCCTGAACATTTCCGGCAGATTCCGGAAGGACAACCGTTTTTCCCAGCTTTGCCCGGGCAACGGTCGCAAAGGCTTCCAGAGTCACAAGCTGATAACGCATCCGGGAATAGGTGACAGCCGGACGGATGATAGACCAGTTTTTCTTCGGAAAAGAGCGGACAATATCTTCGCCCCGGGCTTTGTAAATGCAGTAGTCATCGGAGTTCCGCAGAAGAACATCTTTGGAGTTGTCCAGCAGACGCGGGCTGGTTTCTTTTACCGGGACTTCACAGCCGTCGTAAATACGGTAAGTGGAAAGAAAGATGTAATGTCCGGTTGCTTCAATGATCTCCGGCAGGTAAAGAATCAGCTCTTTTGTGGGATAGATCATGAAATCAACGATTGCATCGTAATTGTTTTTCAGAAGATTTGTGCGGAAGGCATACTCTTTGCAGTTGCCGACGATCATGTTGATTCCGGGAGTGCTGAAATTGCCATCCTCCATCGCAACGGCATCGACAGCGTAACCGCGTTCTGCAAGTTTGGGAACAAGATACTGCCCCATTGCGCCGGTTGCGCCGAGAACCAAAACTTTTTTCTGTGCCATGGTTTTATTCTCCTATGTTGCTGTCAATATCGCGCCAATCAAGCAGGATCCCCAGCGGAGGATTGCTTTGCATGCCGATTTTCTGATAAATCGCTTCTGCATCTTTGGGCGAAACAGTTTCAGAAATGATCGGTTCCACCTGAAGCCGTCCGGCTTTGATGTACTTGAAAAAGGTTTTATAATCATCAAATTCAGAATGTCCCCAATGGGCCGGATCCTGCTTCGGACGGTTGCTTGTGTGGGTTCCGATCAGATAAACACCTTTGCAATGAATATATTTATAGACATTGATGGGCTGATCGGAGATCCTTGTGCATCCGAGAAGAGAGACTCTTCCATTTTTTGCGACACACTCCAGAACCTGCTGAAGAGCATTGATGTTTCCCGTGACTTCCACGGCTGTTTCGGGGCCGCCGTTTGTGAGTTCCATGATTTTTTCGATATAATCGGGAGCCATGGGGTCAAGAGCATAATCTGCGCCGAGCTTGAGCGCAAGAGCCCGCCGTTCGGGAGAACAATCGCTGACGATTACGGGATAAGCTCCGGCGATCCGGGCAAGCTGTCCGGCAAGCAATCCCAGCAAGCCCTGTCCGGCAATGAGACAGGCTTCGCCGAGCTGGATTTGCAGTTTCCGGATGGCAAGCATGGGAAACGAACAGAGATGAGCCACTGCAGCCAGCCGGAGGTCGATCCCATCAGGAACCGGATAGAGCCTGACATCTTCCTGCAGTTTGACCCATGAACGGTGTCCGCTCCAGGCGCAAACCACTTTGTCCCCGGGCTTGAACCGGGTCACTTCCGAACCGATTTTCACAACATGCCCTGAAGTGGTATAACCGGGATAGTGCGGGAACCTCAGAATAGAGACTTCCGTATTGGGGAGATCATGATAGTTGGCAAGTTCTGTTCCCGCACTGATCAAATCATAATCGATTTTGACCAGTACCTCTTTGGGTGACAGTGTTGAATCCAGCTCCTGTGTCCGGAACTCCGCCCGTTCTTTTTCGGGAAAACAAATCAAAGACTGCTGCATAAAATACTCCTTTCGTTATCAATCCTCTCTACCTTACCGCAAGAGATGGTTATATTCAAATGCCAAACATAAAAAAAACAGAAAAACTTTCTGTAACATTTTATTTGATTTCGTAAAAAAGAGTGATATATTGAAAACAAAGTCAAAACAGGAGAAACAGTTTCATGAATATTCGAAAAATAGCAGAATTGGCGAACGTTTCCCCCGCGACGGTTTCCCGGGTTTTCAGCAGGAATCCCGGCGTAAGTGAATCTGTTGCCCGGAGAGTTCTCAAAGTTGCCGCAGAACATAATTATCATCCGCGCATCACGGAAAAGCAGAAAAATGTGGTGTTGATCACTCCTTACGACTCTGTTTATCCGGTTCAAAGCTGTATTGATATGCTTCTGATGGCATTGACGCAGGAGCTTCCGAAGGATGGATTTCGTGTGGAGATCCTTCCGGTCAACAGCGTGGACCGGCTGTCAGATGTCCGGTTTTGCGCTGCTGTTGCCATTGGACTTGAACCTTCGATGTTCCCGGATTGGGATCAGAAATTCAGTGTGCCGCTGATTTTTCTTGACCGGTCTCCGGCAAAGAAGAATTCAAACAGCAGCAATATTTATTATGTAAATTCAGATGAAGCGATGGGGATGGAACTTGCACTTGCTCATTTGAAAGAACGGAAATGCCGGAAAGTCGGTTGTATCATCCATGGAAATCCCGGAGAGGGAAATGTGGATCTGCGGTACAAAGCAATCGTTAAACTGCTGAAAAAAATGGATTTTCCGGCAGAGGAAACCCTGATCCGTTTTTCCGGGAACGGCAGTGAACGTTATGTGGAACTTGTGGGAAAACTTTTGAAACAGGGGGTGGATGCATTGTTCTGTCCGGGCGGAAATGCCGGAATTACAGTGCTTTATGCGCTTTCTCTTTATGGAAGACAGGTTCCGGAAGATATTTCGCTGATTGCATCTGAACAGAGTTTCTTTTCCAATTATGCGGTTCCGCCGCAGACAACGATCACGCCGGAGTATTCCCGTCTGGCACAGGTGGTTGTCTCCCTGATCGGCGAGCGCATCTCCGGATCGTCTGTTCCCTTTATTACAACACTTCCTTACCGCCTGATCAAGCGGGAAAGTGTCAAATAATCTGGCAGAAGAAGGATTTTTCTCTTTTTTTGAGATTTTTTTTCACAGTTTGAACTTGACAAACAGTGAATCGGCATTATGTTACAGTTGAAGAGGCAGTTTCAAAAGTCTTCAAAAATGGCAGAAATTTCTTGTTGCGATCTGCAAATGGAGCGTTTTCGGTGGTTACCCCTGTGGGTAGCCACGCTCAAACTACCATTTCCAACTCATCAACAATCTTTTTTCAGCCAAATTTTGCCGGACTTTTGAAATTACCTCTTGAAGAAAAAGAACGTGAACGTCAGGAGTTTGAAATGAAAGACTATATCTATTATAAACTTGTCGATGTACGATGCCCGGTCGTGGGTGATCGGACATTTCCGAGTACGGCCGGGCTTTCATGAAACAAACCTTGAACTGAAACGAAACGATATAATATAAGGAAAATAACAATTATGGAAAATAACGGAACACAGCAGCTCTACAAAGGAGCTGAGATCATGGTCAAAACTCTGGAAGCATTGGGGGTGACAGATGTTTTTGCATACCCCGGCGGACAGGCTATCGAATTTCATCAGGCATTCCAGAAATCAAAGATCCGGATCATTCTTCCCCGTCACGAACAGGGTGGAGCTTTTGCCGCTGACGGTATGGCGCGTGCAACCGGTAAAGTCGCTGTCTGTACCGCAACAAGCGGACCCGGCGCAACAAATCTTCTGACCGGGATCGCCGATGCTTACATGGATTCCGTTCCCACCGTTTTTATCACCGGACAGGTTCCTGCAACTTTGATCGGAAGAAACGCGTTCCAGGAAACTGATATCATCGGTATGACCAGACCCATCGTGAAGCACAGTTATCTGGTTCTGGATGTGAAAGATATTGCCCAGACCATCGTGAATGCGTTCCATCTGGCAGCAAGCGGAAGACCCGGTCCTGTCGTTGTCGATATCCCGAAGAACGCACAGCAGGCGATGGCTCCGTTCATCTTCCCGGAAACTCACGATCTTTCCAACTACAATGTTCCCACCAAAGCATCTGAAGAAGAAATTGCTGCCATCAAGGATATGATCCGCAAGGCAGAACGCCCCTGTGTCTACTCCGGCGGCGGTATCATTCATGCAGAAGCCTCCAAAGAACTGGTGGAATTTGTCGAAAAATACAATCTTCCGATCACCACAACTCTGCTGGGTGCAGGTGCTATTCCGGAAGATCATCCGCTCTCCCTCCGCTGGCTGGGAATGCACGGAACTTATTACGCAAACTATGCGGCAAATGAGTGCGATTTGCTGATCTGTCTCGGTGCAAGATTTGATGACCGCGTGACCGGTCCCGCAGCAGGGTTCGCAAAGGATGCAAAGAAGATCCATGTGGATATCGACCTTTCCGAAATCAATAAGAACGTCCATGTGGATCTCGGTGTCATTGCCGATGTGAAGGAAGTCCTGAAAGCTCTGAATGAAGATCCCATCCGCAAGGATTATACTGCATGGCACGCTCAGATCGCAGAGTGGAAGAAAGCTCATCCGCTCAGCTACAAGCGCGACGGCAGACTGAAACCCCAGTATGTGATCGAAAAGCTCCGCGAACTTACCAATGGCGATGCGATCATCGTTCCGGGTGTCGGACAGCATCAGATGTGGGCTGCCCAGTTCTATCCGCTGAAATTCCCCCGTCAGCTCCTGACCTCCGGCGGACTCGGCTCCATGGGATTCGGACTCCCTGCCGCTATGGGCGCAAAAGTCGCTTTCCCGGATAAGACCGTTGTCAATATCGACGGCGACGGTTCTTTCCAGATGAATATTCAGGAACTCGGAACCCTCAGCACCGAAGATATCGGCGTGAAGATGATCATTCTGAACAACCAGCATCTCGGCATGGTGGCTCAGTGGGAAGACCGTTTCTACGGAAGTGTCCGCGGAAATACGGAGCTGATGAACAACAATTCCCAGAGAGCTTATCCCGATTTTGTGACCATCGCAAAAGGCTATGAGATCCCCGGGATCGAAGTGTTCACCGAAGAAGAACTGGAACCGGCACTGAAGAAGATGCTGGAAACACCGGGACCCTTCCTGCTGGATTGCCATACCCTTTATCACGATCACGTTCTGCCCATGATGCCTCCGGGAAAAGGATATAAGGATATCATTACGGAGTAAGCTGCAATGAATGAAGGACCTGTGATATCTGTCCTCGGGCTTGGTTTGCTCGGGGCATCCTTCTGCATGGAGTTGGAGGGAAAATACCGTCGCGCCGGTTGGAGCCGCAACCCGGAAAACCGCCGGAAAGCTATGGAAAAAGGCGTGGTCGAATTTACTGTTGATACCCCCGAAGAGGCGTTTGCTGCCGGGGATATCATCGTCCTTTGTCTGCCGATTCCTGTGATCATGGAATACATCCGGAAGTATGCTTCTTACATGAAACCGGGCGCAGTTCTGACAGATATCGGAAGTGTCAAAGGTGTCATTGAACAGGCAGCTCTTGAAAATCCCGGCGTTCATTTTATCGGAAGTCATCCCATGGCTGGAACCGAAAAAAACGGGTTCGACAATGCGTTCAAAGGGCTTTATCACAATGCCGATGTGTTCGTTGTTCCCCCGCCGGGAGCAGAGGAAGCGGATATCGTGAAAGTCGAAGAGATGTGGCAGAAGATCGGAACCCGGACGACCCGGATCGATTCAAAGAACCATGACGAACTTGTGGCTGGCACAAGCCATGTTCCCCATATTCTGGCTTCTGCGACCACTCTCGGCGTGCTGGATGTCCCCGAAGAGGAACGGATCACCCGTTTTTCCGGCTGCGCAACCGGGTTCCGCGACAGTTCCCGCGTCGCTTCCAGTTCCCCTGTCATGTGGCGGGAGATCGTGGAGCAGAATACCACAGCAGTTCTGACCGCTTTGACCGAACTCCGCAAGCATCTGGATGAGTTTGAAAATATGGTCCGCAACGGTGATTTTGACGGCTTTGAGAAGAAGTTCGCCAAAGGAAAAGAGCTGCGCGATCAATGGATCCGCTGGAAAAAATACTGATGCCCGATGCCTTTCATGGAACGCTGCCGGACGGAACAGAAATCACGGTTCCCGTTCGGATCAGTCCCCGCTGCAAGCGGTTGATCCTGCGTTCCGTGGGAGACGGCTTTGAAGTCGTGATCCCGCCCCGCTGTCCCATCAGCACTGCCAATACTTTTTTTCAGGAACATCTGAACTGGATCGCCCGGACGATCACGAAACGGAAAACATTTCTGCAGCAGCACCCGCCGAAACCGGAAATCATCCCGCAGGAGCTGTTCCTCGCCTTTACCGGAGAACGCTTTCCCATTCTTTATGAGCCCGCAGAAGTCTGCTGGACAGGTGTCCGTCTGGAAGAAAACACCCTCATTGTCAGCGGGCGTGTCGAAACATACAAACAGTGTACCGATGCACTGCGGCAATGGCTGATCCGTTATGCAGAAAAAACGCTGCTGCCCCATGCATTGAACATTGCGGAAAATCACAATTTTTCCGGTTTGACGAAATTGCGGACAGGGCTTCAGAAATGTACCTGGGGAACATGCAGCCGGAAAGGTGTTGTGACCTTGAATGCGGCTTTGCTTTTTTTCACGAAACCTCTGACGGAATATGTGATCCTGCATGAGTTCTGTCACTTGACGGAATTGAATCATTCCGCCCGTTTCTGGGCAAAATTGGAGTCTGTTTATCCGGGTGCAAAAGAGGCGCGTGAGAGCTTGAAACAGGCAGCCCTTCTTCTGCCCTGCTGGATTTTCCCAAAGTGATCCGGGGAAGCATTCAGCCCCGGGGAATTCTTCCTTTTACAACACCGGCGCGAACAGACCGCAGATGTTTTCCATTACCCGGACAAGATAGCTTTTCCGTTCAACATCCGCAAGAAAAATTTCTGTGGATTCTTCCATCTCTGTCCGGAACATACGGTAAATTTCAGCGGCAACAGCTTCTCCGCGGATCACAGCATCCAGTTCCAGATTCAGACGGAAACTCCGGATATCGCAATTGCTGGAACCAAGCATGGTCCATTTCCGGTCAACAAGCATCGCTTTGGTATGGACAAACACGTTTTTCCGTTCAAAGATCCGGACCCCGCCGCTGAGCAGATTGGCGTAAAGACTGCGGGATGCCATCTTGACATAGAAGTGGTTGTTCAGCTCCGGAACGATGATCCGCACATCCACACCACGGGCAGCCGCCATGCAGAGAGCTTTCACAAAAGGTGCATCCGGCACAAAATACGGACTGATGATCCAGAGAGAATCCTCCGCTGTCGCTGCTGCCACCTGAAAGACATTCGCGCTCCCTTCCGGCAGCTGTCCGATCCCGGATGCAACGATCCGGACAATGCTTTCCCCTTTCCGTTCCGGCGGCTCCGGCATGAGTCCGGAAAGATAACTGTCATTGCCTTTTGTGACATAATACCAATCCCGCAGAAAAACTGACAGCAGTTCCGCAACCGCCGGACCCTCGATCCGGAAATGCAGGTCATGGATAAAACGGTCGCTCCGGTGTGCCAGGTTTTTATGACTGATGTTGATCCCGCCCATGAATGCGGTTTTTGCGTCGATCACTAACAGTTTCCGGTGATTTCTCAACTGGAAATTCCATTGCATCAGCCGGTTCGCAAAGGAGAAGGAGCGAATCTGAAAATTCTGCAATCCCTGATTATACTGATGAAAGGAGAATGAGGGGAAAAAACTGCCGAAACTGTCGTACAACACACGGATCTCCACCCCGGATTCCGCTTTTTTCCGCAACTCCCGGAACAAGGTCTGTCCGGTTGCATCGTTGGCAATGATAAAACTCTGGAGCAGGATCGTTTTTTCAGCGTTCCGGATGGCTTCCAGCATGGCTGGATAGGCGGCGGTTCCATCGTGGAGCAAAGTGATTGCATTACCCTCCAGCGGCATGGTTTCGGGGAGAAGACGGTCAAGTGTCCGCGCTGTTTCGTAACTGTCGGCGAAGGTGGCATAATCCGGCAGGAAATTCTGCAGAGCAGTGAGCAGATCCTGCCGTTTGTTTTTGACACGGGCTTTCCGCCGGAACTCAACTGCCGAAAATGCAATTTTCCGTCCGACAGTATCTTTGCGGCTTCTGCCGAAGAAAATGTAAAGCAGGAACCCGAGGATGGGCTGCGTTGCCAGCAGAAGCAGCCAGAGCAATGTCCGGTCCGTTTCGTTCCGGTGCGTATAGACAATATCCGCTACCGCCAGGATCACAATGATCAGAAGAACAGCGATCCAGACAAGATTCAGATTATAGGTTATGACATAGTCGCGGAACATATCCCCTTACTTCTTCTTCGGTTTCAGAACCATGAGAACTTTGCCGTTTTTGTCCAGCAGACGCACAGTCCCAACGACATCGTACTGTACAACATTGTTCAATGCTTCCATGAAATACCCTTCATACTGAGCATTCGGTCCCATCATACGGGTCATTCCCATATGTGAGAAAGAGAGCTTACGACCATAGATCTTCAGATTTCCGAAGAAACGGTTGTCGCCTGCGCAACCATAAACTTTTGTTCGTTCAAAAGTGATTTCAGCTTTGGGCGACGGCTTGATTTTTTTTGCAGTTGCGGCAGGAAGATCTTCAATCATCCAACTTCCGATGATCATATGCTTTTTCGCTTTTGCCGCGGGCTTTTCTGCGGCACAAACTTTATCACAGCAGCAGCCGGAAATAAGAGAGAGCGCAAGAACAGAGACAAACACAAGAAGATTTTTTTTCATGAGAGAGTTTCCTTTCATCGGTTGGTATTTTCATGGCTAATTTAGCACATTTTTCAGAGATGTCAAATATTTGACACCATCAGAACGTAAAGAGCGGTAAAAAAATAAAATATTCTGATAAAAATTTGCAATTTTTTCTTGACTTTCGCGGATAGAGATATTATATTAGATTTTAGAAAATTAAGCGTTTAATTTTTGTAAATAATTGAAAATTAAGGAGAGAGGAAAGTGGAAAATCCTGAATACATCATGTTTTTTGATAATCATACATCAAAATTCTGTTCCGATGTGGGGCATGATCTTGATGCGGATCAGTTCGCTGCAACAATCAAGGATATCGGTGCGGATCTGATCGGGTTTCACGCAAAATGCAATCAGGGATTCTGCTACTACGATACAAAAATCGGACACCGCCATCCGTCTCTCCGTCCGGGTCACGATTATTTCGGGGAAGTGGTGGAAGCCTGCCGGAAACAGGGGATCAAAGTCACGGCTTACTTCAACTGCGGTTTGAGCAACGAAGATGGCGTGGTGCATCCCGAATGGTGCCAGATCAAAAAAGACGGTACGATCTTCCATCCGGAGATCCTCGGCACAATGGTTACGCCTTATGCCCGGGTTATGTGTATCAACTCTCCTTACCGGGATCATCTCATCAGCATGATCAGAGAAGTCAAGGAAAAATATCCGGTTTCCGGATTCCTGCTTGACAGCTTCAACGGTTTCCCCTGCTATTGCCGTCATTGCATCGAGGGCATGCGCGCCATGGGGCTTGATCCGGAGAAGGAAGAAGATGCCATAATGTTTGCGAAAATCTCCTCCCGCCGTTTGGCACAGGATATTTCCGATGCGGTGGAACCCCGCAAGAACGGCTATCTCATGTTCTGTCTGGGACTTTCAGCCCGGGATAATCTGAAATACGGCTCTTATCTTGAGTGCGAATGTCTGCCCACGGTTCCCTGCTGGGGCTATGATTTTCTGCCCATGAAAGCCCGGTATCTCCGTACTCTTCCACAGAACGGCGAACCGGTTCTCAATATGACCGGGCGTTTTTACAACTGGGGCGACTTCGGCAGTCTCCGGACCGATGCGGCGATCGAATATGACATGTTCTTCGGTCTTGCCAACGGAATGAGACCCAATATCGGCGACCATATCCACCCCAGCGGGATCTATTATCCGGGCATTGCGAAAGGTGTCAAACGGATCTACAGCAAACTGAAACAGTATGATCCCTGGTACCGAAACGCAACGAACCCCGTGGATATGGCTGTGCTTTTCCCCGGAATGGCGACCAGCAACACATCCAAGGCGGTGATCCGTATGCTTTCCGAACTGAATATGCAGTTCGATTGTATTGACGAGATCAGTGATTGGGATAAATACCGTCTGATCGTTCTTCCTGATTACATCGTGCTGACGGAGGAACTTCAGGCGAAGATGGATGCGTTCCTGAAATCCGGCGGAAAGGTGCTTGCAACAGGCGAATCCGGCTTGGATCCGGAAAAAACAGCTTTCTGCTTTGAAAAGGAATGGGGCGTCCGCTTTGAGGCTGGCAGGACATTTGATCCGCCTTACTTCACCATGGTGGACGAGTACAGCGGTCTGATCCCGGAACTTCCGCTGTCCGTCTATGATGACTGCATGAAAGTGGAAGCTCTGGCTGGCACAAAAGTTGCCGGAAAGATCGTTGCACCATACTTCGATAAAGATTGGGATGGCGTTTATGCCAAATTCTATACTCCACCCCGGGATCTGACGGATCTTCCGTTTGTGACCATGACGGAGCAGGTGGCTTACTGTTCCGGAAAATTGTTTGCGGGATATTACAAAGCGGCATCCGTGGAACTGCGCCATGTATTCAAGGCAATGCTGGAACATCTGCTTTCGGCTCCTCTTCTGAAAGTCAGTGCGGATCTGCCGTCATTTGCCCGGAGTTTTGTTTCCGAACAGCCCGGACGCCGGATGGTGCATCTGCTGAACTATATGCCGGAACTCCGGGGAGAAATGCTGATCGTGGAAGAGTCTCTGGCGGCATATAATATTGAAGTGAAGCTCCGTCTTGACGGCAGAAAAGCTGCGAAAGTTATTCTTGCGCCAACCGGGGAGGAATTGCCCTTTGTTCAGGATGGAGATTATGCGGTGTTCACCTTCCCGAAATTCTGCGGATACGGTCTTGCCGCAGTGGAGTTTGCGGAGTAAAACCGGATCGGAGCGAACAGAATGGCTGCTACATTAAAAGATATCTCAAGAGAAACGGGCATCAATATCTGCACCGTTTCCCAGGTATTGAGCAACCATCCGAAAGCCTTGAGTGTCCGTCCGGAACACCGGAAAAAGATCCTTGAAACGGCGAAACGGTTGAGTTACAGCAAAAATCAGATGGCTGCCTCCATTGCGGGAAAACACGGCACTGTTCTGGCGTTTGTTCACTCCGACATGGGGTTGGTGGAATACTCCGGCAGGATCCAGAACGGAGTGATCGAAGCTGCCAACGAACGGGGCTATACTCTGATCGTTCTGCATCTGGAAGATTTTTCCAACGCGGAACTGTACAGAAAATTGATGGGCTGGCGCGTTGCGGGTGTGATTTTCCATGTTGCTGACCTGAAGTTGATTTCCGGGATCGCAAAATCTCTTGACCGGGAAAAGATCCCTTACGGGACCGTCAACCTGAGCAATCCGGGCGGGATCGGCGTCACCACCGACGATGCTGCCGGTGTGGAGGAAGCGGTCAGACTTCTGCATAAAAACAAGCATAAAAAGCCGGTCTATGTGGCGTTTGCAACGAGATCGAAAAAGAGTGCTTCTGAATATAAATTGCGGCGGCAGGAAGGGTTTATCCGGGGAATGAAGAAATATTATCCGGACTGTGAAGATGTTGAGCCGTTGTACCTTGATCCGAAAAAGGCGTTTGATCAGAAGTATATGACAGGGATTCTCAAAAAATTATTGGAAATGCAAGTAGATGGAATTGTCTGTGAATCGGACGTTCCGGCGGTTGCCCTGAACAATGCGGCGGCTGTTTCGGGATTTTCAGTACCGCAGACATTTTCCCTGATTGGTTTTGGCGGTTCCATGCTTGCGGAGACTTCTTTCCCGAAGATCACAACGGTTGTACAGGATTTTGAAGAGATGGGAAAATTGACTGCCAATGCGATCATTGACAAAATCGGCAAAAAGAGTGAAGAGGGGTTCAGCAGCCAGCTGATACCCGTTTCAATATTAGTTCGTGATTCATTAAAAAAACAAAAATAAGAGAATTGGAGGAGGAGAGCGTTATGAAAAAAACAGTAAAAGTAAAAACTGGTTTCACGCTTATTGAATTGCTTGTTGTGATTGCTATCATCGCGATTCTGGCTGGA
Source organism: Lentisphaeria bacterium (assembly GCA_017456495.1). Classification (GTDB taxonomy): domain Bacteria; phylum Verrucomicrobiota; class Lentisphaeria; order Victivallales; family UBA1829; genus SIG79. The sequence goes on along the minus strand of JAFTJI010000128.1, from coordinate 25,522 downwards.
ATGCTGCTGCCTGCGCTGAATAACGCCCGGGCTACTGCTTTGCGGACTGGATGCATCAACAATTTGAAGCAACTGGCTCTTTCCTCTGCAAATTATTCTGATTCCTTCGATGGTATTGTTGTTGCTGTGGATGGAGACTGCAGCGCAAAAAAACCATTGTGGGGTGCGACTCTTTCTACAAACGGTTTCCTGAGTAAAAAAGGTGTTAATGGGGATGGGAACAGTTTTCGCCCACCGGAAATGAATTGTCCGGCAGAAACAAAGACCAAATGTTATGTATTGACATACAGTACTTATAATTATGCTATGAATTTAAAGATCGGCTATTTAACCAGCGAGCCATTCCGAAGAAATCAGGTTAAAAATCCGACATCTATGCATGAAATGCTCTGTTGGAAAATTCCCTGGCACTATAGTACGTGGACTCAAATGAATAAATATTCGCCAAATAACATTCCCCGCCACTTACCCAACTTTACTTTAAGTTATATGGATGGTCATGTTGGAACAATTCAATTTACATTCATTCCAACATCGACAGATAATGTTTTCTGGTCAGGAAAGTAATTAAGAAAGGTTTGATAAATTATGAAAAAAACTCTTGTTTATTGTTTGACCTTTTTGGTTATTATCTCCACTGTTTCAGTTTATGGTACTCCAAAAAAATTGACTTTGGCAAAAGATGGCAAGACGGATTATGTTATTGTTTTCAATAATCAGAATCCCTCTGATAAAAGAGGTGCAGAAGATTTACGTTTGTTTTTAGGGAAAGCAACAGGCGCAGATTTTAAAATAACTGCGGCAAAAGGAAAGAAAAATATCATATTTGATACGGCACAGGTCAATGATTCCTATAAAATAACGTTCAAAGGTAATGATATTATTCTTCAGGGAAATGGAATAAATGGGCGGGCTTATGCCGTCTATGAGTTATTGGAACGTTTTGGATTCCGCTGGTATTCTGCCTATGGAGATATGTATATACCGGAAATCAAAGAGTTGTCGATAGAGACAAAACCTTTTTCCGGCGTTTATGCCTTTGAAATCCGCGGTTCTCAAACATTCTATTTCAGAAGAATATTCATGAAGGATTACAAAGAATCGTCGATGCTTTACCATTTCCGCAACCGGCAGAATATTCTGTTGACTGAGCTATCCGGGATAAGGAATGAAGTGCTGGAATATACTCCATCCACGCATGTCCTTTCTCAATATATTCATCCGGGAACAAATTACCATCATCGCAGATTAAACAAGCAGTTGGCATGGATTCCGAACAAAAACTATTTTGGTGAACATCCTGAGTGGTTTCCTATGGATAAAAAGGGAAAAAGATATCCTCACGGACAGCTATGTTTCAGTAATTTGCAGTTGCAGGAAGAATTGACAAAGAATGCACTGGAACAGCTGAAACGGGAAATTGCAAGGACTGGGCGTCGGGATGGCATATTTTCTATGTCTATGAATGATATTGTCTATGCAGAATTCTGTTGTTGTCCGGAATGTAAAGCCGCATCTGTCAAGTATGGACAAAAGGGGGCAGGTGCTTATTACAAATATTTATTTGAGTTCTGCAAAAAAGTGAAAAAGTTGTATCCTGAAGTCAAAATTTCTGTTTTTGCATACCTTTCGACTTTATCCATGCCGGAACATCTGGAACTTCCGGATAATCTGATCGTTATTTTCTGTCCGATTTATTCCAGCTATATTGCATCGTTGGAGAAGGAAGGAGGTCAGAGAACTCTGAAAACTCTGAAAAAATGGGCTGATAAAAATGCTGACCTGTGGTACTGGTATTATACGCTGCCTTATTCTTCCGGAAGTTATCTTACAGTTCCGCCGATGTCAAACATTACGAGAATAACTGAAGATCTCCGTCTGATGAAAAAAATGGGGATTCGCGGAGCTTATATTGAACACGATTCTAAAGCCTCTGACAGAACTGGCTTCTTTGAATTACAGTCTTGGCTGTTATTGCGCCTTTACAGAAATCCAGATGAAAATGTCACTCAGTTGATCAGAGAATTTACTGATTTTTACTATGGAAAGGCTGCTCCGCTTTTCAGGAAATATCTCTACGAAGTGGAAAAAGGTTGTTTGAATATCTCAACATTAAAAATCCGTTCTGTTTATAATACTATGGCTTATCCGTATCTTACGGAGGATAATCTGAGACGCTGGCAGAAAATGTTCGATGATATGGAAAACCTTGTAAAAGATGATCCAAAGTCTTTATATCACGTAAAACTGGCAAGAATAGCTGTCGATGCTACTTATATAAGCATAACAGCCAAAAAAGAGAATTGGGCTGAAACAGAACAGCGGATTGACCGTCTTGAAAATGATATCCGGAATCTCCGGAAAAATTACAAGTATCTGTTTATAATGGAACGGATCACTACTTGGAAAAAAACATTGAAAAAGAACATTTTTAAATAAAAATTTAAGTGGAGGGTGCTATGAAAAAAACAGCAAAAGTAAAAACTGGTTTCACGCTTATTGAATTGCTTGTTGTGATTGCGATTATCGCGATTCTGGCGGGAATGCTGCTGCCTGCGCTGAACAGCGCAAGAGAAAAAGGCCGCAGTACCAATTGTGTCAGCAACCGAAAGCAAGTTGATGGCGGAGTGAAGTCATATATCAATGACTATAATGATTTCCTGCCTCCGGCTGCAGACAAATCCAATCCTCAGTACACTGAATATTTTCCCATCAAACTGTGGAGACTCAGCTATTTCAAGAAAAATTCAGATGGTGTTACAGAGTGTCAGAAAGATCCCTTGTTCCAGAAACTGTATTCCTGTCAATCATTACTTCCGAAAGGTGTTTTGACCAATACTACAGTTATATCAATAACCACCAGCGGAGATACCGGAAATATGCGTTTCACAAAGGCTTCCATGGTGAAAAATCCCTCTGAACTTTTTGTTCATACTGCGGATGACGGGAATTACTATCCGACCCGTCAAACGAAAAACAGCCGTCCGTGCCTTACAAGATGGGCTTCTTTGAAGAGTTATGGTTCCAGTAATCAATATTTTGTATCATTCTGGGGAATCCACAGCGGAAGAGGAAATGTGGCATTCTATGACGGTCATGTCGGAGCTTTGACCGAGGATCAGATGGACGATAACAGATATTGGGGAGATGCTCTGCATCGTGCCCCCGGCAATTATGTTGCTAAATAATGTAAGAGAGGCGGTTTTTATATGAGAATTTTCAGAAGTATAGCAACTCTGACAGTATTTTTCATAACAGTGAGCATGTTTGCTGTCAGCAGTCCATCCGAGGTGAAAGGCTCTGTGGTTTTGCCGAAAAAGTGGACCGCATTCATTCTTCCGGACAATAATCGGAATTTTCAGCCGAAACAGGCAGATTTACAGCAGGTTCCACAGTTTATTCTTTGCGGGAAAACAAAAGTCGCGCCCCGTCAGATAACGGCTTCCGGTGATACGCTGGATTTGAAGAAAGAGTTCGGCAAAAATAAGATCGGAAACTGTGCTATACTTTATCTGGAAATACCTTCTTCCAAAAAAGAAACTGTGACTCTTGGATTCGGGGCGGACTGGTGGTTTGAAGCCTGGTTTAACGGAAAGAAAATTGCCGATACCTTGCGGGAAGGGAATAAGGCCTGGCCGCCCTCCTGCACAAATTATCTGGTGAATGTGACTCTGAATGCAGGAAAAAATCTGCTTGTTGTTAAATTCATCGGCGGGAGCGGTTCATCCATCGTGAAGGTCGGCGGACCTGTTGATCTCAAAAAAATCCCCCGGAACAGATGGGATGTCCAGATCACTCCGGTGATGATGCGGACTCACTATGCCGGGATCAAACTGCAATCTGCGCCCAAGTCGATCCGTTTGAGCCGTGCTGTTATTGCGCTCCCGGAAAAGCCGACTGTTCAGGAACAGAAAGCGGCGGAAGAGTTATCTGTTTATTTGCAGAAGATCACCGGAAAAAAGATTCCTGTTGTTACAGAAAATGATAATTTGAAAGAAAACGTGATCTATGTCGGAAAAACAAAGTTCGCTGCAAGTGTCAACGCCGGATTGGATTCTTACGAAGAGGAGCAATGGCTGAACCGGACTGTTGACGGCAATCTGATTCTCGGGGGCGGCGGAATGCGGGGAACGCTTTATGCTGTCTGGCATTTTCTGGAAGAATCCTGCGGTGTCCGCTGGTGGACCCCGTATGAAGAATTTGTTCCCGCCGATCCGGAGTTACAGGTCGCGCCTCTGGATAAACAGGGGAAACCGGTTTTTTCGTTCCGGACCTTTGCAACTCATAACCGGATGATCACAAAATCCGGAAAAGAGTCTCTCTGGGCTCCCCGGAATCGCGTGAACGGGGAACTGCATTGGAGCATCCCCGTTGAATACGGCGGAAGTCTGGATTATGGAACGCCGGGATTTGTGCATACGGAAGCCGGATATCTCCGCGAAATGAAACGGCGGAAGATCCTGAAACCTGAATGGTGTGCCTTGAAATCCGGAGTTCGCGGCGGAAAAAATAACTTCATGAATCAGCTGTGCCTGAGCAATAAAGAGATGCGGAAAGCATTTCTTGGGATTCTGAAAGATTTTATCGCCGCTGACAGGAAGAAATTCAAAAATCCGCCGACGATCTACAATATTTCTTTCAACGATACTTCTACGAAATGTGAGTGTCAGACTTGTGATGAAACAGCAAAAAAATATGCTTGTGATACCGGATTGCTGTTGGAACTTATCAATGAAATGGCAAATGGGATCGCTGAAGAGTACCCGGATATCAAAATTGCAACGCTTGCGTATATGAATACCGAACCGGTTCCCATCGGGATCAAACCGGCTGATAATGTGATCATCACTCTTTGCGATACGCTTTGTAATTACCTGAAACCGATCCCGGAAGATGAACGGTTCGGACGGTTGATGAAAGTATGGTCAACGGTCACAAAAAATATTTACATTTGGGATTACCACAGCAATTTTGCAGATAAATGTCTGCCCATGCCTTTTGAGTCAACGATCCAGACAGACTGGCAGCTGATGAAGAAAAATTCAGTCTCCGGAATCTTCACGGAGTATTATCCGGTTTTTGAAGATATGTGGTATCTCCGGATTTATCTTATGGCAAAACTGGCAGAAAATCCCTTTATTGACCAGCAGAAAGTGATCCTTGATTTTACGGATGGCTATTATGGAAAAGCGGGAATATTCATCCGTCAGTATTTGAAAGCCGTCAACGATGCGGCACGCAATGATAAAAAATCCTATGTCGGCACTCAATCCCCCATGGAAAAATGCGGTTATATCACTCCGGCGTTTGCAGCGCAGATCCAGAAGATTTTTGATCAGGCAGAGCAGGCTGTTTCCGGAAACAAAACATTATTGCGGCGCGTGCGTCATGCCAGACTGGCAGCGGATAAAGTTGCGTACATCCTTTATCCGAAATTCAAGCCGGGAATGGTGAAGGATTCCCGGGAGAAGATTGCTGAACGGATCCGCGATACCGTGAAAAATGAGTGTGCAATCGCAATGAAAGATTTGTTGCCGTACTGGAAAAAGAGACATGAAGGATTTATTAAAAAATTCCTGAGCTTTCTTGAAAGTTCAGTTGTCTGGGATAACTGTGACAACATTGAACGGCGAACCTGGGCGCAGAGAGCTTGGCGGCCCAAGCCTTATGCTTCGACTGAAGTCGGAAAATTGACTCAGAGCAAATCTGTCAAGTTTGCAGGTACCGGCAGCATCCGGTTTGAAGTGACTTATGATGATGTCAAGGCAAAGATGAGCAAAATGCCGAAACTTGACCGTATCGGATTCAACTATCTGCATGGAAGTGATTTTTCCAGATATACAGCGTATGAGTTCTATATCAAATGTGAATCTCCGAAACATCCTGATATCATTGTTTCCATCGGTTATACAAAGTGGACCACGATCCTGAAACGGAACGAGGTCACGAACGGTTGGAAAAAAATCAAGATCCCCTGCAAAGGTCTGTTCAAGAAACCTTGTACGCATACCTATTTGCGTGTGTTTTCCACGCCGAAATCCTTTGCTCCGGGTGATAAAATCGATTTTTACATTGACGAGATGAAACTTTACCGTTAAAAAGCTGGTTTGTTCAGGAGATCAGATAATGAAAAAAACAGAACGTTATATCCATGACAGACTTCCTGCTGATTTTTATTCCAGGATAGAAAAAGGCATTTTCAACAGGAATTTTTACCCGGGTTATTCCAATCGGAAAGCATGGAAAAAATGTTTGGATAATCCCCTGGTCGGAAAGATTATCTCCGGGGCTGATTTGATCCCTGAAAATCAAGTTCCCCAATTGTTATATTCCAATTACCGGCAATTCAATATCAATGGCAATCGCACCGAATACGAAGCATTATATCTCCGGCGGCGCATGAATCTGGCATATCTTGCTGCTGCATTGTGTCTTACAGGAGATAAGGAAAAATATCTTGCCCGGGTCCTTGATTATACTATTGCAATTCTGGAAGAAGGTACATGGTGTATTCCGGCTCATGCTTCATGGGAGAAAGATACTATCGACAGATGGCGATTTTGTGATCTGTTTGCTGCAGAAACCGGCGCAATCATGGCTTTGATTTCCTCTATTCTTGGAGAAGAATTGGAAAAAGAAATTCCCGGAATTATGAAAACGATTGCGGAAAAAACGCTCAGCCGGACTGTTTATGCTGTATTTGACAAAGAGCTGTTTCATTGGTGGGACCGGCACGAAACACCTGCGAATTGGACACCCTGGTGCAGCGGAAATTGTCTTGTTACAGCCCTGCTGATGGAACAGAATCCAAAAAAACGTCTTGCTCAGGTGAAGCATTTTCTTGCCAATGTATCCCGTTTTATCAGCCACTATTCTGATGATGGATATTGTCCGGAGGGACCATCTTACTACATGAAGGCAAATCTGATGGTTTTTCAGACTTTACTGATTCTTGAAAAAGCGATTCCCGGAAGTATGAAAAATCTGTTTTCTGATCCGAAATTGAAAGCGATGATGGAGTTCCTGCCCAATGTCCGGATCGGCGGGAATAACCTGGTTACATTCGGGGATGCACAGCCCGGATTGCGCTCCAATCCGGCATTTATCCTTCCTGCCGGAAAATATTTTAATTCAGAACCTCTTCTTGAAATAGCCTATTTGAAAGAGTTTAATATAGGAATCAACGGCGATTATCTGGCAAGTTTTCTTGCTCATTTGTTTGATCGTCCTGCTGATCTTCCAGATAATATGACCGCTGGAACGTCTCAATCTGTATTCAAGAACCGGTTGGCTGTTTTCCGCTCGGAAAAATTTTCTGTATCGCTGAAGTCCGGGAATAATTCCGAGCCGCACAATCATAATGACCAGGGGCATTTTGAACTGTTCAGCGGTGATGTGCCCGTTATTCTTGATGCCGGAACCGGGTTTTATGCAAAAATCAATTTTTCGGAACAGCGTTACACTCTCTGGAACACACGCGGGAACGGACATAATGCCCCGGTATTTGGCAAATATGAACAAGTATATGGAAAGGACTATGTTTCAACTTTTACTGTGCATAATCAAACCTTGTACTGTGATCTTTCCAAAGCATATCCAGCAGAAGCAGGGGTGAAAACTGCTGAACGGAAAATTGAATTCAGCGATTCAAAGGTCACTGTGGAAGATTCTTTTTCCTTGAAGAAAAAATTGCCGGCGGTGATCACTCTGCTGACTGTTTGCAAACCAGTCGTCAGGGACAGTCACACGATTCTTCTCGGAAATGTGACTCTTTCATTGGAAAATATTGAGTTCTCTGAAATGGAAATCATGCCGGAGCTTGTACATGATCGGAATGGAAAAATGAAAAATATCTGGGATTCCACAATCACAGCTATCCGCCTGAAATCCGGAAAAAATTGCTATAAAATGGTTTTTTTTCGGTGATTTTACAAAAAAAAATAATCCCAAAAAATCGTTTTTTTGAAACGGCAAATATAAAACACAAAAGATGAAAGGAGGGTGATGCCCTATGACGAATAGAAAGAAGAGTTATGTTTTTACGCTCATTGAACTGCTCGTTGTGATTGCAATTATCGCAATTCTGGCTGGAATGTTATTGCCTGCGTTGAATAACGCACGGGAAAAAGCAAGGGGGGCTGATTGTATGAACCTTGCTAAACAGATCTCTATGGCAACGCTCGAATACCGGAACCAATATGACGGCTGGATGCTTGCAACTACCGTTAAAGGTGTAGACGGAGTTCAAACAACCTGGCCCTATCTTCTCAGTCAGCTGAAACTCATTCCGGGCGTAAAGAAGTCTTTCACCATGTGTCCGAGTATCGTGGCAAAAAATACCGATAAAACAGCAACTTATTCCTCTTCTTTTCAATCGTTTTTCGGGGATGCAACTTATAACGTCAATTCTTACAAAAGAGAATCGATTATCAAATCTCCTTCCTCTCTTGCGACACTGACACTTGATGCCGGAAGATATTATCCCAAGCGCGGCGCACTGCAGGGAGCTTATATCTACGCACAGAATACCTGTAACAACAACTGGCCCACAAACACTTATATGAGATCGTTCTGGGGAGTCCATAACGGCAGCGGAAATTTCGCTTATTTTGACGGTCATGTTGAGTTCGATCAGGAAACAAAGCACTTCAAGTCAACCTATTTTACAAATTAAACCTTTTCAGGAGGATAATGTATGAACATGAAACAAAAACTGCTCGTCCCGCTGTTACTTGCGGGAGTCTCCGCAATGGCAGCTCCGGCTGTCTCCAACGGCGGCTTTGAGTCTGTCAACAAAAAAGCAGATTCTTACAAAGCCGGGTTGGTCAAAGCAGGTTACACCCTGCAAACTCCGTTTCAGTTCCCGTCAAGCTGGCGTCCCAGCGTAAACGGAATCAAAAACGGCTTCTACAAATTCCCGGTCGCCGGTGTCGAAGGAAAAAATGCCATTGAGTTCAAGGGCAATATCATCTGCTCAAAATTCACTGGCGTCAAACATGCCGACAGTGTTCTGGAAATGACCTGCAAGGCAAAAGGAAACGGCGGTTTCTTTGCATATTATCTTTACAGCGGTTCCACTTTCGTTGGAGAAGTCCGAGCTCCCATCGCAGCTTCTGCCGACTGGACCGATGTGAAACTCTCTCTGAAACTTCCCGCAACTTCACGCGGAAAGAAAGTGACAATGATCGCAATCGCGTTCGGCTCTCCCAACGGAATGACCATTGATGCCGTAAAAGCAGATGTTACTTCCAAGACCGAAGCTGCCGCAAAAGCAGCTCCAAAAAAAAAATGGGTGAAAAAGGGTGAGATCATTGATTTTGTGCAGGGAGAACTCAAACTCCCTGCCAAAACGGTCAAAACATTCAAGTTCAAACAGAAAGATAATGATACCCGCCAGATCCGTCTGGTCTTTCAGGCGCGTATCGACTGGAGCACCCTCAGCGGCTATGCTCCCTGTCTGAGAATCACCTGCAACGGCGTTGCTCTCGACGGTGACCGTATTCTGAACAAACCTCTGGTTTTCAGGACCCGTTCCGGCGGCGGCAGAGCATGGGGAGAAAAAGGTTCCTATTACCTGATGTACTCCAATGATTTCTCCGATGCCATCCAGACAAATACCGCTTACATTTACGGTCTTTACGAAAAGGAACAGGAACCCTACCGTTTCGTGTTCGATTTGACTGGATTGACCCGGCATGTCGGCGAAAATGAGATCACGATTACAGCCACTTGGATCCCCCTCGTTTTCAAAGATGTTTATCTTGAATTCGACAAAGACTATCAGCCCAGAATCAACGATATCAAGAAAAATACTGTTGCTCCTGCTCCCACCGGAAAACTGCCGGATTACACTGTCAGAAAAATCAAACCTGCTGCGATCTCTGTCGCTTCTGCGGCTGATAAATCCATCATCATGAAGGCAGGTCCCTATAATGTGGCAGTCGCAACAAGACTTTCCATGCCCAACGGAAAATGGCTCTCCGCATTTGTTGCCCCCAACGCAGCAAAACAGGTTTGGAAAACCCCGAACTACACCATGACCCGCTCCATCCGGAAAGAAGCAAACCGGATCGTTGTCACAGATCACTTCCGGAACAATACCGATAAAATCGTCGGTGTCATGGTCAGCAACAGCGTGACACTCCCCGGCAAAGCAAAGCGTTTTCTCACTGCCGGACGCGAACTCGTCCTTTCCCAGTTCGGTCTGCCTGCTACAAACTCCACCATCATTACGGAGTTCGATAAAGGTGCGTTTGCTTTTGTGTTTGAAGATGACCTGCTCCGCAATCAGGGGATCATCAACCGCGACGGCGATAACTTCACCTTCTCCGACAAACAGCTTGCTCTTACGCCCAAAGGAAGCAAGACTCTTGAGTGGAGCATCTACTATGCCGACGGCGCAGATTACTTTGACCTGATCAACGCCATCCGCCTGAACTGGGGCGTAAACTTCAAACTGACCGGACCGTTCTCTTTCCCCTACGGCGGCGGAACAAAAGGGATCGGCGTCGGTTTCTGGAACAATGCCAACGAAGCAACTGTGAAAAAATATCTTTCCATGAGAAAGGTGAAAACGATCATCACCCACGTCCCCGGAAACTACAGCATACCTCCCCACAAAGCCACCCGGGAAAAGCCATATCTCGGACACGGTACCGCTTTGCAGGATAAATGGTTCACCGCGTGGAGAAATCAGACCCGCGGCATGACCGCTGCGCTGAAAAAATTTGCCCCCGATGTGGAAGTACATTGCTACATCCACAAAAATCTCTGTTCCGAACAGGGCAACAGAGAAAAATACACGGATTCTCTCCCCCTCAAGGGCGGAACTTACGACAAACTTTCCAGAACCGGAGTCGCTGCTCACTATGTTCCGTCCCGCAACAACTCCTACGGGAAAAAGCTGAGAGAAACCTATCTCTACATGCTGGACAATCTGGGAACCCATATCTATATGGATGAAATCTGTCTCGGCGTTACCGAAACGGGAAAATACACCGAATGGGACGAAGCGACAGTGATCATCGACCCCAAAACACACGAGGTCAAAGATACTGTTTCCAAGCCGAACCTGCTTCAGCGGCCCTGGATGAAAGATATGATGAATGAAATTGCAAAACGGAACCGGAAACTCATCGGAAACGCACCTCCTGTGACCAAAGAACTCCGGGATTTCAAAACCATTTTCTTCATCGAAGAATGTATGGGCGAAAGCGGTCTTTACTCCATGCACCTCAGCACACCGCTCGGCTTCTGCTACAAGCTGGGAACCGAAGGGTTCAAACACTTCAAGACTTGCATTGATGCCGGAATCGTCTGTTTCCAGTATTCCGCAGCGTTCAACGACAATTGTTTCCCGCTGACCCCGATGGAAGTCCGCAAAGGTTATCTGATTGCAAAAGAACGGATCATTACGGGAGTTTCCGGCACTTTCGGCTGGGATGATAACAGTGATGCCGAGCTTTACCTTTACAATGGCAAAGGCGAGCTTGTGAAAAACACCATGATCAAAAAGAGAACCGTTGACGGCAAGACTGTTTATGATGTTCGCATGCCCGGCGACCATCTGGCGATCATTGTGAAAAAATAACGCCGATACTGAACATTATCTTCTGAATGCACCTCCGCTTGCCCACACAGGCGGAGGTGTTTTTTTATTAAGCTCTGTTCCCAATAAAGGTTGTTACTTGAGGAGGGGAAAAAGCCCTTTTTGGGAAAGGTCCTTTTTCCCCTCCTCAAACTCCACCCCTTTTTTCCAAACCTTTTTGCGGCATTCCGATTTTTACGATGTAAAAATCGAAATGCCATCTTAAAGTTGAAACAGCAGAAGGATTTACCAACCTGTATGGGGAACAGCGCTTTGCGAATAAAAGAATTAATATGCCATCATAAAAGAGTTTGCAAATTGCAAAAACGATCCATGTTGGAACAATGCTTTTTTTATTACTCATATATATGAGTTGTGTTGTTTTTTTTGTAAAAAATATTATTTTTTTTAATTTGTTTACTTGCATTTAATGTTTTTAGCGATATATTAGAAAAAGAAAGTCATATTTAACAGTATGTAGGAGTTTGTGAAAATGAGAGCCGGACGAGTCAATATGACGGAAAATATCCGTGAGGCTTTGGAAGAGATGATCCTGCGCGGCAATTTCCGTACAGGAGAACAGCTCGCCTCCAACGCCGAATTGGCGGCGCGGTTTGGGGTTTCCACTCTTACGGCTGACCGGGCGGTTCGCCTGCTTGTTGATAAAGGTTTGGTTTACCGCAAACATGGTGTCGGGACATTTGTCGGTTCTCCGGAACAGCGGGAACAGAAACAGAAGTATCGGATCGCGGTGGCAGATAAAAAATTTCCAGCCACACCTGCATGGGAAAGTGCCATGGGGATCCGGACAAGGATCAGTATTCAGAATTTTTACATGAAAAATTGTGATGTCAAGCTGATTGATTATCCGACGGTATGCGATTTTGAATTGTTTCAGAAAGAATTGACTGGAATTGACGGACTTCTGATTACTTCCGGTTTTGTTGATCCTGTTACGGTAAAAAATCTGAAACAGCTTGAGATTCCGATCGTGATCACTCACTTGGAAGATGAGTTGGATCTTCCATTTCATCAGATTATGTTCAATAATCGCCGCGGGATCGACGAAGCTGTTGAACGGGTTCTTGTTCAGGATCCTGCAGAAATTCTTATTGTATATGAAAGTCATGCGAATGGACAGTGCCGTAAGGAGATATTTGAAAAATCACTGATTGCGGCGGGATATCCGGCGAAACAGATCTGCAGGCATTGTGTTGAAACGGATGCTCTTGTCAATGCGATCCCGAGTTACCGGCTTGGACTGAAATTGAGTTCGGAAGTGCAGGGAAAATTCATATTTTCCACTTCAGATGTCGTGAGTTTTTCTCTTCTGGAAGCGTTCCGTGAAAACAGTCTGGAAGCGGGACGGGATTTTCAGCTTTTGAGTTATGATAATCTGGAAGACTATGGATATCTTCCTTTTGCGGAACCTTGTCTGACTTCTATTGATGCACCGAAAACACGTTTGGCAGAGCGTTCTGCAGATTTGCTGTTGGATCAGATTGAAAAAGGGGCGGATGAGTCTGTTGTTGTCCGGATTCCGACCCGGCTTGTGATTCGGAAAACTGCTTTTAGGGTCTGATTTTCAGATTTGATATAAAGGAAAAATGTTCAGGAGTTTATCTCCTGTGGAGATGTATCTGGAAAATTTTCCCGGTACGGCGATTTGTACTTTTTGATCGTTTTATAAAAAATAAAATGTAAAAAAGCAGGAGGTTCTTTATGAAAGAACAGAAACAGAAAGTAAATTTTACACTGATTGAATTGCTTGTTGTAATTGCTATTATTGCAATTCTGGCTGGAATGCTGCTGCCGGCATTGAACAATGCCCGCGGGAAAGCGCAGGCTGCCAATTGTCAGGGAAATTTAAAACAGTTGATGCAGGTTCATCTGCTTTATGCCGGAGACAGTGACGGCTGCGTTCCCGGGCTGAATGAAGACAGCGCGTATGAGGCACTTGATCTTATTTATAAAAAAGGAAATTATCTTGGTGATATTAAGATTTCAAAATGTCCTGCGGCAAAAGACTACAATACAACGAGTCTTTATTATACCTATGGCTGTCCGATGAATTTTACTAATGATGGATGGAATGAATACAAACGTTACTATGTAAAACAATTTAAATTGGCAGGTAGTTCTTATAAGACCCGTTTTCTGACAATAAAACGGATTCGTATGGCATCAACTTTTATCTATAATGGAGATTCCTGTAAGAATCCGAAAAGCCGGACAACTCAGCGGGCAGGTATTTGGAGAGTTACAAATAATGCCGGTTATCCTGCATACTATGCACGCCATTCCAACAGAATCAATTTCAATTTTTTTGATGGTCATGTGGAAGCTGTTGACGGCTTGACTTACTACAAGTATATTTCCACCGAACAGAAGAGCGATGGCGGTGCAACCGGTCAGTTTGCCCGCTGGGTGGATCAATACGGATCAGAAAACCGGAAATGGGTAGCAAACACCGGACTTTAATCAAAAGGAATTCTGAAAATGAGAAAGATATTAGCGTGTTGTTTTTGCACAGTTGCAATCGGCATATTCGGACAGAATCTTGTGAAAGAGGGGGATTACAGCCGTTTGAAGAATCTTGACGGTTTTGCAATGACCAATGGGGCAGGCAGAATCTCTCTTTTTACAGAAGATTATACCTGGAACAAGTGTGCAAAACTTGAGATCGTTAAAATCGTCAAAACGGCAAAAAATACAGAGATGACCGCTGCTTGCGGTTGGATCGGATGTCATTCCAGAAATGCAGGATTCGCGGTAAAACCAAACACGACCTACCGTTTTTCCATAGAGCTGAAAGGCAGCAGGGCAATGCGCGTTTCTGTAAATACTCAACTGTGGGATAAGGGGAAAGGTGTCTGGCAGGGAAAGTCCGCAAAAAGTTCTATCGGTCAGGTGAATGTAACAACCGGATGGAAGAAGTTTGAGGGGACGTTCCGGACAAAAGCGAATACCGAAAAAGCTGCGCTTCAGATTCAGATGTGGCATGATACACAATATGGACCTCATAAATATAAAATCGGTGATTATGTTCTGATTGACAATGTGGTCGTTGAGGAAGTCAATCACAAGATAATGCCGTCAGCTGTGCCGTCAGCAATACCGGAAGTCCCGGTGACAAAAGCGGTTCTGTTCTCTGAAACCGGTGCATCTGCCAGTGATTTTACAGTTCTCCGCGAGAAAAACAAACGTTCCGATCTTACCTCTTTTTCAGTCCGCCGGAAAGGAAATGCCATTCAGCTCACCATAGTATGCCGGGAACCGGCGGCTGTAAAATCCGGAAAAGGAGTCTGGGACGGTGATGCCATTGAAATCTTTTTTGCAAGAAACGGAAAATTATTCCAGTTTGCTGTCGGGGCAGGCGGTGCAGTATTTTCTACAGATAAACGCCATTGGAAAGCAGTTTGTCGCACAGAAAAGAACGGTTGGACCGTCATTGCAGAGATACCGTTTGAATCAATTGGCGGAAATCTTGAAAAAGGCGATACGATTTCTTTTAACATCGGACGTCAGCGTTTGAAAGCTAAGGAGTTTTTGACCTGGGCACCTTTGAAAGACAGTTTTCATGAGCAGGAACGTTTCGGCGTTCTTGTGATGGGGGATTATTCTGCGGCGTTTCAGAAGAAATTCGGGAAAAAAATTGCGATTCCTGACCGTGCGGCGTATGAAAAAGCCTGTGCTGAAGAAGAAAATGCCCGTTTGAAACAGAAATATGCAAAACTTTCCAATCGGAAATTTGCAGTTGCTCCGGTTTCTCCGGTAAGCAATTTTGCAGTTCCGTTTATTCCGGAAGAAGTTTTTGAACTCGTTGAAAAAATTGATCTTTCTGCCGCGGTCAATGAACGGAAAGCTCTGCCGGTTGCCATTATGAATCTGACGGACAAGCCGGCTGATTACCGGGTCATTCTGGAAACCACTGAACACAGATACAACGGTTCTTTCGGGCTGGCTGGCTTTCCGGCGGGAAAAATTACTCAGCGGTATGCTGTCAGATTCAAAGATAACGACAGCGATGCCGGAAGTTTACGCTTTGATCCGCTCCCGAAAATCGGAGAAGCCTGTACTGTAACCGTTCCGCCCCGCGAAGCAGGTGTCGTCTGGTTCGATTTCAATACTGACGATGTGAAACCGGGAATCTATAAGGGGCGTTTACGTGTGATCCCGCTTTCAGAACCCGCAAGCTGGACAGTCATCAACAATCATTATCATGACCGGAAGTACACCGGGGAGATGCAAGATATTCCTGTTACACTGACGGTTCATAATGTTACTCTGCCCAAAGATCCCGTGATTCCGATGAACTTTTTCCAATGGGCGACCGCTGAAGGAATCTTTTATGGAATGGTGGAATGCGGTTCCCGTGAGTTCGGGCTTGATCCCTGGGGATTCAAATTCAAAAAGGGGGCTTCCGGAAAAATTGAAATTGACCGGAATCATCCCCGGACACAGCTGTTGGTCAAACTGCTCCGGCAGCAGCTTGATTGGGCGAAAAAATATAAGATCAAACCCACCTTTTTCATTGGTTTCGGGGCTTATGGAGTTTGCAAACAGATGTACGGAGCATCAGCATGGGGGGATTGGATCCGGGGCGTAAAACAGCTTATGAATGAAAATGGCGTTTCCGACAAAGATTATATCATTGAAACATGGGATGAACCGCAGAATAAGCAGATGGCGGAAATCCTCGACAGTCATAAACGCGCCAAAAAAGCTGAGCCGACTGTCCGTTTGACAGTGACTCTTGCTCACTGGAAGCCGTCAGTTGCAAATGTAAAAGCGATGAAAGGCGTGATCGACGGCTGGTGTCTCTGGGGAACTCAATATTTTGAATCCCCCTACAGAGAAGTGTTTGAGGATCATAAAAAGAGTGGAGTCATGATCAGTCATTACATGTGCAGTACCTCCATGAGAGAACATCTTGCACGGTATTACCGCCGCTTGCCGTGGACAGCTGCTTATTACAAACTGGATGCCGCTCACATGTTCTGGTTTATTGACAACTATGGCGGCGTTGGTGCATCCGACTGGAAAGTGACCACTCGCGGGGGAATTTATTATAAATCCTTTGATCATTACATTCCGTCGATCCGCTATATGGCGATCCGGGAAGGAGTTACCGACCTCAAGTATATCTCTCTCGTAAAAGATTCTGCCAAGGCTCGGGAATATCTGAAGCGTATTTATGTCACAAATTCCCATGACCCAAAAGAGCCGGAATGTGTCAGAGAAGAGATTCTGAAAGATCTTTCCCGCTGAGCATAAAGGAAAAATAATATGAGCAGTAAAATCAAACGTATGTTGTGCAGCTTGCTGATCGTTGCCGGAAGCACACTTTTTGCAGATATTTCAGCTCCGCTCCCCAAAGTGGGCAATCGTGCTGCGTGGAAGACTGTTGAGTCTCATCCTGCGTGGAAAAGCATATTGAAACTTGCCGAAGAACAGCGTGTAAAGAAATTGGAAGATCCGTTCCCGTATTATCTTGACTTTCGCAAAAATGGGGATCGGAAGAGTTACGAATCTCGTTTGAATGTCATTCAGGGATTTGGTCCTCTTGCTGTTGCATATTGTGTGACCCGTGATAAAAAATGGCTTACTCCGATCGAAAAACGGATTCAGATGCTTATCGATCTGCCGACTTGGGTTCTTCCGTCTCATTATGTTCCTGTGAACTGTCACACTGGAAAGACAGATGTGATTGATATCGAAGCTGCCTCGATTGCTGCCGAATTGTCACTGCTGCTGAACATTCTGGGCGAAGATCTGGATAAAAACCTCGCCGAACGGTTGAAGCAGGATTTGGTTCGCCGTATCGTTATTCCGTGGGAAGAACTCATGGACGGAAATCATTACATGTACGACTGGATGGAGCGGAAAGATAACTGGAACGCTGTTTGTATCGGCGGTTGTGCCAGAGCTTTTCTGATGCTTGATATTGCGCCAGAACGGAAAGAACGGCTGCTGAAATACGCCATGCAGAAGCTTGAGAACTACATGATCGGATTCGGAACTGACAGCTATTGTTCCGAAGGGATCAGCTATTGGTACTATGGTTTCGGACATTTTCTTCAGCTTACTGAGTGCATCCAACGTTACAATGGAAAAAATCTGCTGGATATATTTCCGAAAGCAAAATCTGCTGCCGCATTCCCGGAAAAAATCCTGATTGCCCCCGGATGTTATCCGGCTTACGCTGATACTCATGCAAATGTAAGAAATCCTTATTACCTGGAATTACGTGATGTTCTTCTTGGAAAACGGAAAGGTTTTTCCACTCAATATAATTTGAAGAAGAATAAAACGTTATCGAAAATCCTTTCCATTTTGTTTGTTCCTGTCGATGAAAAACCGCTGGATGAAATAAATCCGGAAAAGAACACCGTATTTTCTCAAGCTCAGGTTTATGTTGCAAGAGGTTCTGCTGATTGCCGCATGGGAGTTTCTTTCAAAGGCGGAAATAACCGTGAGTTTCATAATCACAACGATGTCGGCTCCTATGTTATTGCCATTGACGATGTTCCTGTTGTTCTTGACCCCGGAACAGAAGTTTATACTGCACGGACATTCGGCGACCGCAGATATGAATCCCGTCTGATCGGAAGTTATGGCCATTCTGTCCCCCGGATCGACGGACAGGAGCAAACTCATTTGTCCGGTCAGCCTCCGGTTGGTTTTGTTGGCGCGAACATTGCTCCGGCAAAAGCAACTGCTGCAAAAATTCTGAAGCAGACTTCATCTGAAAAAGGGTTGTCTGTGACCATGGATTACAAGGCTGCTTACAATTATATTCCGGGAATTTCCAAACTGGAACGGTGCTTCGATTTTGAACGGACAAATAAGGGACGTTTTATTGTTGCAGATACCGCAGAATTTGACCGGGAAATGTCATTTGAAGGTGCTGTGATTACAGAAGGAACTGTGGAAGAACTTGGAAACCAGAAATACCTGATCAAGTATAAAGGAAAATCTGTTGTGCTGGAAGTTTTCTCTTCCGTTCCGATCAAATATTCTGTCGATATGATTTTGGAAAAGACTTCCGGAAACCGTGTTTTCCGCAGAATGACCTTCAAGACGGTAAAAAATTGCCGCAGTATCAAAATGGAATTCCGCTATTCTCCGGTAAAGTAATCTGTTTATGTTCGACGGAATCTTTTATCAGGGCTTATTTTTTGATTTTCCCGGAAGAAAGATTTTAAAGTCGGCTGGTTTCGGGATTGTAAAACCGAATTTCAACGCCTTTTTCCGTGGACAGGCTGCAATACATTTCATGCAGTTTATACAGCGGATGTCGCGAACACTCCGGACTTTGGATATTGTCACTTTCATAGGACAGATTTTGTCACAGAGACGGCAGGAAATACAGTTGTCCGGATCTCTGCGAATGGAAAAAATACGCAAAAATGAAAACAGACTTTTCGATGCCCCGTAAAAGCAGAGATATTTGCAATAGGGGCGTTCGATGGCGAGCGATAATAACAGAATCACTACTAAAAATAAAACAGAGAGTGTCAGAATAAAACCGGTTAACAGAGTCCGGTAAAATGTCCCCTGAGCATTGATGATTCCCCATACAGTCCCGGGAAGGATCAGACCGGGGAAATAACGCAGCCAAGTCAAATATTTGTCAATTTTTGCAGGAATCCTGAAGTTCAATCCCATCTTTCTGCCGATCGGACGCAGATGTTCCTGAACGGTTCCGAATGGACAGAGCCAACCGCAAAAGAACATGCCGGAAAGAACGATGACCCCGATAAAAAGCCACTTTGACAAGCCCGGATTATAGACAAGAGAATAGCCGGCATAAATATTTATCATCAGGTACGATAACTGGATCCCGTATCTGAGATATTGCAAAAGAGAACTGGAAATATCAGGTTCATGGATTTTATTTTTCATTGTTGTTCATCTCTTTCAGATGATCGGCAGCCAAATGACGGATACCGTATTTTATTGCTTCACTGCTGAATGTTGCACCGGTCACTGCTTCAACTTCATGATCAGGAATGTCTTTCAGATCCAATCCGTTCCAGCTATCCGGAAAACCTTCATCGTACAGCATGTCGATAAAATCAGGCGTTTCCTGATGTTTCCCGAGAATAATGCCTGTGGCTTTGTTGTTTTGATCTGTCAACAGGGCAACTTCGATTGGTCCGGCATAACCGACTTTCCGTTTGTCATTTCCTGTTTTTTCCAGATAAATCCGGCAGAGGAAATCCCCTTTTTGATTCAGAATATTGTACACTCCGGCATGGTCGGCGGGAACAGCTTTCTCAAAGTCCGGATAGAGCTGTTTCAACGTTTCACAAAAGTGCTTTTCCAGCGGTTTCTGTTCCTTTCCGTTTGCGGCATGAGAAACCGTTCCGGATGAGATGGGAACAGATTCTTTTTTTGAACGGAAATACTCGGTAATGCCAATTCCAAGCCCGGTCAGCAGACCGCAACCGAGTACGATCATCGCACCATAAATTTTACGGCTTTTCAAATTCATCATTTGACTTCTCTTTACGGATGATTTCCACTTTGATTTTTCCGGATTCGCTCCCGGGATAATAGAGATATACTACTGTCCCCGGAAACTCTTTGACAATTTTTTCGGCTGAATGTTTTCCCCGGATAAAAATTGCCGTACTCATCCAGTCCGCATGTAAAGCAGATTCAGTGATGACTGTTACAGCAAGACATTGATTCGCCGGATATCCAGTTGCAGGGTCCATAATGTGAGCATAACGTTTGCTGTTATAAACTACAAACCGTTCATATCCGCCGCTGGTTGAACAGGAACCTGAATGAATGATGAGTTTTCTCTCTATCTTTTCCGGATCAAGGGGGTGTCTGATTCCGATCACACTTTTTCTTCGGGAGGGATTTATGATCCGCAGATTCCCTCCAAGATTGATAATCGCATGCGTTCCCGGCTTGATCTGTTCTGCAGTCCGGTCAACTGTCCACCCCTTTGCAATTCCGCCCAGATCAAGTGACATTCCGGGAACCGTAAAGAAAACGGTTCTGTTCTTATCATCAAACTTGACTTTATCCAGCCCGACAACTTGCAATACTTTTGCAATCTCTTTTGCCGATGGCATTTTTCCGTCACGTTTCCGGTAAAATCCCCATAAATCCATCAAAGGTTTTGTGGAAATGTCGAAAGCTCCTTCCGACAGAAACCATGCTTTCCGGCTCTCTTTCAACAGTTGATAAAGAGTTTCCGAACACCGGAACGGAGACTTTGCTGCACTCCGGTTCAAACGGCTCAACTCAGAACTTATATCATAAAGATCAGCAAGTCTTGCAGTTTTTATACACTCTTCCTGAAATATGGAAAAATATTTTCCGGATTCAGATTCCGGCAAACCGATCGAGAGAACTGCCGCAGTTCCCATTGTTTTGAAAACATAACGGCTTTTTTCTGCACCTGAGAGTTGTGTAATGAGAAGGAAGCATACAAGGATTATGCTGAACCTCTTTTTTTCTGTTAAAAATTCTTTCACGGAAGAACCTCTTTTTTCAGTAGAGCCTATGATCCGGCTGCCCGGATCATAGACAAGCTGTTTTGATCAATGAGGCGTTGATTCTGCATCAAAATGTTCAAAATCATCCTCTTTCCACCACCCGATCATTGTCGAAGCATTGCCACCGATAAACCTTTTGCTTTCGACATGTCCATCGAGCCATGCAAAATTAGCCATTCCTGAATGACGGAAATGGATGGTACTTGTTCCCAGATTTTTCCCCTGCAGAGAAATACTGTAACGAAGTCCCTTTTCAGCCCGATCCTTGGCTGAGTCCCCAAACATGACAACGCCGCTTGGATTCCTGACTTTCCCAGGTTTGATTCTGCCGTTGGAAACGCTCGAACCGTTGGTACTGATCATTTTGAGAGATGTCTTCGTAGCATTGATATTAGCCGTCGCATAAGCGATTCCGCTGCCGTGGTTGCTGGACTTCAAGTCCTGTTTTACGATCCCAACCCATGACGGACAATAAAATGCCGGTGCAGAGTTCCCGACATAAGGGTGCAAAAGACCGTTTGCTGTCAGGTCAAACAGATAATTGTTGTTAGTCGACCCGCTGGGCGGTGTTGTGTTTCCATCAGCACTTGACATGCCGTAAAATCTGCATCCGACCGTGCCGGGATCGGAGGGATAAGGGGCATCACTTACATACATCGGACAGAAATTTCCATAGTCATCAGAATACAGAAAATTTGCCTGTGCCATCTGCCGCAGATTATTGGTACAGTTCGAACTTCTTCCGCGTTCTCTTGCAGAATTAAGTGCCGGCAAAAGCATTCCTGCCAGGATCGCAATGATCGCAATTACAACAAGAAGCTCAATCAGAGTAAAACGATTCGACATGTTACCTGGCTCCTTTTTTCTGAAGTTCAGCGATTCTTGCATCTATTTTTTCCAAACGCTTTTTTATGTTGATTTCCCGATGGGAAACCGGAGCTTTTAAACGTTTTTCATAATCATCCAGAATCACATTTTTGAGTTTTGTCAGATTTTCTGCGGAAGGATTCGCTTTGTATGCTTTTGCCGCAATGTCGATCGGGGATTGGCGTTGTACACGTCCCTGCTGATTACGTTTTCCACTCCCGTGACTGTGATTCCCTGCCGGACGGAAAGAAAAAAGAAGTCCTCTTGCTCTTGCAAATTCTGCCGCAGCTTTATTTCCCTTTACCGCCGCAATAAAACGGAGTTCCAACTCTTCATCTTTCCGTTCTCTCAACTGTTTCCTTGCTTTTTCGGATCTGTCAAGAGAGCTTTTTATCTGAGTGCGGAGTTTGGTCAAACGCGCAATTTCTTTCTTCAAATATGCCGGATCATCAATCAATAATGGTTGATCAAGAGCAGATTGTGCGATTTGACGGACACCATGTTCGATCGCTTCGCTGCTCATTGTCGCCCCTGTCACAGCTTCAACATCTTTATCCGCAACATCACGCAAATTCAATTTATTCCATCTTTTCAGAAACTCTGCTTTATGAAGACGGCTCAGCCAACGTGGTGTTTCATTATTTTTTCCAATGAGAACCCCGGAAACATTATCGTTGTTATCTGTTACGACAGCCACTTCGATGGTTCCGGCAAAACCGATTTTCCGTTTGGAATCAGGATATGTTTCTGTATAGACTTTCCCGCAAACAGTTCCATTTTTGTTTTTGATAAGGAACATTCCCTTTCCTGCATCGTAAAAGTTTGATGCTTCGGGATAGATTGTGCGTACTTCTTTTTGCAAATGAGTCGGCAATTCAGCTCCGTTCAGAAGAAATGCGGAAAATGCCATTGCGAAAAATGAAGATTTTTTGTACAGAGAAAAAGCCTTCCGGCTGCAGAAAACTCCAGAAAGCATCGTCTGGAGATGAGTTTTTGTTTTAAAAAACATGATATGCCCTTTCTGTTTTATACTTTGAGCTGTCCGTTTGACAGCCTGAAAATGGGCTTATGCTCCCCGAGAGCGAAATATAAAAAAAATCTTCCGGCGCACCCGGATAGAGAAAAAAATCTTTGTCAGTTACCTCCCTGTTCGTCTTTCATGTCCACGATAAAACGGTGACAGCGGCTGCATTGAATTGTAACCTCTTTCTGTCCGCGTTTCAGAATTTTAGTGTTCACTTCCAAATGTCCTGAACCGTTATGATTCAGAAGATAGTCAAATGAACTGAGCAATCTTGCTCTTGCTTTTTCTTCATCATCCTCTTGCTGTGTTGTTTGATTCATTTTACTGCCCTGTGTTTATTGTTAAAGATTGACAGCTCCCATACCGTCAATTTGTACTGATCGGAAATTCTTTTCACAAATCCCCGGCATCAGAACAAAGATCTTTTTTTCTTTACTCCTTTTATAAGTTTCTTTTGTTGGTTAGATGTAACTAATTTGCAAAATCAAAAAAGAACAGAATAATTGAGGTTTATTATACGTTATAATGTATTTCGATTATTCTGTGATTCTGTAATATAACACACAAAAGCAAGTTTTCAAGTTAGCTAAACCTAATTTTTTGGAATTTTCTGTTTATAACGATTGAAAAGTTGGATATAAAGACAAAATTCTATTTTGTAATTTCCTGTTTGATTTTTGTTGAAGACCGGATATATTACAATAATTTAAACAGATGATGAGGCGCAACTATGAATTTTGAGTTCAAATATGTCAGTTCTCTGGAAAAAATATTTCCGGATCAGAAAGAAATAACAGGCGAAATCAAAAAACTTTCCGCATTGCGCGGGGAGACTGTCTCCTTTCAAATCGCTTACCGCAGCGATTCTCCCATCTGGCTTACAGTGGAAACAGAATCGGAACAGGTCGAAGTCCGCGAAGTGGCTCTCGCTCCCTCCGAATTTGTCGTAACCAATGAGCCGGATGTATTGAGGGATTCACCGGGACTTTATCCGGATCCGCTGCTGCCCGTCAAAGAACCCCTCCGGATGCCGCCGAATCAGTGGCGCGCACTCTGGGTGACGGTAAGAACTACCCCCGAAGATATGCCCGGAATCAAAAATATCACCGTAAAACTCAGCGCAAAAAGTCTTTGGGAAAATGAGCCTGTGAAACAGGTTTGCTCTTTCCCCGTAGAACTGCTGTCAGCAGTCATGCCGGAACAGAAACTCATTCATACTCAATGGTTTCATACCGATTGCATCTATACTCATTATAAAGTTCCATGCTGGAGCGAAAAACATTGGTATTTACTGGAGAAATATTTTCGGAATTTCACAGCTCACGGCATCAATATGCTGTTGACTCCGCTTTGGACACCGCCCCTTGATACAAAAGTCGATGGAGAACGCCCCACGGTTCAGCTGCTTGATATCGAATATGAAAACGGTGTTTTTTCTTTTGATTTTACCCGTCTGGAACGATGGATCGATCTTGCTTTGAAGTGCGGCGTGAAATATTTTGAGATGTCTCATCCATTCACTCAGTGGGGGGCAAAATGCTGTCCGAAAATCATGGTGAATGTGTCCGGCAAAATGGAAAAAATGTTTGGCTGGCATACCTCTTCCCTGAGTGCGGAATATGTCGCATTTTTGAGATCGCTTTATCCGCAGCTGCTGGCATTTCTCAGGGAAAAAGGGATTACAGAAAAATGTTATTTCCATATCTCCGATGAACCGTCTCCGGAACATCTGGAAAACTACAAAGCATGTGAAGAAATCATCCGGGAACTGGTGGGGGATCTTCCGGTCATCGATGCTCTCTCTCATGTGGATTTTTACCTCGATGGAACCGTAAAACATCCGATCCCGGCGAACAATATGATCGAAGATTTTGTGGACGCAAAAGTCGATCCGCTTTGGACCTACTACTGTATCAGTCAGCAGAAAGATGTGCCGAACCGCTTTTTCAATTTCCCGTCATACCGGAACCGGATCATGGGTGTGCTGATGTACCGCTACGGTGTCAAAGGTTTTCTGCACTGGGGATATAATTTCTGGTTCACCCAATTTTCCCTGAAAACGGACATTGATCCGTTTACCTGCACGGATTCCGGACGGGCATTCTGTTCCGGAGATGCTTACCTGGTTTATCCCGGCGAAAACGGTCCGGTGGATTCCATTCGCGGCGAGATAACATTTGAAGCGTTTCAGGATTGCTGCGCTTTGCAGAAACTGGAATCTCTCATCGGCAGGGAAAAAGTTCTGCATATGATCCATGAAGGCTTGGATTACGAATTGAAGATGAAGCAATATCCCCGTTCATCCGAGTGGCTTCTCAACTTGCGGGAACGGGTCAATCAGGCAATCAATAAAGCGTGATTTTCGATAAAAATTTTATAATGGAGGCAATTTCAAAAGTCTTCAAAAATGGCAGAAAATTCTTGTTGCGATCTGCAAATGGAGCGTTTTCGGTGGTTACCCTGTGGGTAGCCACGCTCAAACTACCATTTCCAACTCATCAACAATCTTTTTTCAGCCAAATT
>JAFTJI010000127.1 GCA_017456495.1 Lentisphaeria bacterium | reverse complement strand
GGCAGAAAATTCTTGTTGCGATCTGCAAATGGAGCGTTTTCGGTGGTTACCCTGTGGGTAGCCACGCTCAAACTACCATTTCCAACTCATCAACAATCTTTTTTCAGCCAAATTTTGCCGGACTTTTGAAATTACCTCCGTTAAAACGATTTTTTATTACAGGGAATTTGCTGTTGCTGTCAAAGCATCGCGGATTCCCTTTGAATTTTTAAATCCGTCAACGATATTTCCCCTGTCGCATTCCTGCAGGAAGGCAGGATCGATGGGAAGCTTGGCAAGGAGAGGT
The DNA here is from genome assembly GCA_017456495.1 of Lentisphaeria bacterium. Lineage (GTDB taxonomy): Bacteria > Verrucomicrobiota > Lentisphaeria > Victivallales > UBA1829 > SIG79. The sequence continues at coordinate 17,997 of JAFTJI010000127.1, read as the reverse complement.
ACTCCTGCTTTATCAGCCAGTTTGCTTCCGCCGCCTGCAGAGAAAATTTCGTGGAATTTACCGCAGTCCGGACAATAGAAACCACTCATATTTTCAATCACGCCGATCAGGGGAACTTCAACCTGATTGCAGAAATCAAGACATTTCCGGCAGTCTGCAAGGGAAACTTCCTGAGGAGTTGTAACGATAATGGCTGCTTTTTCACCCGGAACCATCTGGCACGCCGAGAGAGCTTCATCCCCTGTTCCCGGGGGAAAGTCGAAGAGAAGATAATCCAGATCGCCCCATTCAACTTCTTCAAGAAGCTGTTTCAGAACGCCGATCTTTGCCGGACCGCGCCAGACAATCGCAGAATCCTGATTTTCAATGAGGTTTCCAATGGAAACAAGACGGATCCCGTTCACTTCCACCGGATAGAGCTGTTCGCCGTCAGATTCCGGACGGACATCCTGGATCCCGAACAGAGTCGGCTGGCTGGGACCATGAAAGTCCACGTCGATCAAACCGACTTTTGCACCTTTTTCTGCCAGTGCCAGCGCAAGAGAGGCTGCAACGGTGCTTTTGCCCACGCCTCCTTTACCGGACATGATGAAAAGTTTCCGGTTGACTTTGTTCATTCGTTCTGTTAATTTCTGATTTCCGCAGTCTCCGGCAGAACCGCAGCTGTCACAATTTCCACTGCAACCCATGATATTTATCCTTTCTTGAAAAGTTGGTAAAAGTAAATACCTTAAATATACACCATTTTCTGCGCTTTTCCAATCATTTTCATTGAAAAAATGCAGGAACGTGCTATATTTACCCCCATTATGGAAATGAAACTTATCACAAAACATATTGCTGAACTGGAAAAATACGGGATTACCTCCGTGGCTGTGGCTGCCGGAGTCTTCGATGGCGTACATCGCGGACATCTTCAGGTGCTGCGCGCTATGCTGCGGCTGGCTGAAATCACCGGTGCAACTCCATGCGTTCTGACTTTCTCACCGCATCCCCGCAGCGTTCTCGCCGGAAAACAGGCTCCGAAACTCATCCTGCCGAAAGAGGAAAAGTACAATCTTCTTTTTGAGGCAGGGGCAAAAGTTATCGTGGAGCAGGAATTCACAAAAGAGTTTGCTTCACTTGCTCCGGAAGAGTTTCTGAAGCAATGTCTTCATGCCGGGAACGTCCGCATGAGCGGTCTCAGCGTGGGCAATACCTGGCGGTTCGGGGCAGGGGCGGCAGGTTCCTGCGAAACCATCAGCAATATGGCGCAGAAAGAGAATTTTCTCTTTACTCCCGTTCCTGAACTCATGTTGGATGACAGAGTCGTCAGCAGCACAAGGATCCGTCACGCGATCTCTATCGGAGCTGTCGATGCCGCCCGCAGAATGCTGGGTCGCCGTCCGGCTGTTTACGGGGGAATCGTTCATGGAATGGGACTTGCCGGACCGGTTCTCGGGTTCCCGACCGCAAACGTGAAGATTGCAGCCGGGTTGATTCCGGCTTACGGCGTTTATGCAGTCTATATGATCGCAGACGGAGTCGCATATCCCGGCGTGGCAAATATCGGGGTAGCTCCGACGATCCGGAAAGAAGAAAATCCAAAACCGAAGTTTGAAGTCCATCTCATGGGTTTTTCAGGGGATCTTTACGGTAAAAACGTGAAAGTTGAACTTGTCCGTCATATCCGTCCGGAGAAAAAATTCGGCTCTGTTGACGAGTTGAAAGCGCAGATGGCTGAAGATATTGTAAAAGCAAAAGAGTGTTTGGTTCAGAACCAGAACCAGTAAATTTCACCGTTTTTCTGAATGGTGAGAATACACCAGACGATCGTCGCCAGCGCAAGAAACGGTCCGAAGGGGAAGTATTTGCGGAATTTTCCGCGGCGGATCCTGTCTACCACAAACCAGATCAACGAGAATATACATGCCGCAGCGAGGATGAACATCATCCCGAGAACATTGAAGAACATTGCCACAGCGATCATATATTTCACATCGCCCCAGCCGAACGCATCTTTTCCGAAAATCAGTTTTCCGCTGACAACAATCGCGGTTCCGAAAATCGCGGTTGCAACGCCGGAAAGAATTGTGTAAAGCAGAACAATATTCCTGATACCATCGCCCGGGAATGCCGTAAATGCAGGGAAACAGAAAGAATAAATGACAGCAAAAATCATTGCAGTATAGGTGAATTTATCCGGAATAATCAGCTTTTCCAAGTCTGTTCTTGCAGAGGAAACGGCAATCCAGATCATGATCCATGCGGGGATTACCATGATAGGAACACGGTAATAAAAACGGATCGCTGCGACTGCGGTGAAAAGGATTGCCATAACGAACTCTGTCTTGAAATATTTAGACGAGATCGGCAAACCGCAGCCGGAACATTTTCCCTTGAGGATAAGCCAACTGAGAAGCGGGATATTCTCAATTGCTGTAATCATGTGACCGCATCTGGGACACTTTGAGCGGGGCTTTATAATGGAAATTCCCCGGGGGATACGCCAGATGCAGGCGGTGGCAAAACTGCCGAAACATGCGCCGATTACGAACGCATAGACCATAGAAAAAGCGAAACCGGGCGTTCCGCTGGCTGTAAGCCATTCACAGATTGCCCGGTTTGCTTCGTTGAACATAGTGCTGATCACTCTTTATTTCTTGTCAGCTTCTTGTTCTTCGACTTCTTTCATCTTGGCTGCGTCAGCAACAGACATGTTGCCAACCACACGGCCGTCGTCGAGTTCGTCAGCTTCCTTTTCTTCAAGGTCTTTGAAGAGGCGGAAGAGGTCTCTTGTACCACCGATGGAGAACCAGACAGTGGTTACAATACCGATAATACCGACAACTGCAAGGTTCTTGACAAAGAAGTACATACCCCACATTTCCTTGTCCCACTTACTGAGACCGAACCAGCCGTTTCTGCCGAACCAGTCCCAAGCAAGCACTGCCACAAAGAGCAGGAAGAAGGAGTAGAAGAAACTGTAGATAAACACGGACCATGCAAGAACTTTATCACCCTTGGTGTACTGAGAGTCGATACCGAGAATGTTCTTGTTGAAGAAATCCTTGAAGACGAAGGGTTTCTTTTCTTCGACAGCTGCATTTCCTTCGCTGTATTTACCGCGGTGGAGCATACGATCCATGTTGAAGTCTTCCTTACAGGTAAGGAGAGAGACAACGACGTAGAGGATCATAGCGAGCAACTGACCGATGAAACCGATTTCTGTGGAGTTGATGGGGAATTTTTCTTTTGTCATTTCCCACTGGACCCACGGATGGAACGGCTTGGACAGATTCCAGAATGCAGCTTTCCAGGATTCAACACGTCCGGTAGCTTCAAGCCACGGATAGATGTGTTCTGCCCAGGTCTGCTGAACGAGAATACCGACCAAAGCGAGAATTGCCGCTGAAAGCAGTGCTGCAAAAGCACCGGCTGTAGTACCTTTCTTCCAGTAGAGACCGCCGGTGATAACAATACCGGCACCGCTCCAGATCGCACCTGTGATTGCAAAGAACATCAGGATGTAGTCGATCTGTGCAAAGAACAAACTGAAGAAGAACGCAAAGAGACAGACTCCGGTGATGGACCAGCGCAGAGCGTTGATCTGTTCTTTCGGGGTGAATGCTTTCTTTCTCAGAGGAACAACGAAGTCCTGAACGAGGATTGTACCCCAGGAGTGCATGTAGGTGGTATCTGTGGAGATCATAAGGAAGATCATCAATGCACAGAAGATACCTGTAATACCATAGGGCGGAAGCATTTCACGGATCGTAAGAGGTGCAAGCATCTGTCCGTAAATGGTATCAAATGTCTGAGCAACTTTCTTACCGCCGTCGATATTTTCAAGGACCTTACGGGTTTCAATTTTGTAGGGGTCGGCATTTTCAGTTTCCCAAGCCTTGTGGTCCGCATAGGTTGTGCTGAACTGTGTACGGACAGGAATTGCATCGTAACGCTGTTTCAGCTGTTTTTTTGCAGCATCAAACTGCTTTTCATGAGCAACGTCATCAAGTGTCTTGTAAGCAAGCTGACGGCGGATGCTCTGTGCTTCTTTTGCGAAGTCTTTATGATTCAGGAAGGTGAACACTGCGATAGCGAGAAGGATCCAGATCATGGTTCCGAGACCGCCGCGCCATGTACCGAGCAATCCACCCATTTTTGCTTCGTGTGCAGATTTTGCAGCACCGTTGTAACCGGAGGTTCCGCCCCAGCTCATACGGTTGGTGAACATACCGATAATACCGCACATGGTGTAGAACACGTTGAAGTCACGAAGGTTCTGGCAGTCATAGGGGTTGAGGAAGCTTTCTCCAGGTGCACGTGCGAGAAGTGCGGGAAGCATTTCATCGTTCCAGGAGAATCTGTAGAAGATGTAGCCGACGATGACAACGTACATCGGGTAGGAAAGAAGACCCTGCACGCAGTCGGTAACCATAATGGTCACCTGTCCGCCCATACATGCAATAAAAAGTGCCAATCCAAGGAAGCAGAACATACAGACCGCCATCATGGAGATCGGAAGTTTGCCGATGTAGAGATAGGCAGGAAGGTCGAGGAAGTAAATAAGGAAACGGGCTCCCACTGCAGGGAAGATCGCATAGTTCACAATACCGGAGATGGATTGGATGACTCCTGCAACAACACGCAGTGCCTTGCTGTAACGGATCTCAAAATACTGTCCCATGGTCATTGCTTTTGTTTCACGGAAACGGTAGGTACAGAAACCAACCAGACCGAGAACAAGACCGACCGGTGCAGTCAGTGATGACCAGAAGGAAATCGCAAATCCGCTCTTGTAGTACATTTCCAGGATGGCAACCACACTGATCAAGCCGAGACCGGCTTCACCGGATGCCACAGAGACAACGTAACGGCCGGCAACACGTCCTGCCGAAAGGAAGTCTGCAACCCCTTTCACGTACTTTTGGGACTTCATAGCACCCAACACGACGAGCAGAATCGGGATCCCCACAAAGATCCAGTCCACCCAGTTCATACCATGATCACTCATCATACTACCCATCAGCTTTACCTCCTTCATTTTTGTTAGCTGAATGCTTGGTTTTTTGTATTTTTAAGTATCAGTTTATCTTATAAAAACTAACAATAAACTATAATAGCATATTTTTTCACTTTTTCAAGTAATGTTTCACTAAAAAGTAATATTTGTGCAACTCTCTGATGATAAAAGGTTATTCCTTGAATTTTGTGCTGTTTTCAAAAAAAAAGTTTCATTTTTTTACTGGAAAATTTATGGTCGGAAAAGAAAAAAATATCATTTTGGACCGTAAATCAGGAAATTTTAATGGCTATGATGATGTTGCAGCATATTTTTTTCTTTCAGTCAGCTTGATATTTTATAAATGTATGGTAAATTATATGCCTCAGAATTGCTGAACAGAAAGGTCTCTGATAACATGATTCATACCGCTCCGAAAATCAATCTTCATACTCATTGCTGCAGATGCAGACATGCGACCGGAACCGTCGCTGATTACGTTAAATGTGCCGATGATGCCGGAATATCTGTCATCGGAATTTCTGACCATATCCCTTTTGAAGATTTCGAACACCATCCGGACCGTATGTTTTTTTATGAACTCCCGGATTACATCAAAGAGATTGAAGAAGCTCAGAAAAATCATCCGGATATGCTGATCCTCAAAGGGTTGGAAATGGATTACCGTCCTGTTCTCGGAAAAGCTTACTATCAGGAAACTTACTTTGAAAAGCTGGGCTTGGATTACATGATCGGCGGGGCTCATTATACTCCGGCGAGGGAAGGGCGGACTTCCCGCTGGTGTTCCTACATCAGACCGATCCCTCCGGAACTTCTCCGTGAATTTGTGGAACTGACCATTGCAACGATGGAGACAGGTTTGGTCGCTTACATGGCTCATCCGGATCTTACCGCGGTTGCTTGTGACCGTTGGAAACCGGAGTATAAAGCTCTTTACCGTGAGATCATCGACGCTTCTCTCGCTTTAGATATCCCGTTGGAAATCAACGCTTACGGGTTCCGGAAACCTTATGTTGATACTCCGGAGGGAACCCGTCCGCCATATCCCTGGCTGCCTTTCTGGGAGATGGCGGCTGAGGCAAATGTCAAGGCGGTCATCGGAATGGATGCTCACCGCCCGGAAGATGTTTCAAGCAACTATGCTGAAGTCCGTGCATTTGCCGATAAATTGGGGCTCCGGCTCTGTGAAGAGGAAGTCGTTCAGAAAATACTGCAAAAGAAAAAATGATTTTCGTTTGACAATTCAGCGCGCACGTTGTAAATTATCAGGATTGCAACACAAAGAAAAAGGAATTTTGAATTATGGCAAGTTTCTGGGAAAATGTGAAAGACAACAGACGTCTTTTCTGGGCATATGTGCCTCTGATTTTATTGTATGCGACCTCTTATTTTCAACGGATCGGGATTCCCGGGACGATTTTTAATGAGCTTTCAAAAGAGTATGGCTTTACCGCAGTTCAGATTGCCGGGATCGGAACTTCATTTGTCTGCGTTTACTCTATCTGTCAGCTGTTTGTGGGGATGCTTGCGGATAAATTCTGCGGGATCCGTGTGATCACCTGGGGCGGTTTGATCTTCTGTATCGGTGTGATCGGATTTCCTCTGGTTTGCGGAAATCTCTGGGCGATGTATGCCATGCGTTTTCTTACCGGGCTGGGTGCCAGCAGCATGTACTTGAGCATCGTCAAAGAAACGGACCGTCTGTTCGGCAGACAGAATTATTCCGTGTTCCTCGGGATCGTCTATTTTGTCGGTTACTCCGGCGGCTTGTTCGGAACCTATCCCTTTGAGCGACTGAACAATCATTTCAACTGGATCAACGTTCTGCTTGTGATCGGCGTTGTCTCTGTCGCGATGTATCTCATCGTTATTTTTACAAAACGGATCATCCCGCCCGGACCGATCGCAAAGACCAATATCTCTTTCAAGCCGCTTCTGTACTTCCTGAAGAACCGTTACATGCTGATGCTGATTTTCTGTTCTTCCATCGTTTTTTCAACCTACTCTACCATCCAGATGGTGTTCGGCAAGAAATTTCTGCAGGATTATGTGGGGTTGAGTTCTGCCGGAGCTGCAAAGGTTATTTTCTTCCAGACTTTCACCTGTATGCTGACTCTGCTTGGTTTCGGAACACTGATCCGTCTGATGGGGAACCGGAGAAAGCCGCAGATGATCTTCTCAGCTTCACTGGCGTTTCTGAATACGCTTGGAATGGTTTTGGTTATGAAATACGGACTTCCTTCCGCATTGTTTGTTGCCGGTTTTCTGCTCTATTCTGTCGCCTCCGGCTCAGCAGTTGCGTTTTCCCTGGTTGCCCAGGAGATCAATGCCCGCGATACCATGACTCAGGCAACAGGGCTGAACAACCTCAGCAACTATCTCTTTGTTGCCATCGGACCTTTGCTTATCGGAAAATTGCTTGACAGTTATGTTTCGCAGAATGTTCTTGTGGAAGGTCAGGCTGTCGTTTATCCTGCAGAGGCTTACCAGATGGTGTTCCTGCTGCTGTTGATTCCGACTGGAATCGCTGTGCTGATGTCATTTTTCCTGCCGGAGACGAGAGGGCATTATCTCCACCAGCATCTGCCTGGGTGATTTTCAGATCACTTGAATCTTTTCCGGTAAGCCACCGGGGAAAGACCGGAATAGCGTTTGAACGTCCGTGAAAAATTCATCATGGAGTCAAATTTGCATGTGGTCATGATCTCTTTGATCCTCATATCTGTCATCTGAAGCATTTCTGCTGCGAGGAACATTTTTCTGTTCAGGACGAATGCTGCCGGGGGGCTTCCATGAAGTTCCCGGAAGAGTCGTCTGTAATGTTCGTAGGAGATCCCCGCCTGAGAAGCCAATACTCTGAAATCGTAGTCCGCGAACGGGTCACTCTTGATTTTGTTTGCCGCAGCAATGATACCGTAGGGATCATCATGTCTTTTCTGTTCCTGTCTGATGGATTGCACCGCCTGCAGGATGAGCCGTTCTGCGTTGACAACGAGATCCGGGTGGTAATAGATATGATCCTGACGGTATTTTTTGAGCTGTTCTGCGAAGATCTCTTTTACGATTTCCGGATTTTTCGGGATGACATACCCTTCCGGGCGGATCCGTTCCAGTTCCTGGATCATCTTTTCTGCGCGTCTGCCCCGGAAATCAAAATAGACATGCTCGCAGGTCGTATTCTGATTTTCTTCAACGATGAAACGATATTTTCCGCCGCTGCGCATCCAGAACAGGACGGGCGCGGTCAGATCAAGGATTTTTCCGTTAGCTTCCAGTTTGATTTTTCCTCTGGAGATAAACTCGATCGAATGATTTTCCGGAGTAAACGCATGCTCTGTTGAGTACATCAGAACATGCTGGATCACGACATCAAACGTCATATCATCAAAATAGCTCACGGTATAAATCCTTTCCCCTTGTACGGTAATATAAACCGGCTCAGACAGATATTCAAGTTTTTTTTGAGACAGGTCTGTTATTTTTTCCGGGGACTGGTCATTATTCGTTAACTGGCTGATTTTTTGCATAAAAAAGGTGTTTTTATAATGATTTTTTTTCTTAAAACTCTTGACAAAATCGCAAAAATGATATATAATATCACCGTTGAGTAATGACATGTAAAATAAACATGTGTAACTTCGAAGGGAAACAGATGAGAAGACTGTCATACGCCAGAATGTGCGAGGAGCTTTTGGGGCAGATCCGTTGCGGATTGCTTGCGCCCGGGGCATCTCTGCCGTCTGAAAATCAGTTGGCTCTGAAGTATTCCATCTGCCGCAGCTCTGTCCGGACGGGTTTGGCTTCCCTGGAACAGGAGAATCTGATCGGGCGTCAAGCCGGAAAAGGATGGTTTGTCCGGATCCCGGATCCATCTCTTTCTGCCGCTGATAATACCATTTCATCCCGTCTTTATACCATTGCAGCAGACCTGGATCTTGTGGCTGTTCCGTGGTATCATCAGATTCTTTTCAACGGGATCCGCAACGCATGCAGCTCTCTCGGGATCCGTCAGGTCTTCTATGATACGAAAAACCAGAATTCCATGAGAAAAGGGTTCTGTGACGGTCTGATTTGTGCTCAAACCGGGCAGTACAGAGGGATGCAGGAGAATCCGTTGCTTTCCCGTTTGCCTGAATTGCGGATCCATCCGGTCGTGGTGAACAGATTTTATGAAAACCCGAAGATCGGTTATGTTTCCTGCGATTATCTGCTTGAGGCTCAGACCAGTGCAGAATTTTTGAAACAGCAGAATATCGGCAAGATCTGCTATGTCCGTGCGGATGAGCCCGGTCAGCAGTTCAATGCCAGAGAGCAGGGCGTTTTGCGTTTTTATTCCGGATCGAAGATCCAATACTGCAATCAACCTTATGGACGGTCCAACGAGGAATATACCGTTCGTTTCCTGCAATTCTTCCGGGAAAATCAAATTCCTGATGCTATTTATCTTGAGAATGGGAGCTTTGCTTCACCGCTTTTCCGGGCGTTTCAGAAGAGCGGGATCACTCCGGAATCGGCACCAGTGGTGTTTTGCTTCGACGATATCAGTTATTTGAAAGAGTTTTTTGATTACTCTTTCTTTTATCTTGAAATGCCGCTTGGAACAATGATGAACGATGCCGTTCAGTATCTGATAAAGAAAACCGATGATCTTTCTACCCCGGTTCTGAAGAAGCTCTACCGGGCGGAAATCAAAGGATGCAATACAAAACAAACAGAATTGGTAATATAAAACAGGAAAGGAAAAAGATGATGTGTAAAGGAACAACCCTGAAACAACGGTCCGCCTGCAGGCGGGTAAAGCACCGATGCTTTACCTTGATAGAACTGTTAGTGGTAATTGCAATCATTGCGATCCTTGCAGGGATGCTTCTGCCGGCTTTGAATAAGGCAAAGCAGAAAGGTACATCTGCCAGTTGTCAGGGAAACTTGAAACAGTTGGGAAGCTCATTGACACAGTATAGTATGGATTATGAGGAATGGCTTTTGCCTCAGAGTTCAAAATTGAAAAATTTTGGAGGAGGGGAAAAGTACAACGCATGGAGCTACTATCTTCAGCCTTATACCGGAGTAAAAGCTGATAAAGTCTATGGTCCGGCTCCCAGTGGGAGTGTCTATGGAGTCCAAGTGGAACTATCATCTCAAAAGGGTATTCTTAAATGTCCGGGAACAGTTGTTCCTGTTACCGCATTCGGTTATTCTCAATATGGAATGCCATCAACGGTCGGTGGCGGTACTCCTGGTTATGGTCAGCCTATCAACAAAATCCGTGATATTATTCAGACCGGAAAAAAGGCATGGCTTATAGACAGCACATATCTTGGATCCTCCTCAGGTTTTAACGCTTCTCCTATCTGGGATAAATCAACCCCACAGACAAACGGTCAATTCAGTATTGACAATTTTGGTGCAAATGTACGTAGAAATGTTCATGGAGATGCTTCCAATATCGTTTTCGTAGATGGACATGTGGAACAACTGAAAGCATCCGAAATGGAGATAAAGATCAAAAGACTGAAAACCCCCGGTACCAATCTTCTGTTTGGGGCTGGTGGAACTGTTAATTACAAAAATGAATCTTGAAATAACATAAGAGGTTTTGAAATGAATTTACAGAAAAATTCCACCTGCAGGTGGGTAAAGCACTGGTGCTTTACCTTAATAGAACTGTTAGTAGTAATAGCAATTATCGCCATCCTTGCCGGGATGCTGCTGCCTGCTCTGAACAAGGCAAAACAGAAAGGTTCTTCTGCAAGCTGTCAGGCTAACTTGAAGCAGCTTGGACAGTGCTTGATTCAGTACTCTGGCGATAATGAGGAATGGCTGGTTCCTGTGTCTTCAAAAAACAGAGGCTTTGGCGGTGGGGCTCAATTTAATGCCTGGGGATATTATATTCAGGAATACACCGGTGTCAAATCTGACAAGGTGTATTCCGCTGCTCCGGACGGTGGTGTTTACAATGTCAAGATCGCGAAAGAACATCAGAATGGTATCATGAAATGTCCCGCAACAGTTGTTCCTGTAACCGCTTTCGGTTATACTCAGTATGGAATGACTTCAAAGATAGGGGGAGACCCCCCCGGATATGGTGCTGCGATCAACAAGGTTCAGGAAGTTCTTTATCCCACACAGAAAGCATGGTTGATCGATTCCGCTTATTCCGGAAATACTTCTGATTTCGCGGCGAACCCGATTTGGGATAAATCTACTGCAAAAACCAACGGAATGTTCAATGTTTCCAGAACTGGACAGAATATCCGCAGAAACAGTCACGGCGCAGCTGCCAATATGGTGTTCGTGGATGGTCATGTCGAACGGAAATCTGAGAAAGACATGGACTTCGCATATAAGCGTTTGACAACCGGATCGTCCAACTTGCTGTATGGTGATGGCGGTGTCCGTACATATCCAAAAGAAAATTAATCAGGGTGAAGGAGCTTAATTATGAAGAAAAAATTCAATTCCAGTGAAAAACAGCAGAGTTTTACCTTGATCGAGTTGCTGGTTGTTATTGCAATTATCGCCATTCTTGCCGGAATGCTTATTCCTGCTTTGAACAAAGACAGACAGAAAGGGCTTGCCTCCAGCTGTCAGGGAAACCTGAAACAGTTGGGCAGCGGATTGACTCAATATGCAATGGATAACAATGATTGGCTTGTTCCCTCTTCCAGTCAGAAGCGGAGTTTTGCTCCCGAGGAAGCTGCAAAAGGGGGAAATGCTGTTTATAATCCATGGGCTTGGTATATTACTACTTATATCGGAATGAAACGTTTTCCGGATAAGACAGGTTATTATTCCGGAAACGCTCTCCTGAAAGGGGATGGCGAAAGAAAAGGTGTACTGAAATGTCCGGGAACTACAGCGGAAGTGAATGCTCTCGGGGAATCCCAGTACGGCATGACTTCATATATGGGGCAGGAAGCGAATGGTCTGAATAAAATAAAGGATGTTGTTCAGATAACCAGAAAAGGATGGCTTTGCGACAGTACCTATCCTTCCACCGGAAATTATGCTTACGATTTTGCAAATGAAAAAGGCGATACTTCCACAGCAAAAAGCAAAGGAATATTTGTCGTCGATTCCAACGGCGGAAAAGTTCGCAGAAATCTGCATGGAAATGCAACGAACTTTGTGTTTGTTGACGGTCATGTGGAGCTGTTGAGCCTGAAAGAAATGATCTACCGTACTGATAACGGAAGCTGGGTCAGCACTCTTCTTGGTGCCGGCGGTGTCCGCGGATATCAGCCGAACCGTGTAAATTAAAGGAAAATAAGAAAATGAAAATTTTCAAAAAAAGCTTTACTCTTATTGAATTGCTGGTTGTAATTGCAATCATCGCCATCCTTGCCGGAATGCTCCTGCCTGCATTGAACAAAGCCAGACAGAAAGGACAGATCGGAAGCTGTCAGGGAAATCTCAAACAGATCGGACAGGCATTGATCGGGTACAGCAGTGATAATGATGACTGGATCGTTCCTGATTTGACAACATCCCGTGGTTTCGGCGGTGTTGACGGCGGTGTAGTTTGGACTGTTATCATCCGTTCTTATCTCGGGATCAATCAGAAAATTGATACTCCTGCAAATGGTTGTTACAACCAAAATATGGATGTTTCTTACCGGAGCGGTATTCTGAAATGTCCGGCAAGTACGGTTCCTGTTATGAATTTCGGATATACTCAGTACGGTCTGCCCAACTATATTGGCGGCGGTGCTGATAATCCGAAAGGATCTTTGTTCCCAAAAACGAAAAATGTCAAGAGTGTAACAGAAAAAGTTTGGGCAATCGACAGTACCTATCCCTGGGGTGATAAGAAAGCATACGATTTCGCCAGCGGGAAAGGTGATGTTACCGCACTCAAGAATAACGGAATCTACACTGTCCGGTATGTCGGACAGGATATTTCCCGTGCAAGACACGGCGGCAGTGCCAACGCCGTTTTTGTTGACGGGCATGTTGAAAATATGACGGAAAAGGAAATGGCATACCGTTCCAATAATGGAGCGTGGAACTCCGTCATTTTCGGTTCAGGAAAGTAAGGTTTTTATTATGAAAAGACGTTTTACTCTTATTGAATTGCTGGTCGTGATCGCAATTATTGCGATTCTTGCCGGAATGCTTTTGCCCGCATTGAACAAAGCCAGACAGAAAGGACAGATCGCCAGCTGTCAGGGTAACTTGAAACAGATCGGTCAGGGCTTGATCGGTTACAGCAGTGATAATGAGGATTGGCTCATTCCGCAAGCGACGACCTTACGTGGTTTTGGTGGAGTGGAAGGCGGCGTGGTTTGGACCGTTATCATTCGTTCTTACATCGGTATCAATCAGAAAATTGATAATCCTGTAAATGGAGTTTACAACGAGACCTTGGATATTGATTTCAGAAATGGCATTTTGAAATGTCCGGCAAATGCGTCACTTGTTACGAAGTACGGTTATACTCAATACGGTATGAACGAGTACATGGGTGGTGATAAAGGTTCTTTCAATAAGATAAAAGATATTTCCAGTACATCATCCAAAGCGTGGGTGATCGACAGTAACTATTTATTGAATGGCAAAGGATTTTATTTCTCAGATACTGACTTGACACCTGTCAATCATCACGGTATTTATACGGTACGATATGAAGGTCGTCAAATATCCCGTAACAGACACGGAAACAGTTCCAATATGGTCTTCGTCGATGGTCATGTCGAGAATCTGACTCTTAATGAAATGATTGCCCGTTCCAATAATGGAAATTGGAATTCTGTAATTTTCGGTGCAGCAAAATAAAAAACATAAGGAGGTTTTTATATGAAAAAAACATTAGTCGCATTGACAGTTGGTGCTTTGGCTTTCGGTGCCTATGCAGAATTCAAGAAAAATCCGGATGCAAATACTCTTTGGAGTGAAGAAGGCGGAAATACCGTTTACGGAGCCTCTGCCGGAACGACATGGAGAATTACCGGCGGTGGAATCAAGCCGGTGAAAGATGCCAAAAATATGGTGTTCGGAGGAACCAGAGACCTCGGTCGTTATGTCCCCGTCTCAGCAGAGTATCCCTACTTCATTGTCAAGGTGAACGCCAACGAACGGAACCCGAAAGGTTATAATGCCTTCAACGCATCTCTCCCCAACGGTTTTCACGTGCTTAGCGTTGTGACTCAGATCCCCGCAGGAACCTATGTCGTGAAGCACGGTATGGATGTCAAGCGCGATCAGTACTTGCGTATTGACTATTTCGGAAATAAGATCACCATCGGAAAAATGGCTATGGTGAAAGTTCCGGAAGTTGCAGTTGATATGGCTCCTGCTGTCCTGAAAAAAGGCGGTGAATTGACTCTGACCGTCAGACTTCAGAAAGAAGCGGATGCCGTGGATGTCAAATTCTTCAAAGCATATACTATGCCGAAGATCAAACTCAACGGCAAAGATTCCTATGAAATGAAGGGGGATGACAGCGGAAAAGTTTGGACTCTTAAAGTCAAATATGATAACTTCTCCAACTTCAAACCCGGCGAAAAGCTGAAACGTACCAACGTTCTTTTTGCCTTTGAGATTATCCGCGGCGACAAGACCGAAATGGTCTATGCTCCCTCTACATTTATGACAGAATAAGAGCGGGTGATTCATGAAACAATTGAAAGTATTTCTCATTGCTCTTGCAATGGTGGTTGGTTTTTGTGCCGAAGCGGCTCTGAAAGGACCGTACCGGGCACAGGGGCTTGCCTTTTATTTTGTGCATAACGGCGGACCTCTGAAAGTCGGCGTGAACTTGAACTCTGCCAAAAACGGTGCAGTTGTGGTCAAGATCCAGAATGCAGATGAAAAGGAAGTCTACTGGGATTACATCAAATTTACCGGTAAGAAAACCGTGACCCATGATTTCGGCAAGAATGCACCTGCCGGTATCTACCAGATGCGTATCAGCGGTCTGGAATATACCGCAGACCCCATCTCTTTCCCGACGAAAAAATATGGTGTTTCAGCAACCCGCTGCCGGTTCAATTTCAATACAGTTGATCAGTTCAAAGAAGCCTATTTCCTGATCCCGGAAGGCTCCAGAGAGCTGAACTGGTATTTTATCGGCGTTCCGTTTACCCTTTCTGATGATACCGGAAAGGTCATTTGGAAAAGTACCCCGGAGCGTCATGGCAAAATGGATGTCCGTAAGTATGTTGGCAAAGTGTTGAAGTTCAGCGCAAAAGCACCGAAAACAACAGCCTACTACTCTTTCGGGTTCGGCGGACTGCCTGTGATTTTCTGCGATGATGCAGCAACCGCAAAGAAGATCAACGGAAGTATCGAAAAAGCTCCCGACGGAACGATTTACGCTCATAAATATCAGGTTCGCATCCACAACTGGCTGAAGAGCTTGAAGCCGGAAGATCTGAAAGTCGATATCATCGACTTGCGGACATTGGCTGATAAATTCAAAGCTGTACCGTACAAAAATGGTATCATCGGTCCCTGGGGTGTCTTCAGTTACATCAACTTCCAGCTGGAAAAACAGGATTTGGATCCGAACAGCAAGAATTTTGGCAAAACACCCTCTGTTTCCGCTATGGGTGTTGTGAACAGCTTGAAAGCTCCCTACAACCCGTACACCGGAAAACTTGATAATCGTATTCTGATCGGTGCTTTGCCGATTTATCTTATGATGAAAGAGAACGATACCCGCGAAGAATCCCATTCAGATTACGCCGGAGGCGATGCTCTCTTTTATATTGATCATGCCAGAAGTTACTATGAATCAGTCCGTTCGATCAAAGATCCGGCGATGCGGGAACTCTGGTATGATGCTGTGAAACGCTATTCCGACCGGTTCAGTATGTTCCGCGTCTCCTGCGAAAACCAGTCAAGCCATTTCCCCTATTGCTTCCAGGCTCTTTACGAGACTAATGGCAATGTCGGCTACAAACGGCTTGCGGAAGATTACATCCATCAGCTGAATGATCCTGAGATCAATCCCTTTATGAAGACCGGATATCAGCAGGAAGCGTACGGACCCGATGGAACGTATCAGGGCTTGGGACAGAGTTTGCAGGCTCTTTACTATCGCATGAGCGGCAACAAGGAAGCTCTGGATGGCTGCCTGAAAGTTCATGACTTCTTCAGTCACAGTGTGATCCGTGAACCGGATGGACGGATCGTTGGTTCCAGCAGTTTCTCTCATCGTACTGCCGGAGGTTGGAACGTGGCTCAGTTCAGTGCGGGCTGGGTTCTCATGCAGCATAAAATCGAAAGTGCCGCAATTTTTGCAGCCGGACGTGACACTGAAAAATCCATTGAGGTGCTCAAGGATCTTGCACCCCGGAGTTATGCAAATCCCCACGCAATCGGGTATTCCATGGCATCCTTCGGTCCCTACCTGAACTATATCCGTTACCGTACCGAACCCATCAAGAATCCGAAGTTCCCTCATGAAAAAGCCGGAAACTTCACCAGAAACTTTAATAATGAGTTCCTTGCTGTCAAGAAGAACAACTATTACATGTTCACTTACCTGAAAGGTACTGCATCCGCATGGACAAAAGGTCAGCGTTTCAAGACAGTTGAAAACCCGAAACTGCCGGTCTACAAGTGGACCCAGCTTCAGGGAACCGCTGTTCTTGCCTTTGAAGGTTACGGCGCATTCATGACCGGTATGAACTGGAGCGGAAATACGTTCCACATGCTGCGCGGTGATCTGCCCGATGGAAAACTTGCTTATCCGGATTACTGGAATTACAGTGCAAGAGTTCTCCGCGGCGGAAGCAAGATCCTTGCCCGAGGCGGTATGTTCCAGGCAGACGGCGTGAACTTCACCCGTTACACAGAATGTCTCGATAACGGAATCCGTCAGACAGTTACCGCAAAATTCGGTAAGGATATCAAGTTCAACCGTTTTGCGGAACAGCTTCCTCTGCTTGTGGACAAGCCCGGATTCTCTGTTGAATATCTGGTGGACGGTCAGTGGACCGCAAAACCGGGCAAGGCAACCGCTGTCCGCTTCTGCAAAAAAATTGTCGTGAAGTTTGACAAAGCATATCCTTGCGAAATCGGACCCCGTTACAGAAATTACGGTCAGACTGTCGCCCCGCTGCTGATCACTCTCGGAAAAGAGTTCAAGGCTGGCGATGAAGTCAAGATCGTTTATACAATCACCCCTGAAAAATAAGAAGTGTTACCATGCAATTCAAACACCTTGTAAAAACATTTGTTCTGGCAGCTGCCGGCTTGCTCCTCTCCGGTTGTTCCACTCTTTGCGAGTCTGCCAAGTATGAGGGCGACATGCTCGGACCCAAGAAATTCTTCCGTCCCCGTGACAATATGAGTTTCTTTTTCTACGATCAGCAGGGGGGCGGCTTTGAACTCAAAGTCGCAGTCCGCGATCTCAACTTGAACTTAGAAGGAGAACGTCCGGCTTATTTCTTCCTGATCGACCCCGATGGAAACATCGTTGACCGTAAGTTTGTGAAAGATGACGGTATCACAAAGAATGAGTTCCGTTACAAAGATGGTATGAGCGATATCTGGCTTGATTTGCGTTATCGTGCCTATCACCGTACATTCTCCCCCAACGGTTTGCCTCCGGGAAAGATGCGTTCTCCGAAACTTGATGCACCCGAAAAGATCAAGCCGACAGTTGTTACCCTCAAGGTCCCTGCAAACGGCAAAAAAGGTGTCTACCGTCTGGGCGTTTCTTCCTGCTACGATCACTTTATCAGCGTGACCCCCTCCCGGAAACTTCTGGAAGGTGTTCACCCCGGACAGTGCGGTCTTTACATTCATAAAGATCAGTTCGCCAACGGTGCTTACCTCTATCTCCCTGCCGCAACAAAAGCTCTCTGCATCTCTACGACAGAAGAAGTCGCGCCGTTCGGTGCTGTCGTTGAAACTTCTCTCGGAAAGCTGACTGCCGTAAAATGCTACTTCAACTTCCTGAAGATCGACAAAGCACCTGCAAACAAGGTCATCAAAGTTGCCGTGAAGACTTATGCTGCCGGATTCCTGAAGATCGACAAAGC
>JAFTJI010000126.1 GCA_017456495.1 Lentisphaeria bacterium | reverse complement strand
GCAGCTTCGATCTTCTTGGGATCGATTGTGTGGGAGTCATCAACGTCAACGAAAACAGGGAGAGCACCTGCCTGGAGTGCACAGAAGCTGGATGCGATGAAGCTGTAGGAAGTACAGATGACTTCATCACCGGGGCCGATGCCCATACTTGCGAGAGCGGTGTGGAGAGCACAGGTTCCGTTGGCAACGCTGATAGCGTTTTTGACACCGAGCCATTTTGCCCATTCTGCTTCAAATTCCTGTCCGACTTTACCGGTCCAGTAGTTGACTTTACCGGTTCTGAGAAGATCTGCGACTTTCAGAATGGTGGATTCTTCAAACTGGGGCCACATCGGGAACGGAGTGGAGTTAACGGGTTTACCGCCGTCGATAGCCAGCTTTTCAGCCTTGGGAGCTGCCTTTGCTGCGACCTTTGCAGGTGCTTTCTTTGCAACAGCTTTTGCTGCGGGTTTAGCTGCGACTTTCTTCGCTGCGGGTTTGGCTGCTTTCTTTGCAGTTGCCATAAAAAACCTCCTTGTGTTTTTTGTTTGTTCGTAAATTTTACGAAACATAGTTGAAAAATTTGTAATCTGCTATACATTATATATAGGAAACGAGTTTTTTTCAATAAGGAATCTTTGCGAAAAATCACCAATAAATTGTAAAAACTTACTATTATGAGCATTTTTGAGAATATTCAGCTGAAACCGCAGGAACATCCGACCCTTTCGCCGGAGTCTCCTTTCAACATCTTGTGGGAGTATGGGCGCGGTCCGGAAAAGAAGATGCAGGGCGATGTCCATTACGCTTTGCAGATCTCTATCGTCATGCAGGGCAGGGCAGAAGTCACCATCGGCGATCACACCAGGATCTATCAGCAGGGCGACCTCTGGTGGACCATGTGCTGGGAGCCTCACGCTTACCGTCTGCTGGACTCAAGAAACTTTGTCATGTCGGTCAATATCAACATCGACAATATCGGAAACTGCGGTTCCTGTTCCGATGCCGACTGGCTCGCTCCATTTACTGTCGCTCCTGAATACAGATACTGTCCGAAAGACGATGCCGACCGTGAAGAAGTGATCCGGCTTTCCAATAAACTGTTCCATACTTATCACCGGAAAAAAGCCAACTGGCAAACGCACTCCTGGCTGCTGATCCATGAATTGATCCTGCATGCTTCCGAACAGATCCCCGCCGATCAGGTGGAAGGGATACCTGATAATTTTGCCATGAACCGAATCCGGAAAGCTGTCACACTTGTCCGGAACTCTCTGATCCCGCCCTCACTGGAAGCTGCCGCGCAAGCCTGTTCTCTGAGTGTCAGCCGGTTCTCCTATCTCTTCCACAACTCCATGGGAGTCAGCTATGGTCAATTCGCTTTGCGAGTGCGTTTGGCAAATGCTGCCAACGATGTAAAACGCGGGATTTACACCTTGAGTGAAATCGCTGAACGCCATGGCTTTTGTGATGCCAGCAGTTTTTGTCATGCCTTCCGGAAAGTCTACCGCTGTACGACTCATGAATTCAAAAAACGGAACGGAAGTCAGGAAATGTCTGTTCTGGAATGAATAAGGAAACTGGAAAAATGATTATTACCGGAAAAGATCCTTTGAGCAGAAAGATAAAATGGTATATCATAACATTGTTTTGTGACTTGATTGTTCTGTCCGGTGTCGGGTGTGCAGTTCCTTATGTGATCTCTCTGTCAAACAGACTTTTGGGCGGGATCCTTTTTTTGCCATGTTTCTGGCTGGCTGGAAAAATTTGTTTTCTGATTGAAAATCATATCGGGATCGCTGGGCTTATGCAAAATCCGAACCGGAATAATCTTGTCCGGGTGTTTCCGGAATGGCTTCCACCGTGGCTGCGCACCGAAAATACAAAAAAGAAAAATTCTGAAAAGTAATCGTATGAAAAAAACTGATACTGGATTCAAAATTCTGGCTGTTACATTGAAAACAAAACGCATTTTTCTATATATTGGCGGGCTTCTGCTTGCTGTATTGATATTTTTAACCGGCTTTTACTGTGGAATCACGGATTATAAATCCGATTTGATCGCGGTAAAACATATTGACGGCAAATACGGTAAAGCGTTTTATGGAGTGGAAGTTTCCGGAAAAGACCGTGGGGACAGAATTGAAATTTATGCAAAGATCCATATTGGTGGAGTTTCCGGAAATTATATTCATGATTGCGGAAAAATCGGAACTTCCAAAAATTGGAAAAAGGCAAAAGAAGAGTTCGGGAACATCTGCTTCGATGGTTCCGTTCTTACAATCGGAACCTATGTCATAAAGAAGGAACAATATGAAAATCACCGGTAAAACAATCCTGTTTGCTTTCTTTATTTCTGCATTCTTCATCTTAACCGGATGCCGGATGGCAGAGGTCGATCCGGATGCGGTTTGCCTTGCCCTGCAATTTTCAGAACCATCCTCTTATCCTTTTTTGAGAAAAGTGGATTTGAACAATCATGGTTATTGGGAGGTCGATCGAGAAAAAGCGGTTGTAAAGGTTTTTATTTTCGATCCGGAGGCAAAAGTTTGGAAACCGGTTCAAGGTTATGATATTTCTTACCGGCTGGACGGAAATTGGTTTTACCGGTTCAAAAAGTTTGAGGAGCGTTCCGGAAACGACATTGAAAGTGATGAAAAATGGATTATTTTACCCCGAAAGATCGGGGGAGCCTGTCAACTGAAATTTGTTGCTCACATTGGTGTAGGAACGGGAGAAACACGCAGCTGTATTGTCAAGGTTGATACAAAGTCGAAATTTTACAGGAAAATGAATGATGCCTATTTTCTGTTTTTTGATTACAGTATCTATCTTTGGGGATATACCGTTCCCCTGCCGCCGTGGAGAGAGTGGTCCGTGGCGGAGCAATGAAATATCTAACAAAACATGAGATCAACACCTCAAAATGCATCGGACAAGCATCGTATAATCCGGATGATCGTCAGCCGGTTCCGGCGTACAACGGTATTCCCTGCCGTTCACTTTGAAGAATAGATCTTTTGTCAAATCAGCCATTTCCGGATGGAGATAGCAGACGAAAGAAGAAATATTTTCAGCCGTAAATTCAAAGCGGTTGTTGCCGAGATTTTCGCCTGTAAGACGGGCTCCGGGATGTTCAGCTTTGCTCAGATAGAAACTTTGAGCTTCCAGTTTATCAGGAGTCCATGCAATATTCGGACCGGTCAGAACAATTTTATCCAAAGAGATGCTTCCTGGCAGTGTTCCCGTGATCTTCAGCCAGCGCGACTGATTTCTGTTTTCCAAATCGGGATCTTTTGATCCGTTGGGCATGACTACGGCACATCTGGACGAGTAGGGTGCGCGTTTCTGCCGGGCAGCCCAGGCAAGAAAACGTTTGAATGCAAGCTGGCTGGGTTCCCACTCCAGACCGTGACCGCCGGAGTGTTCATCATAAATATGTTCGATGTCATATTTCAGCATCAATTCATGGGCGGCTCTGGCAAAAGATACTCCGCACCAGTCATGATGACGCGGTTCCTTGTGTCCGCCCCGGTACTGGTAAGCGCAATCCCATTTTCCATGCATGATATACAAGGGCGTTCCAAGACATCCCCGGAAATCTTCCTCCAACCATGCTCCGGCACTTAAAAGCACACCGGCAAATTTATCTGCCAGAAGAGGTGCATTGTGATAAGCTCCGAAACCGCCCATACTGTGACCTCCCAGAATAATACGGTCACGGTCAATGTTGAATTTTGAACAAACATCGTCGATCACTGCCAGAATATATCCTGCGACATAACTCCTGTTCCAGCGTTTACCGTCGACAGCGGGCAGAGCGGCAGGAGCAACCGTAATGAAGGGAATATCGGCAATATGTGGCTGCAATACACCATTTTTTTCATTAATATAATAATTGAACGGCTGTTCCGGCGGACTTGAGGCATCTCCTCCATGCATGAAGAAAAAAAGACCGATCGGTTTATCCGGATCGTAACGGCGTGGGATCACTGCATAGATCGGCTGGTCAGGATATTCCGGGATGAACCACGGTTCAGTTACTCCAGCAGAGATTTTTAATTTGTTTTTTTGTTCACTCATCACACAATCTCCTGAATGAAAATAATCTGAGGTAAATATATCCCTCGAATTGTTTTTTTTCAAGAGACTCTGCAGCAAATTTTGTTACAGATTGGATCGTACAAACTTTTTTTTCTTGAAATTTCCGGATATTGGTTGTAGATTATCTCAAAAATTATGAGAAAACAAAGAAAGGATTTTATATGCGTTATCCGAAAGATAAAACACAGGAAATCTCTTTTCCGCTGGGTGGTATCGGCAGCGGATGTATCGGACTTTCCGGAAATGGGCGGCTGGTCGATTGGGAGATTTTTAACCGTTCCAATAAAAATTCTCTACTGGGAAATACCCATTTCGCTATAGTATCCAATGGAAAATACCGTCTGCTTCAGGGGGATTGCTTTGAACCTTATACCGGAAAATACCGCAAGGGGGACGATAACTGGCCTCATGGTTTCGGCTGGGGCGTAGAGGGCGAACAGCTCGCCGGTTTGCCCCATTTTCGGAATCATTGTTTCAACGGAACTTATCCGGTGGCGGAAGTTGAGTTCAGCGGAGAGGAAGAAACTTTTCCCATACAGGCAAAGTTGACGGCGTGGAGTCCTTTCATTCCCGGAATGGAGCGGGAATGCAGTCTTCCTTGCGCTGTTTTGGAATATACTTTTACAAACCACGGCATAAAAACGGCTGAAACAACAGTTGTCGGTGTCTTGCAGAATCCGTGGAATGTTCCCGGGCACAAAAACAGAATCATCGCAGGAAAACGCCTGACTGTCAGTAACCCCGCCGGAGATGAAATCTCTTTGACTGTCCTTGAAAGCTGTGAAAATACTTCCGGACAGGAGTATCTTTACCGGGGCGGCTGGCAGGATTCTCTGGAAATGTACCTGAACGATCTGAAAGCCGGAGGGCGGTTTCAGCCGAGAACCTATTCCGGACCCGAGGCGGAACAATTCGGCGGTTACGATCACGGTTTGCTGGCTGTTCATTTTACGCTTGCACCGGGAGAAGAAAAGACGATCCGGTTCGCTTTCACCTGGCACATGGAAACTCCGCGTGAGAACGACTGGAATCCGTACATGAATGAGCGTGCTGAGAAAAATAATATCCCGCTCACATGGAAAAATTATTATTCAACTCAATGGAAAAATTCCGGAGCTTCTGCGGAAGAGTTGACCGCCCGATTCGATGAACTGCGGAACGGCACATTTCTCTTCCGGGATCTGCTCCACCGTTCCGACTTGGATCCGGCAATCATCGACGGTGCATCAGCTTGTCTTTCCACCTTGAAAAGTCCAACTTGCTTGCGCTTGGAGGACGGAACCCTGTGGGGCTGGGAAGGTGTGGGAACGAGCTGGGGCAGCTGTGAAGGTTCCTGTATTCATGTTTGGAACTATGCTATGGCAGCATGTTTCCTGTTCCCCGGATTGGAGCGGTCTATGCAGGAATCTCATCTGAAGTACAGCGTGGATGCGTTCGGCGCGGCACATTTCCGTCTTCAGCTCCCGCCCGGACTGAAGGCTGAACCTTCCGACTTCCGTCCGTGTGCTGATGGACAGTTCGGGTTGATCATGAAATTTTACCGTGACTGGAAGATTTGTGGCGATCAAGAGTGGCTCAAACGGTGGTATCCAACCTTGAAATCTATGATGGAATACACTTGGAGCGACAATAACGCCGACCGCTGGGATTCCGGAAAAAGCGGCTTGATCACCGGACGTCAGCACCATACTCTTGATATGGAACTTTTCGGTGCAAACGGCTGGATCCACGGTTTTTATCTCGGTGCGCTTGCCGCAATGTCAGAAATGGCGGAATCTGTTGAAGATCATGCCTTTGCAGAAGAGTGTAAAACTGTCCTTGTGAAAGGGAAATCTTTAACAAAAACTCTCTTCAACGGCGAACATTTTATACAGAAAATCGACTTGAAAGACCGTTCTATTCTGGAAAAATGGGATGATACTTTTGAGGCTTACTGGAACACCGAAGCCGGGGAAATCAAATATCAAATCGGTGATGGTTTGGAAATCGACAGCTGTCTTGGGGAATATTTTTCTGTCCTCTTCGGAATCGGTTCTGTGTTTGAACCGGCAATGACGAAACAGACGCTGCAGGAAATTTACCGCCGCAATTTCATCTCTGTCAGAGAGCTTGAAAACCCGTGGCGGAGCTATGCCGTCAACGATGAAAAAGGCGTTTGCATTTGTACCTGGAACGGAGATAAACCGGCAATCCCGCTGCCGTACAATTCCGAAATGATGAACGGCTTTGAATGGTCCTTTGCTTCGCACTTGATCCTTTCCGGTGAGATGACGAAAGCTGTTGAAGTCGTCCGTGCGATCCGTGACCGTTACGATGGCAGAAAACGGAATCCCTGGAACGAATTTGAGTGCGGGAACAACTATGCCCGCAGTATGGCGGCGTTCGGCTTGATACCGGCGGCACTTGGATTCAAATTTGATTTGACCCGTGGAATGATTGGGTTTGATCCGAAAACAGAAATCGAAAACTGCTTCTGGAGTCTTGGCTCTGTCTGGGGCGAATACCGGAAATCTGCTGATTCCGTAGAGATTGCGATTGCGTTTGGGAAAATTTCATTGAAAGAATTGCAGCTCTCAGGAAAAACGAAAAGACTTTACATCAATAGAAAAGAAATCCAATTTATAACCAAGAGCGATTCAATTTTCCTGACCGCCGAGCTTTCTGCCGGAGACGTTCTCCGAATCATTCAACACTGACGGAGCGTTTCCCGGTCATCCATATGATGCCGGACACCGCAGATTTCCTGATAATCTTCGTGTCCTTTTCCGGCAACCAGAAGAAGGTCGCCGGGCTTTGTCAAAGCTGCGGCACGGTGGATCGCTTTTATCCGGTCAGGTTCTGTTTCATAAGAAAAATCTGCCGGGATCCCGGTGCAGATCTCTTTGATGATCTCTTCCGGATCTTCTGAACGGGGATTGTCGGAAGTAACGATTGCAAAATCAGCCGCCTCAGCAACGGCTTTACCCATTCTGGGCCGCTTGGTGCGGTCGCGGTCGCCGCCACAGCCGAATACACAGAAAAGACGTCCCTTGCACAGCGGTTTCAATGCGGCAAGCACCCGTTTGAGCGCATCATCTGTATGAGCATAATCAACGTAAGCGGAAACCCCGTTTGAGAGGGCGATCCGTTCCAATCTGCCGGGAACTGCAAATGGCTTGTTCATAGCAGTTTGCACCTGTTCTGCGGAAAGTCCCGCAAGCATAGCCGCCGCAATGGCTTCTGTGACATTATAAATATTATGAAGCCCGATCAGCGGGGAATGGATCTTAATAGAATCGGTCGGCGTTTTCAAGAGGAACTCCGTTCCTTCTGCTGTGCCGTTGATATCGGAAACATAAAAATCAGCTGCCGGATCATTCAAAGAAACGGATCGACCGCCGCACTCCTGATGAAGCCGTTTGCCCCAGGGATCGTCGATATTGATGATTTTGCTGCCTGCAGAAAGTTCCGCAAACAGGATTTTCTTCGCCTGATAGTAGGACTCCATGTCATGATGATAATCCAAGTGATCCCCGGTCAGATTGGTAAAAATCGCAGTGACAAACTTTGTCGATCCGGTTCTGTGCTGGTGCAGACCGTGGCTGGAAAGTTCCATCACGCAATCGGTCATGGAGTTTTCTCTCATCTCTGAGATGATCTTCTGAAAACCGGCAGCATCCGGAGTCGTGTTTGTGGAAGGAACAACACCCTTTCCGGCATCGTATTCAACAGTTGAGATCAAGCCGCATTTCCGTTCTGCAAAGAAGTGCCGGAGCAGAAAGGCAATGGTCGTTTTTCCATTGGTTCCGGTAACTCCGTGAAAACGCATTGTGCGTGCCGGATGGCCTGCAGCCGTTTCGCAGAGTTTTGCCCACGCGGAATAAGGTTCTTCCACCTTGATCAATGGGACAGAAAGACCGGGAAAATCGGTATCAGAGACGATGTAAGCCGCGCCGGATTCAATGGCTGCCGGGATGAATTTTCTTCCATCGGATCTTGCACCGTTGATTGCACAGAAAACACAGCCCGGAGTGACTTTCCGGGAGTCGTTGACCGGATTCAGTCCGGGCAGGTTCAAAAGCTCTTCAAAGGTCATTGGGTTCAACCTTTTCCAGACGTGTGCCCCGGGAGGCTTTCAGGAAAACGATTCCATCCGGAATCACATGCTTTGCGATGTTTGCCGCACATGTATCAGAATCCGGATAGGATATGATCTGTTCAGACTTCAACTCTTCTGCCGCTTTAGTCATAAGCGGACCGACTGCAATGATTTTTGCCAGCGGGAAGAGTTCAAGGGCGTATTCCAATATTTCTTTATGAACCAGATGAACGTTTTCTCCGGTTTCCAGCATGTCGCCCAGAACCGGGACAACTTTTTCGGGAAAAGCAAATTCAGAGAGCCATGTCAATGTGGCGCGCATGCTGTCCGGATTTGCATTGTAGGCATCGTTGATCCAAGTCGCTCCGAGATGATTGGTTTTCTTCATCCGGAGTCCGGGCAGGGAACAGTTTTCCAGACCTCTGGCAACTGTTTTCAGCGGGATCCCGAAGGACACCGCAACGGCTGCTGCAAGTGCCGCATTGTTTGCCTGATGCGCTCCGGAAAGATACCAATCCACTTTGGCAGCTTCTCCGGTACGGTTGTCTTTCAAAAGGAATGAGCTGCTTTCAAGATCTCCGCCGAGATAAATAACGGAAAGCTCTCCCTCTTCCCCTGCAGTGATCACCTGACAGGGATTCGCAGCTTTGATCAAAATCGGATTCTGCGGACAATCTGCGGGAATGACTGCAACACCGCCCGGTTTCAGACTGCGGAAAAGATCTGATTTTTCTGCTGCAACTCCTTCCAGAGAAAGCAGATTTTCCAGATGACACCGTCCGATGGAAACAATAACGGCAGCATCCGGCTCAATTGTTCTTGCCAGCGGCTGGATTTCTCCGAAATGATTTGTACCGGTTTCGATCACAGCAATCTTATGGTTTTCATTCAACCGGAAAAGGTTGTACGGAACGCCGATCTGATTGTTGGTATTGCCTTCTGTTGCAAGGACGTGTTCTTCTCCGTATGCCTCTGCAAAAACTGCCCGGAGCATCTCTTTGGTGCTAGTTTTTCCGGAGGAACCGGACAGAGCGATCACTTTCAGACCGGGGAAAGAATTTTTATAGAATTTTGCAGCATCCTGATATGCTTTAATAGTGGATTTAACAATCAGGGCAGGGGCATTTTCAGGGAGTTTCTGAAGAGAATTTCCTTCAATACAAAGCAGAGCTGCACCATTTTTCAACGCCCCTTCCAGAAAATCATGACCGTCAAATTTTTCGCCCGGGATGGCAAAGAAAAGTCCGCCGGGGATCTCTTTTCTGGAATCTGTTGAAACGCACGTTACAAAGCCATCTTCCGGCACATTCCGGAGTGTTCCGCCGACAGCTTCTGCCAAGTCTGAAAAAGAGAGTCTCATAATAGTAATCCGATCAAAGTTCAAAAATTCTGTACACAGTTCTGGGCTTTTCCGGCTCTGAAGCCTGGAGCAGTACCCGTCTGCTCTTGACAGGTCCGATTTGATAGATCCATGTGTTGCTTTTCAGATTCGGACTGCGGGTGATGGAAGGTCTGCCGTAAGCTATGAGAACCTGCTGTTCCGTCATGCCTTCGGAAATAACGCCGCGCCGCATTTTTTCATATTCTGCAGCATTGGATATCCCTGCGAGTTCATGAGCGGTTCTCGTAGTGAATGTCCGAACTGTGAATGCGTAAACTGTTTCCAGATTTTTATCAGCCATATGGATCTGGAACTTCTTACCGTCGATCTCAAAACAGATTTTGTTTTCATCCATGTGAGTGAGAACAACTTCCGTTCCAAATGGGATAATCGTTCCCTGCTGAACATTTTCGCTGGTCATTTCCATTGGATTGGTGTACCAGAGATTATAAGCTGTATAGAGTTTTGCGAACTTGGAAACCTGCAATACTTCATGCGGGATATATTCTCTTACACAGGAACAGAGAAGAAGTGAGGATATTGCGAAGAGGGTGAGAAAAAGGTGTTTCATTTTGAAAAGTTACTCCGTTTAGATAATTACCATGCTTCTGTTGTTTGTGAGACGATACGTTTCGCCGCCTGATAACAGGCATATTTCAGTGCACTTGCTCTTGCGGTTGCCGGGTCTGCAAGAATTTCATAGTCTGCATGACCGATGGCTTTTCCGTTTTTAACAAGCATTGTTCCGCTGCCGGGAATTACAACTTTGAATTGAACCGTGACGGTTAATCTGAATTTTTCCGGTCTGTAAGTTACTCCACCGTCAAAACTTGCATCATCAATCGTTTGATTGGTGACTGATGAAATGAACGCATAGACGACGCAATCAGCGTTGGAGATACGTTTTAATTTAAGTGCGCCATCTGTTTGAAATGCTCCTGCAAGCTGCATTCTGAGCTGATCTGCCGCTAAAGGTTCCAGCGTATTATTCTGAACCGGTGCGATTGCAATGGTTTTGATTTGCGGGTGCATCATTCCTCTGACACCGATCCGGTAGCCGCATCCGGCTGTCAGAAGAAGAAAAATGCCCATAACTGCAGAATAGAATATTTTACAATGCATCTTCATCGACCTCTTCCTTAATGTTTGTCATTTTCTGCGGAGTGGAAATATTTCTGCGGAGATCTCTGATCGGAAGCAGGAACCTTCCGTTGCTGTCATCCGGCTGGATCAGAATGACTGCGGGCTCTTCCGGCAGACTCATTTCAACAAATTGCCGTTCTTTTTTGGTAAACGGTTTCCGGGAGGAAACAAAATTTTTGTCGAGTTTTGCGAGTTTCGCTTCCGCTTCTTTTGCCTCCGGAGTATTGGGATATTCGCTGAGAACAAGCGCATAATACCGTTCGGCGGTCTCTTTCTTTCCGGTCTTTCTGTAAAAATCGCCAAGTTTGCAGTAACGTTTTGCAATGTATGAATGAACCTTTTCAATGGAACGGCGAATCCATTCCGCTTCCGGATCGTTGGGGTACTTCTTCAGAAAGTTTTCCAACGCGAGTAAAGCATCTTTTGCATATTTGCCATCGCCATCGCCATTTTCGGCAAGCTGGACAAACAGGTTGGCAAGTTCCAATGCCGCATATTTTGCCTCTTTTGTATTGGGATGAAGCTGCAGTACCTTCCGGAAGGTTTCAGCTGCTTTCTGAGGCTTCTGATTGTTCACATAAAGTCTGCCGAGTCCAAGCCGGATTTCCGCTGCAGGTGCTGCGCAGGGGGCATTTTCCAAAACTGTTTCAAACAGTTCCATTGTCCGGTCATCCTTGCGGATAAACGGGAGCCAGGAGACGAAATAATCCCGGTGTCCTTTGAAAAAGAGATTTGCAATTTCATACTGCCGCTGAACGACTGCTGTGAAATTGATCCTGCTGATATGCACTTTGATCAATGCTTGAAGAATATCAAATTCTTTTCCATAAAGCCGAGCCTTCCGGTAACAGCGGGCAGCATTCATCAACGCATTCGCTTTCAGAACCGGGTCGTCTGCCTGGACATGAGCTTCTTCAAAAATCTTTGCCGCATCAAGGTAATTACCGTTGATTTCTTTTTCTGCACCCTTACGGAATTCGAGCCGTGCAGTGGCGTTATCGGCAAAAAGTTCTGCCGTTCCAGCCAGAAACAGCCCCGCTGCCAATAAAAAAACAGAAAATTTTTCAAAATATCGCATTTTTCCGCTTCCAAATTTTAAAAGTTGTGTTACATTACACCCCGGAGGTTTCAGATCCGTCAAAAAACACTTTTTCTGAAACTATGTAAATTTAGCACACATTAACAATTTGGCAAGTCCAGAGTTGAGATTTTTAAGAAAATTTTTACGATGAAAATATTACAAGTCATGACAGAGTTAGGATTCGGCGGTGCAGAACGGGTCGTTCTGGATCTCTGCCGTACTATGACAGCGCAGGGACACACCGTTTTTCTTGCTGTGATGAAAGACCTTCCTGAACAGAATATGCGGGAGGATTTCAAACAGCTCGGGATTTATCCGGATATTCTCAAGATCAACTCGTTCCGGGATTGGAAAAAAATAAAAAAACTCCGGAAACTGATACGCGAATACAAGCCGGATGTCATTCATTCTCATTTGATGCATCCCAATCTCATTACCAGAATTGCCAATTTCGGAACAGGGATCCCTCTTGTCAATACAATTCATATCTCCGAACGGAGACCCGGACAGAAAAAGTTTTTTCTCATGGATTGTCTGACTCATGCACTCTGCGATCAATATACAGCTGTTTCAGATGCTTCAGCGAGATTTCATGAAAAAGCTGTATATCTCAAGGAGGGAACGATCCGGACAATCCGCAACGGTGTCAACCCTGCAGTTGTCCGCACTCCGGAAGAACTTCAGGATGCCAAAAGCCGCTGGCAGGTCAGCATGTGCACCAAACTTCTTGGAGCCGTTGGCAGACTTGACCGGCAGAAAGGGTTTGACCGTTTGCTCCGTTTGCTCCCCGCATTGGAAAAACATGTGCCTGACGGTGAAACCTGGGGGATCGTTGTTTTAGGGGAGGGGGCAGAACGGGAACATCTGGAGGAGTTGCTTTCCAAATGTCCCCGCCGGAAACTTGTTGTGCGTTTTCCCGGTTTTGAAAAAGATGCCGCCTCTTTTGCTCAGGCATTCGATGCGTTTGTCATGCCCTCGCGTTATGAGTGGTATGGATTGGTTTTTGCTGAGGCAATCAGTCTCGGTTTGCCTTGTGATTATGCTCCGGTGGATTCCCTGCCGGAACTGGCTGAAGGGATCCCGAATGTTTTTCCCGTCCGATTTGACAAGCCGGAGGAAGATGAAAAAACTGCGGCTGTTATTGCAAAGGCTTTGGCAATGCCCCGTTCAGAAAGAAGAACTCTCTGCACCATTGAGAGTATGACTGCAGAGTATCTTGCGCTTTATCAGGAATTGAAAGAGAAAGACTGTAAAAAGTGAACGCTGCTTCTGTTATTAAAAAAATGCAATCCGGTTTGACTCCGGAAATTCCGGAATTGGTCTATCTTCTGGACCTCCCGGAAGGAGATGAACTCAAACAGCTTTATTCTGCGGCTTATCAGACGAAACTGAAG
This sequence comes from Lentisphaeria bacterium, assembly GCA_017456495.1. Classification (GTDB taxonomy): domain Bacteria; phylum Verrucomicrobiota; class Lentisphaeria; order Victivallales; family UBA1829; genus SIG79. The sequence goes on along the minus strand of JAFTJI010000126.1, from coordinate 3,016 downwards.
TATGTCGGGAATAAAATCCATCTGCGCGGCATTATTGAGTTCAGTAATATCTGCACAAAAAACTGTTATTATTGCGGGATCCGCCGGGGGAATCATAATGTTACCCGTTATCAGATCCCGGAAGAGGATATTCTTTCACAAGCTCTTGAAGCGGATCAGCTTGGGTTGGGTTCCGTTGTCCTGCAGTCAGGCGAACGCAGTGATGAGGAGTTTGTCTCTCTGATCGAGCGTCTTGTCCGGAAGATCAAAGAAAAAAGCGGCGGGCGGCTCGGGATCACACTCAGCACCGGGGAACAGTCCAGGGAAACTTATCTCCGTTGGTTCAAAGCAGGGGCTCACCGCTTCCTTTTGCGGATCGAGGCTTCCGATCCGGAACTTTATGCAAAGATCCACCCGGCAGATCACTCCTGGGAAAAACGGAAAAACTGTCTGACTCTTCTTTCCGATATCGGCTATCAGACCGGTACCGGCGTCATGCTCGGTTTACCGTTCCAGACGACAGAACATATTGCAAAAGATATTCTGTTTTATCAGGATATGAATATGGATATGATCGGTATGGGACCTTATATTGTTCATGAAGATACGCCGTTGGCAAAGGAGATGCCGGACTTTGATCCGCAGAGGCAGCTCCTGATGGGATTGAAAGCAATTGCTGTGACCAGACTGCTGTTGAAAGATGTCAATATTGCTTCTACAACAGCTCTGCAGGCTCTCCACCCGGACGGCAGAAAAATGGGGCTCCTTGCCGGAGCAAATGTGATCATGCCGAATATTACCGAAAGCCGCCGCAGGGCAGGGTATCTTCTCTACAAAGGGAAACCCGGCGTGAATGATGACTCACTGTCCGGTCTTGAACTGCTGAAGCAGGAGGCTGAATCTGCCGGCGAAGAGATCCTCTGGAACGACTGGGGGGATTCTCCCCACTATTTTGCCCGGAGCAAACAATGAATTTTGAACCGATCGGTTTTTATCATTCCGCCCAGCGTTTCCGGTTCGAAACTCCGCGGCAGAGTGTTTTCATTCACAATTCCGGAGTGATAACGCTGCAGCCCGGCAGAAACTTTGAGATGGCATTGGAAGATTTGGATGGATTTGATCGCATCTGGGTGATTTTTCAGTTTCATCTGAATGACAACTGGCGTCCGAAAGTCCGTCCTCCTGTTGCTCCGGAAAAAGAACGGATCGGAGTCTTTGCAACGCGTTCCCCTCATCGTCCGAACCCCATCGGAATGAGTTGCGTCAAGTTGGAAAAAGTAGAAGGTCTTAATATCTTTGTGCAGGATTGCGATCTGCTGGATGAATCGCCTGTATTTGATATCAAGCCTTACATCCCTGCCGCAGATTCTTTTCCCGATTCCGGAACCGGATGGCTGGAACGGGCAGTCGTTCCGCAGGATTATGAGATTCTTTTTACTCCGGAAGCACAGACAAAACTGGATTTTCTCAAAGTAAACGGTTTCGATGCCGGAAATTTCTGCAACGTTCAATTAGGCAGCGACCCGCTCAATACGGAACGGAAAAGGATTTATCAGACCGATTCCGGATATGAAATCGGATTCCGGACGTGGCGTATTTCTTTTGTAATAACGGATCGTACCGTAACGGTTTATGATGTGCGCTCCAATTATCAGCCGGAAGAGTTGCTGGAAGGTGCGCCGGATAAGTACGGCGATAAACCGCTGCACCGGGCATTCAAACTTCACTTTTGAATAGAGTGTTATCTCCAGAAGAAAGGTGAAGACTGGTCTCTCAGTGTTTCGCTGCGGCGTTTGCCGTCACGGAGCGGAAAAACCTGAAAGTCATCATTCCCGCCGGGTCTGTTGATGTCTTTTCTGCCAACCCGTTCTCTGTGTAAATTATCTGTGAGCCAGTTTGAACTCCTGGGATTCTTTTTGGCTTTGACAGTTTTCTTTTTCTGCGGAGTCGCGACGTCCGGACCATCTCCATGGGCGTACTGACATGCTGGAAGCAAAACGACACCTGCGAGTAAAATCAGAAGATAAAAAATCCGTTTCATTCGAGAAGTTCCTTAAATATGACGGATGACGACCATCGTCTGATCATCATCCTGTTCTTTGCCATCGGTGAGTGAGAATTTATCAACGTCATTGATGATCTCTTCGATCACTTCATCGGTAGTCTTATTATTTTTGCAGCTCTCTGCATAAACATCTGTCAATCTCTTGAGACCATAATATTCATCATTTTTATCGGTCGCCTCGTTGAGACCATCTGTGAACATCAGAATTGTTGTATTGGGTCCGATTCCGGTACAGAGCGTGTCGAAATCTGCAATTTCAGACGGCAGAAGACCGAGACCTGCGCCATCCGGTTTAACTTCCCGGATATGCTGACGGAGGAACATATAAAGCGGTGTATGACCGGCACGGGCACATTCGATGGTGGACTCTTCCTTGTCGATCAGACAGCAGGCGACAGTGATGTAACGCCCCTCAGAGGTGTCACGGTAAAGATTTGTGTTCAGCTCCTGAAGCAGTGCTTTCAGTGTGGTAAAACGCCCGATACTGGCGCGGATAAATGCCCGGGTCATTGCCATGATCATACATGCAGGGATCCCTTTTCCGCAGGCATCACCGATCACAACAAGCAACCGGTTTTTGTCGATCTGAACGAAATCGTAAAAATCTCCGCTGACTTCTTTGGAGGCTCTGGTGAACGCGCGGATTTCAAATTTTCCCCAGACCGGAATATCTTTCGGAATCAGAGAAAGCTGAAGATTTTTTGCAAAGTTCAATTCCTGAGCGATTCTCTGCTGTTCACTGAGTGCGGAATAAACCTGCATCATATTCTGAGCCAGAACAACCTGAGAGGCTATGAATTTGAACCTTCTGAACTGTTCCAGAGTAAACGGCTGTGCCGCATTTTTACTGTTGACTGCACACATGACACCGGAAACTTTACCATCATTGATCAAGGGAACTGCAAGCATGGATCTGATCGGGATCATCAAAGTTCCCAACTCGGCGATGCGCGGATCAGATGCGGGAGACTG
>JAFTJI010000125.1 GCA_017456495.1 Lentisphaeria bacterium | reverse complement strand
CATGTCAGAAAAGGGCAGGTGGTTGCTGAGTATGAAACTTATGAACTCCTGCTGAGAATCGAGGATCTTCAGGTGCTTCTTGATAACAGAGAGAAAGATCTTGGGATCGCTGAGGATGAGCTGAAGATTTTGATAAGCTCCAATGAAGCAGATATCCGTACAGCGCAAGATAATGTGATCGCGGCAGAAGATGCTTATAACAAGTATCTGCGTTTGGAAGGTCCCCGTGATAAGGATAACCAGCGCATGAGTGTCAGTGATGCACTGGCTGCTCTGGATGAAGCTGAAAAAGCTATGAAAGAAGCTCAGGAGAATTTCCGGAATACCACATATGCTACAGTAGAAGAGGAAGAAAAAGCTCTTGCAACTGTGAATGCGGCTGTCCAGAAGTATGAAAGTGCTCTTACGAACTATAACAGCAAGCTGCTGGAACGTAAAATCTTCCGCCGTTATACCCACCCCAATAAGCTGAAATCTCTGCGGAACTCTCTGATTCAGGCTCGGCTGAATCTTGAAAAAGTCATGGTCAGAACCAAGGCAAGCCTTCAGCAGAAGGAAAAACAGATCCATCAGATCAGAACTCAGATCAGAAACTACAGACGTGACCTGCTCCGTCACAGATCTTATCTCCCGATGATGAAACTGATCGCCCCTGTCGATGGTATCGTCATTTACGGTGACCCCGACAGACGCTGGGGGAATCCGGAAGTCAAAGTCGGTATGGATGCCCGCAGAAAACAGGTCATCATTACGATCCCTGATATGAGTCAGCTGATCGTAGACGTGAACCTGCCGGAACAGTACCGCACAAAAGCATCTGTTGGAAATGAGGTCATCATCAGACCTGATTCCATTCCGACGATTGCAGTGAAAGGAAAAATCACAAAGATCGCATCTCTGCCGGTGACATTGATCCCGTGGGACAAAAACAGTCCCAAGATCTATCAGACCCAGGTCGAATTTACTCAACAGTCGATCGATTCCCGGGTCGTCTCTGGAATGAGCGTGCAGGTGGAAGTCGTCTCCAAGATCCTGAAAAATGTTCTTTTTGTTCCGGTTGAAGCTGTCTTTGAAGAAGGCGGCAACCTGATCGTTTATATCAAGACCGCAAAAGGTCCGGAAAAGAGAACCGTCAAAATCGGCGAAGCAAACAACAATTACGTCCAGATCACAGGCGGGATCGAGGAAGGGGAGGAAGTTTATCTTTACCGTCCGTTCCAGACAGAAAGAAAGTGATTTCAGCTATGCCGCAGGAAGCTCTTCATCTTGAAAATATACGGAAGACCTATGTGAACGGGGAACTTCAGGTTCCGGTTCTCAAGGGAGTTGATATGCACATCGACCGCGGGGAATTTGTCTGCATCATGGGATCTTCCGGCGCAGGGAAATCCACTATGCTGAACATTCTCGGTCTGCTGGACAAACCTACTTCCGGTTCCTACCGTCTGGATGGGCAGGATGTGGCGCAGCTCTCCGATAAAGATTTGACCACCCTGCGGAATATCCGGATCGGGTTCGTTTTCCAGTCATTTAATTTGTTTCCTCACTTGACTGTGCAGGAAAATATTGAAGTCCCGATGCTCTATTCTGAAGTTCCCCGCGCAAAGCGGCATAGAATTTCGAAGATGCTGGCAGAAAAAGTAAAACTCTCCCATCGTTTGGATCACCGTCCGACTCAGCTTTCCGGAGGAGAATGCCAGCGCGTTGCGATCGCTCGCTCTCTCGTTAACAACCCCACATTTATTCTTGCGGACGAACCGACAGGGAACCTTGATGAAAAGACCGGTACCGAGATCCTCGGCGTGTTCCATGAGCTTCATGATGTAGGAACAACGATCATCATGGTTACGCATAACCCCGGCTATGAGGGAATCTGTGACCGTGTGATCTGGCTCAGAAATGGAAGAGTCTGGAAGATCATTGACAACATCGCCGGAAAAACTACGGAGTTTGAGACAGAATGAAACTGACGGATCAGATATGGCTCTCTTTTCACAATCTTATGCTGCATAAGATCCGTTCCGTGTTGACTTCTCTCGGAATCATTTTCGGCGTGGGCAGCGTGATCGCTATGCTTGCGATCTCCGAAGGTGCAAAAATACAGGCAATGGAGCAGATCGAAGCCATGGGGGTGGATAAGATCATCCTTTCCACAAAAGTCCCTCCCGCAACCAGCAAAGATGTCTCCGATACTTCCACCAGCAGTTTGCTGGATACTTACGGCCTCACGGAAAAGGACCGTGAACATATTTCCAGAATGGATAACGTGGAAAGTATTTGTGTTGCCCGTGACGGCAGAAAACGGATCATGCACGGAATGAAGCGGCTCGGGCACAAACTGGTGGGCGTTTCTCTGGATTTTCTGGATGAGAGCCGCTCTGTTATTACGCAGGGCCGCTGGCTCTCTGCCGCCGATGGTTCCAATAACGTTTGCGTGCTTGGGGCGAATGCCCGACGTTCTCTGTTCCCTCTTGGGCAGAAAGATGTTGTCGGCGCAACGATTCTGATCGAAGATATGGCATACAAGGTTATCGGGGTTTTGGAAAACCGGTATGGAACTGCTTTTGACGGCATCGGAAGTCCCAATGATAACATTTTTATTTCCATGAAAGCCTCTGATGCGATCCTTGGAAAAGCTGCTTATGATACCAGCCAGAGAACGATCAAGATCGAAAACGTCGATTACGATACGTTCATTATCAAGATCAGAGATATCTCCTATATTGACCACACCTCCCGGCGAATCACTTCTTACATGAATAAGATCCATGCAGATACCAAAGACTGGAATGTTCTGGTTCCGCTGGACTTGCTGCATCAGCAGGAACAGACACAGAATATCTTTACTGTTGTGATGGGTTCCATCGCCGGGATCTCTCTGCTTGTCGGAGGGATCGGGATCATGAATATCATGCTTGCCAACGTTTATGAACGCCGGAAAGAGATCGGGACCCGCCGTGCGCTGGGGGCGCAGAAATCTGATATTATCCGCCAATTCCTCTTTGAGACGATTTTTCTTACAAGTATCGGCGGCGGTCTGGGTGTAGCTCTTGGAGTCGGGATCGCCGAGTGTGTGACGATCCTTGCAAACTGGCCCGTGGCATTTTCCACTTGGTTTATACTTCTGGCTCTGCTTATTTCTGCGTTCACCGGAATTATCTTCGGGACATATCCCGCGTGGAAAGCAGCTCAGCAGAATCCCATTGAAGTTCTTCGTGCAGAATAATTCAGAAAGGAACAGACAGAATGAAACGGATTACTGGTATCGCTCTCTTTTTTGCCGCTCTTGTTTTGAGCGCAGTCGAACAACTGGATTGGTCAAAGGCTGAAGAAGTTCAGACTGGTGTCGTTCATTTACGGATCGAAGAGACCAGACCCCGTCTGATGAAAATCAGCATTCTGCGGATCGATCTTCAAACACCCGGACTGGATTTTACTGCAACCGGACGTGATAAAAATTGGGGCAAAGAGATGCCTGACTGCAAAGGTGCTTTCATCAGAACAAAACGGCAGCGCACCCGGGACTTTATGAAAGAACAACGCGGTAAAGGTCTGAATATGATCGTAGCTGTAAATGCCGCACCCTGGAGCCCTTGGAAAGCTCCGTTCAATCACAAATATGCAAATCCCAGCGGAGTCAATATTCTCAACGGTGAAGTCGTCAGTGAAAACAGAGGAAGAAGACCCTGCTTTGTGATTTACGAAGATGGAACTCCGGCAATCGTTCCTCATATCCCCGAAAAAGATTATGCCAGGATCAAAGTCGCTGTTTCCGGTTTCTCTATCGTTGCCAAAGACGGGAAATCCACCTTCAACGATAAACATCTTGCCCCCCGCACCGCTTATGGAATTTCTGCAGATAAACGCTATATTTACATTCTTGGCGTGGATGGACGGCAGCCTGACTGGAGCATGGGAATGACATGCAAAGAAGCCGGACTGTGGCTTCTTGCAGCAGGTGCCTCCGACGCGATCAATATGGATGGCGGCGGTTCAACAACCCTTATTTACTGGGATAAAAAGAAGAAGACGATGGTTTCTCTCTGCCGACATAGCAAGTCCCGTTACGAACGTGTCGTCGGCTCCAACTTCGGGATTTACCTGAAGAAGAAATAAAGCCGGGAATCTCTCTTTTTATATCCTGCGGATCAAGCTTCTTCGCAGGATTTTTTCCAGGCGCGGATCCCTGCTGCCATTGCCCCCCAGTCGCTGGTTCCGGTGAACCAATCAACTCCCCGGTCTCTCCAGCGGGGGAAATCACCGGCAGCTGTTCCCAGAAGCAAGCCTTTTTTCTTGACTTTGGCACAGACTTCATCAATGACTTTGTTCAGTTCCGGATCGTTCATCTGGTTCAGGATCCCCATACTGCCGGAGAGGTCGCAGGGACCGACGCAGATGCTTCCGATTCCGGGAACATCAAGGATCGCATCAAGATTTTTGACCGCTTCGATATGTTCGATTTGAACAATGACCAGCGGTTTTGTTTCAGAGGCTGCTCTGTATTCAAAGAAATCATCTGCGCCGTAATGGGTTGCTCTGCGGACACCGCAGCCCCGGATCCCGGTGAGCGGATAACGGCATGCCGCAACTGCCGCCCGCGCCTGTTCCGCCGTATTGACCATAGGAATAATAACTCCATCGGGCGCAAGATCCAGATAAGGTTTGATCAGCATCGGTTCATTGGCACGGACACGGACAAGACCGGCGCAGCCTGTCCCGCGAACGGCGATCAGATGTTTCATGACGCCGTCGATGGTATGCGGAGCATGTTCCGCATCGATCCAGATGAAATCCATTCCGCAATCCCCGGCGAGTTCGCTAACGGTCAAGTCAGACAGTGTAACAACGCATCCGAGAGAGATTTTCTTTTCGGCGATATTTTTGAAAAAACGGTTTTCCATAGTTTTTCTCCGTGTTAAAATTTTTGGCTCTGTTCCCAATAAAGGTTGTTCCTTGAGGAGGGGAAAAAGCCCTTTTTAGGAAAGGTCCTTTTTCCCCTCCTCAAACTCCACCCCTTTTTTCCAAACCTTTTTGCGGCATTCCGATTTTTACGATGTAAAAATCGAAATGCCATCTTAAAGTTGAAATAGCAGAAGGATTTACCAACCTGTATG
>JAFTJI010000124.1 GCA_017456495.1 Lentisphaeria bacterium | reverse complement strand
GCAAGTGCGCCATTCCCTCCGGCTCTGCCGCTAACAAAAACAAGCTGCACCTCCGCACTCGCGACAGCGAGCACTTCACATCTTCACATCTTCACGCACCGGAGGTGCTCTTCTCCTCTTCCCGGCTCTGCCGCTAACAAAAACAGGCTGCACCTCCGCACTCGCGACAGCGAGCACTTCACATCTTCACATCTTCACGCACCGAAGGTGCTCTTCTCCTCTTCCCGGCTCTGCCGCTAACAAAAACAAGCTGCACCTCCGCACTCGCGACAGCGAGCACTTCACATCTTCACATCTTCACGCACCGAAGGTGCTCTTCACATCTCCTCCGGCTCTGCCGGAAAGATCACTTTGCAGCAATCTCTCCGGTTTCAAGGTCTTCCAGATAGACTTTCCCATTGCCTCCGGTGTGAACACGGACAGAATCCGCAAACGCATCCGTTCCCGGGTCTGCCGCTTCATAACTCATTTCACTTTCCAGAGCTGTAACACTGTTCCAATCTTTCTGAGCCGCCGCCCCGCTGAACTTGCCGTCATGGAAGAAAAGCGAGTAGGAGAATGTCTCAAGAACATCCTGCCATGCGGGTGCATCCGTATTACAGATGTTGTTGTACATCAAGCTGTAAATATGGTTATTTGCGAACTTCAGGGGCAATTCCTTGCGCCATTCTGCAGTGTGCATGCCGTCGAACTCAACGACAGGCGCATCCGGACAGCACAAGACAGCCGTAAAACGATCCGTTTCCACAGAAGCATAGCGGGAACAATAGAAGAGATCCAGCATACTTCCGGGGATCAGATCTTCCGGAGAAGCGATTCCGATATTCTGGTCGAAACGGAATTTTCCATCGGTTCCGGCGAAGGGAAATGCGGCGTACCAGCACTTCTTTTCCGGACTTTCAGGAAGATCCAGACGAATCAGGAAATCAATGCGCGGCAACTCTTTCCAGATACGCACGATCCGTTCAGAAACGCCGCCAACGAACGTGCAGGTCTGGAGAATATCGACGAACAGATCGCCGTCGCGGTAAAGTTTTCCGGTCACGGAAGAAACTGCTTCTGCAACTTTGTTTTTACAGGGCTTCAAACCGCAGTTTTCCCCGCCGCTCCCTGTATCAGCGACAGTTTCCCCGATCACCGCAGCGACTGCGCCATCCATCAGAATTTTGCCGTCAGGAGTCGTGATTTTTTTCAGCGTACCATCTGCCGCAAACGTCAAACGGAACGCTTTGCTTTCGACCGTTTCGGGGATCACCGGATCAACAGGAGCCGGGAGCTCGTCATACTTATCGGAGAAAACAGGGGTGAGTCTGACACTTCCCAGAGCGGGAACATCTTTGACATAGATCATCCAGCGGTTCTGACCGATGAGCTGACGGGGCACTTCTGCGCCGGAGTCATCTTTCAGGGAGAGCAATCTCCGGGCATAAGAGCCGAGATACAGTTCCGCATTTCCGGAAACGGCGTGGGGCGCATGGTTGCGGACGATCACGCCTTCTTCTTCCACCTGCGGACGGTTCTTTGTCATATTTCTGCTGAGCCGTCTGGAACGGCGCAGCGCATTTTCGGCGTAGGAATCGTTGTAAGCCCAGCTCTCTCTGCCGCGATCGAAGCAGGATGCCCGAAGCGTTTTTCCGTTTTCTTCAAAGAGTTTCTGCCAGCCCCAGATATTCAAACCGAGGGTATGATCAGCAACCAGCATCAGATTTTCCTGAACGGTTTCGTCGGTCATGCCATAGAGCCGCATAGCGTTATAGTTCCGCTGGGCTGTTCTGTATTTTTTCAGCAGAGACGGCACGGCATTGATCCGGATGTTCCACGGATCGGTAAGAATGCCCTGAATGACCGGGATCGTATCGCCGTACTTCTCTTCCATTTCGTGGAAGAACGCTGTGGGCGTGCAGAGTTTAATGGACGGATAATTGCCGGATCCATTGAGTTTCCGCACGAGTTCAGCCATTTTCGGAGACGGGTTCCGGTTGTCGCCGCCATACTGAAGCAGGATCTCCGGATAGGGATATTTTTCCCGTTCCAGCCGTTCTTCAAAGGCATGGAAAACTTCTGCGGCAGAAAGCTGATGTTCGGGCGTATCACCCGGCACAGTTGTTCTCACGCCGAGATCGGGTTCGCCGAAAATCTCCGGGAACGCACGGTAGCCGAGGAAATGACTTCCCATGCCGTAGACCGGATAAGGATATTTGGATTCCCAGGAACATTCTGTGCGGTCATTTCCCAGGTTCCAGACGAGGATCTTTCCGCCGCTTTTTGACTTCAGATAGAAGAGATGCGGCAGATTTGCCCAGGGCAGTTCTGTCTGGAACGCACCGCATCCTGCGATGAGATATTTCACTCCGGCTTCGTTCATGATCCGTGGAAGTTCCCCGGCGAAACCGCCGATATCATCAAGAACGGCACATTCCACGGGGAAATCATATTTTTTGCCCAGTCTGACGGGACGCATGACATTTTCCAACAGTTCGGGGAAAGAAGCTGTTTCGGTGAGCATCTGCATATCGAAAGCAGTCAACTCGATTTGACCTTTCCGGAGCAGAGTCAGCAACCGTTCGATCATTGACTGAGGACGGCTTTCCAGATAGTTTCTGAAAAGGGCTGCGCTTTCGATTGTCCAGCAATATTCCGGATCATTTTCAGCGAGTCTTACAGCCTCATCGAGATAGGTGAGCTGCTGCCGTTCGACTTCGTCCGGCAGGTCAGTGAACCCGATATCGTAATGGGTGTGATGAATAAGATAGATTTTTTCTAACATGTTCCGCTCTCTTATTTATTATTTCCAGCCCGTCTGTTTCAGGATGGCAGGATTGGAACGGCTGACTTTTTCCAGGAAATTCCAGATTCTGTCACGCTGACGGTCAGCCACCGCACAGTCTTTGTTTTCGATCCAGAGAGATTTTTCGTCCTTGGATCCGCCGAGTTCGGAAAGAATCTCCGCTTTGATGGATGCAAGGAGTTTTTCTCCTTCCGCAGCCAGAGCAGGATTGCTCTTCTTCAAAGCAGGAATGAGTTTTTTCAGAAGAAGCATATATTCAAAATCTTCGCGACCTTCCAGAATCGCTTCTGCCTGACGGCTGACAAAAATTTCATTGCCGCTGAAATACCATGTGGAGAATGTTCTTCCGCTGTAATCCAATTCGCAGACATCGTTTGCAGCACAGGCGATGTTCCAGAAGCCGATCCCGATGAAGTTATCAAACAGAATACCAAGACGGGAAATCATTCCGAAATACATATAGGGGTCACGCTGACGGACACGGTTTGCACAGACATAAAGTCCGGTAAAGCCTTTTCCATTCCGCTTCTGATCCGCTTTGACGAAGGTTTCGACAAGCGCTCTCTTGTAGGATCCGGGGTTGGGCTGGATGATATTCAGTTCCGGATAGGGATAGATTTCTTCTTTGGGATTGAAGAAAGGATTTCCGTAGCTGTAAAACTTCTTTCCGGAGGGAGAAATGGCCTTGGTCGTGGCATTGCACCAGGTTCTCAGAAGAGCTTTCTGTGCCGGAGTGCTTGCTTCATCCACAAAGTGCAGACGGAACTGGTCTACAGGGAGTTTGTGGACGGTTTCGATATGTGCAGCAAGCGCGTTCAGATAGGAAACAAGGCGTTTAGTGAACTCTTCAGGATTCTTTTCCGGCAGATAACCGAAGTTCAGTCTCTTGTTCAATCCTCCGCCGCCGAAGAGAGCATAACGCTTGAAGCCTTTCATCTGATTCAGCCACTGATCCAGCTTGGTGAAATCAAGAGGCTTCACAAGCTTTCCGTTTGCATCAAACATGTCCGGACGGGCAAAGGGAAGCGCGATTTCATGTCCCCAGCAGAGATCCATCTGATAGTCCCGCATCAGAGACAGAACGCGTTTGAAGTTATTTGCAAAGACAGCGTTTCCGTGGCAGCCGAAGTTGTTGAGATAATCCCAGGTTCCATACTCTGCAGTGAGAGAGGTCGGGAATTTCAGCGCATTTGCCTGAACTTTGGCAGTCACGACTTTGCCGTCAGCGAACTTGATCGTAACCGGATAAGTTCCGGCTTTGGTATTCCGGGGCAGAACGATCCGGAAGAAAATCTGGCTGCTTTCCCCGGGGAGAAGATCAAACTGATACTGTCCGCCCTGCGCTTTCAGCGGCTGCAAACGGTTTGCATTGAAAAAGTTATTGGAGTCGACAGAGGTCTTTGTTTCGTTCACTTCCACCGGAAACGGGGCGGAAACGGAGAACTTCACCATCATTTTTCCGGTGTTGGCATTAGCGGTATTGACCACGAAACTTCTTGTTTCGCCCGGAGTCATTTTCAATGTGGTGTTTGCACTCTGCTTCGTGGGGAACTGGAAAGAATGGAACATATCCCAGCGGTTGCCGCCCCAGAGAACAAGTCCGCGGTATCCGGCTTCAGCAAGAAGTTTCTGCTGAAACTCTGCGAACTTGATCTGTGCAGGATTCAGCGGAAATTCAGAGTTTTTCAGATCAAACTGTTTGACGGATGCAGGGTCTTTTCTGAGCTGCATTTCCAGAGCATCGACAGAGCGTTTGCTGCCGGAAAGACGGATGTTTTCTCTGATCATCGCTGCATCGTTCTTGATCCGGGTCTGGAACTTGCTGTATTTGATAAACTCTTTCGTCGTTCCTTTGAACCGGGGAAGATCATTGACAGAAACACAGTTCTTTCCGGGGGAGACATAAACTTCATCCACAAAGAAGAAGGTGGAATCTTTGTGCGGTGCCGCAATGAATTTCAGATAGCGGGCTCTGACATGTTTGTTCTTTGCCGCGACCCAGAACACTTTCGGTCCCTCTTCATAAGTAGGGAGATTCGGATTGGAAGCGATCATATCGTCAAGGATCGTGAATTCATCCGGAGAGTTTCCAGCCATCACGAGAAGTTCTTCCGGCAGATGAACGCCGCCGTGTCCCTGAGATGTGTGGAGCCTGATTTCTCCAATATCAGTTTCTTTTCCGAGGTCAAAAAGGATGGAAACATAAAACTCTCCATACCAGCCCACAGAAGATTTATAGAAATGGATCTGCCAGGTATTGGTGTGACCATCTGTCAAATCTTTGGGATCGTTTGCATCGGTGGTCAATCCGTAACGGGGAATGGGATCATAGAGAGCAACTTTTCCGGCAAGGAGGTTCACATCCTGTTTGAGCGTGGGAATATTCTTATTTTCCAGAAGTTTTTTGACCGGGACAGCGTGTTCACCGGGTTCAGCGGTGATCTCATCCACAAAGAAATAAGCATCTTTTGTTGCTGAGGGAGTAACGACAAATTTCAGATAACGGGCAATGACCGGACACCCCTTCCCTTCGATCCAGAAAGTCGTTTTGGCATTCTTGGCTTCCGGATTCAGATGCTTGTTCGGCTTGATCATTTCGTCGATCAAAGCCATTTCTGCAAGAGTATCTCCGGCATAAACATGGATTGCCTGCGGCATTTTGACACCGCTCCGACCGGCAGAAGTGTGCAGACGGATCTTTCCGATGGGCTTCGCTTCGCCAAGATCAAAATAGAAAGAATAAGATTTTCCTCTTGTCCAGCCCACACTGCTCTTATAGTTCCAGATCAGCCAGTTTTGGATTTTTCCATCTGTCAGATCTTTCGGGTCATTGGCATCGGTGGTCAAACGGTAGAGCGGTTTCTGTTCATAAACAGCGACTTTTCCGGCAAGAAGGTTTTCAGCTTCTGCACTGAACATCAATCCGGCTGCAAGACCGGAAAACAGAAAGGTCTTCAATTTCATAGAGTTCTCCTTGAAGAGTATGTTGATTTTAATAAATTTCACCAAGTTTGCGGAACGCTTCGCAAATGTCACGGATCGAGGTCTTATTTGCCACTGGAATAACTTCACTCTGAATACATTTCAGACGGGGAGCTTTCCGTAAAAGCCGCATGACTTTTGTCCAGTCAGTGTTCCCGTCAAAAATGTTGATATGAGTGTCATACTGTCCGTCATTGTCATTCAGATGGCAGTTCACGATGTGCGGGAGCATTTTTTCTCCGATCTGATCATCATAGACCGGAGTTTCCCCGACAAGCACATAGCAATCTGCGGCACTGTTCTTTTCAAAGTTCCGCCCTTTATCCATCTGGTTCGCATGTCCGGCATCGAAACAGAACCCGAGCGTATCGCAGGGGAATGCCGCTTTGATCTCAAGCAGTTTCTCCGGAGTATTGCTCCGGCACCAGATATTTTCAATACAGACCGTAACACCCCGATCAGCAGCAACAGGCAGAATCTCATCCAGTGCGGCAATGGTATTGCGGATCTGCTGCTGAAGCGGAACTTCCGGATAGTAATAATCATTTCCGGGATGGATCGTCACCGTATCGACCCCCATATCTGCTGCGATCTGAATATGGAGCTTGTGCCGGAGGATCAGTTGTCTGCGGGCTGCCGGTTCCGGATTGTTCAGATCCAGATACTGTCCGAAAGGCGCATGAGCATCCAAAAAGGTCAACCCTGCGGCAGACATCTCTTTTTCAAGTTTTGCTGCAGCAGTAAAATCCGCCATGATCATATTGATAAGATCATGAGTCAGAACCAGATGCGTTGCCCCATTGGCGGCAAATTCGCCCATAATGTAGGAACGCATCTGTTCATTGGTCTTTTTGAACTCAAAGAAGTATGTGACTGGAACATGAAACATGATAAAACTTACCCTTTGTTAAAGAACATTATACCAGCAGCCATATTTAACATACTTGTCTTCAACCCGTTCTTCAAAAGGCTTGATTGCTTTAACATGACCGTCAGCATAGCCCATAGAAGCCTGCCCATTATGACGTTTGAAATTGATTCTTGCCGGATCATATACGTTCAAACTCGCACTCCGGTTTGCATATACATCCGCAAATATGAACATTCCGGAAGGATTCTTGATCATGGTGTACTTCAACAAGCGGATATTACTTGCAATTCCATCGCAAGTTTTATTCCGGGTATATACACTCATCCCGTAAGATGTACCCTGAAATTCATAGTATGTAGAACCATTGTATGCAATTCCCTGACCGGCATTGGCAGGATCAAGTTCTTTTGTTACAGAAGGACAGCGAAAGACTCCTTGCATGGCAGTATTTGCATACTGTACATTGTAGGCAGTACCGGAAATATATCCGTCTGTAACAAGTCTTTTTGCATAGTAGAATTCAGCACCGACATTAGAGTGGTTTGGAATACAATAATCTCCATTATCGTTGCTGTACTGCAAAGCTGCACTGTTGATTTGTTTAACATTGCTCATACAGGATGCTGCTCTTCCTTTTTCTCTTTCATTGTTCAATGCCG
>JAFTJI010000123.1 GCA_017456495.1 Lentisphaeria bacterium | reverse complement strand
GGTCCACGTATTCAAATTATTTATTTAATAATCTGAAGAAAAATCCTTTATCCGTCTAAAAAAAATGAATCAAAAAGATTATTTCTCTGTAAGAAAATCCTTTCTCCGGCGAAAAAAATGAATCAAAAAGAGTATTACCTCTGTAAGAAATTCCTTTTTTGGGGGAGTAAGCAGATGAAACAGCCAAAAGGAGAAGAAATAAATGGCATTCACAACAAGTAAATCATTGCTGGTAAGGGTTCGCAATGGCGATGAGATCTCATGGAACGAGTTCTATGCTTCTTATAAACCGCTGATCCTGCTCTGCGGCTATGACTGTCACCTGAGCACTGATGAAAACGAAGAGCTTGTACAGAAAGTAATGTGCGAAATCTTCCGGAAAGATATTCTCGGGAAGTACGATATTGACAACGTTCCGGATGATATCGTTTTTCAGCATGACCCGGAAAAAGGCAGGTTCCGTCATTATCTCCGGAAGATCATCCGGAATCAGGCGTTGAAGATCGTCACAAAGCGGAAAGAGCATCTTTCACTGGATGATGATTCCGGGATCAGCGAAAACTTATCCTCTCCCGATCAGTGGAAGGCTGTCTGGGATGAAGAGTGGCGCAAACATGTTCTGAACGAGGCTCTGACGGAACTGAAATGCCGCATTCAATCGGAAACGTATGTCTCTTTTGAGATGTACGCGATCCAGAACCGTCCGGTTCAGGAGGTCGCCGAGTTTCTGAATGTTTCCGTCTCTGCTGTTTATACAGCCAAGAGCCGTTGTATATCAGAGTTGAAAAAGATCATTGAAGAATTGGAGGATCGTTAAGATGTCACATTACACGAAAGAGGAATTGGATTCATACCGTAACGCACGGATGTCGGTTTTAGGACGGATCAGCTGTTCTGTCCACCTTCGGGAGTGTGCATCCTGTAAAAAACTTCTTGAAGAGTTGGAAGACGATGAAAAATTGATCAAAGATCTCCGGTCGAGTGTACAAATATACCGGGAATTATCTGCAGGCCCCGCCAAGTCTGAAAGCAGTCATGCTTGAGTAGAAATTCCTGTTTATTGAACTTCAGAGGAGTTTATCACAAAAAATGGCTTGCCATTTCCGGCAAGCCTTTTTAGTTTCAGCAGTCAGATGATCTGTCAGAGTTTGATGATCTCGCCGCCTGCATCTTCGGATTTTTCTGCAGCAAAGCAGAGTCTCATGGTTTCGAGAGCATCTTCTGCAGGGACTTCGGGGGGGAGCCCTTTTGCGACCAGTTCGATCACGCGGAGGTTCTGTCCGTGGGTATTGTGGAAGTAGATCTGATCTTCTTCTTTATCAAATTCAATGACTTCCTTGATGTGGACCTGGATGTTTTCTTCACCGTCGGCATATTCATAACGGCGGATTCTGCGGCGGAAGACGTCAGTTTCCACTCCGCCCTTGGTTCCGCAGATGTGATACTGCAGGAAGTGTCCGTCTTCACTCTGTTTCTTAAGGGTTTCGACCAGGGGGTCAAACTTGTGGGTTTCAGCAAAGTACATGATGAAGTTCAGGGTTGCGACACCGCCCTTGCTGTACTTGGTCATGATCTGGTGGTTATCTCTGTGGTTGAAATATTCCACGACTTTGGGCGCGGAGAGGGAGTAGACCGTTGCGGGGACTTCGGTATTGCTGAAGAACCAACGCTGGAGGTCGAGGTAGTGAGAAAGTTTTTCACCGATGAGGAAGCTTCCGTAGTTTTTGCTTCTCCAGGAGTTTTTCTTGTGGAATTCACAGCAGTAGTAGCGGCACTGGACGTTGACGACATCGCCGAGTTTTCCTTCGTCGATCCACTGTTTGACCTGCTGGTACATCTTGGAGTAATGGAGTTCAAAACCGATCTGGAGCCAGCCGTTGGTTTCGTTTTTGACTTTGATCAGGTGTTCAGCCTGTTCCAGAGTATCGCCCATGGGCTTTTCGCAGAGGACTGCTTTACCGGCGCGGAGGGATGCTTCTGCCAGAGAAACGTGTGCATCGTTGCTGGCGGCAATGCTGACCATTTTAATGGAGGGATCTGCGAGGATCTCTTCCAGAGTAGCGGGGATGATTTCAAGCTCTTTTGCGCGGGCTTCGCGTCTTTCCTGATCGGGCTCATAGCCATAAATTTTGTCGACATAAGGAGACGCTTTTGCTGCGCCGACGTGGGTTCCGCCCATGCCGCCGAGACCGAGCACTGCGATGTTGATTTTTTCCATTTTTTCAATCCTTTCAGGTAAAAAGTTTTGTACTTTCGGGGGTAATATACCCATGGTATTGCTTCATGTCAAGCAATTTTTCTTACTTTAGAATGTAAAATCTCCAATTTATTCCGGTTTGCCTGGTGATGTTCAGATAGTAAGCCGCATCATGAGTTGCCGCCGGACAGATATAGGCTCCGCTCTTGAGTTCAAATTTTCTGTCCGGGGTATAAAGTCTGCTTGTCAGGAACAGGTTTGCCATGTGCCACGGCTCGGAAGTTGCCATTGGCTGAAAGAAATACAGGAACATCTCCCGCGGATGCGGTGTCATTGTGACCAGCAGCATCTTTCCTTTGGGATCATCATTCAATGTCAGCGGTGATAAACCGTAAAGATCCATGGGGGTACCGTCGGAAGACTCCAACCGTCTGACCGGACTGCCGGCTGGTTTCAAGATGGTTTGATGTCCGCTTTTGACGTCATAAACCGCGATCCCTTCCGGGCAATTGACCTGCAGGAACCCATGCAGCCCCGGTCTGTGTGCAAGCCGCTGCAGATAATCTTTGGCAGAATCCGGATAATTGTACAGCAGCGGATAGGAATCATGAACGGCGAAGTTGACGAAACATTCCGGTCCGACGTCCTTGATGATCTCCTGCATCAGGGGGATATAATCCGGTTTTGCCTGACTTTTTCTTGTCAGATCCATGGGAAGAGCAAGAAGAACAGCCAGAAGGATCAGACCCGGCAGGGTAAATTTTTCTTTTTTGAAGTGACCGAAGATCCCCGGGATCACCATTGCAGAAGTGATGGCGGCTACCGTGTACATCGGAAGATAAACCCGGTCAAATCCGGCTTTTGTCACAAGAGCCGTCAGAAAAACAAGCCCCATGAAAATCAAGGCGAAGAGAGAAATCTTTTTCTGCGGGTGTCCTTTCAGAAACAGAACGGCAATGTGGATGATCACAAACGGGAAAAGAACCAGTTTATACAGCATTTCACCGGAAAATTTCAGGAAAGCCAGCGGATGGATGACCGACGTCCCGAACGATTGCCCCGCAGAAATCGCTTTATAATTCATTCCGTACCATAACCCGGCGAAGAGACAAAACGCCAGTGCCGGGAGGATAAAGGCAATATTTTCTTTGCAGAGCGTGAGAAATTTTTCTTTTCTGAGACGGACGGCAATAAATGCGCCGCAGAGGGCACAGACAAAAATCAAACCGGACGTGATAGTCAGACAGCTGCAGACGGCGGCGGTCAAAAAGAGGATCGCCGGGAGAACCTTTTTCCTGTTTTGCGCGAGAAAATAAAGAGAAACCGCTGTCAGGAGAACAAAAAAGGACTGAATGGAATATCCCCTGGCGGTCTGGGCGTAATGGATGAGATAACCGTTGAATGCAATACAGACTGCAGCAAAAAGCGTACAGTCTTTCCGTTTTGTAACGTTCCAGGTAAACAGCGTTGTCAGGATCAGTGTTGCGATCCCGAACAGAAAAACCGGAAGCCGGATGGAAAAAAACTCTGTGCCGAACGCGGTTGTCGTCCATTGAATGAACAGCGTATTGAGAGGATGATTGTTCGGAGTGGAAAGATCCGAAAAGATGGAAAAGAAAGGCGTTGCGGAATAGTTTGTGATTGTCCATACTTCATCATATTCCAGTGACCGGAAGAGCAAACCGTTAAATCTGAGAATGACCCCTGCCAATATTGTTCCGATGATCAGCAAAGGAAGTATTTTTTTTTGAAGAGTCTCTGTATCCATAGTATTTTTTCCGACAGTAATTCAGTTTTTTTGAAACATATCACAGAAACGTTGATTTTTCAATAAAAAAAACAATTGAAAATCAAGAAAATGATGATATATTACAAAAAAACAACAAAGAGAGGCATGATGAATATTTTATTGGTAGAGGATGATCAGAAAACAGCGGACCTGATTCAACGCTCACTGATTGAAGCAGGTTATACAGTCTCTTATGCTGCAGATGGAAAAATCGCAATTGAAATGATTGAGAAGACTCAATTCAACCTTGCGATCATCGACATCATGCTCCCTTATGTTGACGGTTTTACCGTAATTGAAACCATGCGGAAACGGGGGTGTTCCAGTCCGGTCATCATCCTGAGTGCCAGAGATTCTCTGGAAGATAAGGTCCATGGACTTCAGACGGGCGGAGATGTATATCTTGCAAAGCCGTTTTCCATTGCAGAACTTCTTGCCAATGTTCAGGCGCAGTTCCGCCGCGCCGAAATGAAAGCGGAACCCACGACGCTTACCGTTGCCGATTTGACCATTGACCTTCTGACCCGGAAAGTTCAGCGTGCCGGACAGAAAATCGATATCCCGCCCCGGGAATATGAACTGCTGGAATATCTCATGCGGAACACCGGACAGGTCGTGACCCGCAGCATGATCATCGAACATGTCTGGGAATATAATTTTGATCCTGAAACGACGATTGTAGAGACCCGTATTTACAAGTTGCGGGAGAAGATCGACAAGCCATTTGACCGGGAATTGATCCACACGGTCCGCGGAATCGGTTATGTCCTGGAATAAGCTGTTTCAATTTTCCCTGAAACTGCGGCTGGCATTTGCCTTCGCAATCCTCTTCTTTGTATCCTGCTCGGTTCTCTTCTTCATTACGATTTCAAGTCTCGTCTATATGAAAAACCGGGAAGATCAGGCTGATATGGGAAATATTGCCCGGAATATTGAGATGATCCATGTGATGGGAACCAGATACAACAGCAATAATATCATTCAGACCGGCGATGCCTGCCCGGAAGAGATCAGAGAACAGCTTCTGAAGAAATTTCCGGATTCTGTCGTCCTTTATATCTTAACACAGAATCTGCCGGAGGATGTCCAACACAAACCGTATAATACATATTATATTTTGCGGAATCAGAAAATTTATGAAGTCATTCAGCTGGAAGACGGCAGATTTTCCTCAAAACTGGTCAACCCGAAAAATGACCGCCGGACAATGACCCGTTATTTTCTGCTTCTGCTCGGGGAATATTCCGATGAAAACCTTTCCGTTGAAATCAAAAATCCGGATGGAACCATTTACCTGAGTTCAAAAAAACTGTCCCGGGCACCCTCTGCGATTGAACATACCAACGGGGCGGAGTTTCAATCCTACCGCAGAACGCTGCCGGATAATAAGATCGTAGAGATCCGAAAACGGATCTACCATATTTCAGACATCAACCCGAAATATGCGGAAACATTTTTCGGGATCCTTGTGCTGGTCACTTGTACGGGGATCTTCGTGAGCTGGCTGATTGCAAGACGTTTTATCCGCGGGGTCCGGAGAATGACTTCGGAAATGCGTCTCATCGCAACCTCCGGAGACTACCATCATAAAATCAGTAAACGGCAGATGAATGAAGATCTGGAGATCCGGGAACTTATGGAAACATTCAACGATCTGAACGAAAAAACAGTGAATCTGATGGAAGATCTGAAAATGGTTTCCAATAATGTCGCCCATGACTTGCGGACCCCTATCACGCGGATTTCCGGAACCATGGAAGAGCTGCTCCGGGACAGAACTCTGCCGGATAAAGTCGTAAACTCCTGCGCATCCGTCGCCGAAGAGTGTCTGCACATGAAATCCATGATCAATACGATCCTCGATATCAGCCGCGTCAACGCAAATCCGGATGTTCTGCAAAAATCCGAACTTGATCTCAGGCAGCTTTCTGAAGATTTTTGTGATATCATGCAGCCGGAAGCAGAACGGAAAGGGTTGACATTCAAGGTGACTCTGCCGGATTCTTCCGTAATGGTCACAGCAGATAAAATGAGCGTCCAGCGGATCATCTCAAATCTGGTGGAAAATGCGCTGAAGTTTACAGAGCAGGGGTCTGTCGCCCTCTCGCTTGAGGTTCTGGAACAGCATATTGAGCTCACCGTTACCGATTCCGGATGCGGGATTTCCGAAGCAAATATCGAACGGGTATTTGACAGATTTTTCCGTGGAGATGCCAGCCGGAAATATCCCGGCAACGGACTCGGATTATCTCTTGTTCAGGCATTTGTCAAAGCCCATAACTGGACGATCGAATGCAAGAGTAAAATCGGCGAAGGGACCTCTTTCCGGATCAAAATCCCCAAAGAATCTTGAAATAAAATTTGATATCGCAAATAACTCGAAAAAAATCTTTTTTTCCATTTGCATTTTCTTGTGATAATATTATATTGCCTCAGAAAATAAAAAAAACGCTGTTTTCCATGCAGGAATTTTCTGCAATTTGAAATTGCCTCATTTATAAACTTTTTTTGCAACAGTCCCACAAAAAAGTTTGCAGGAAAGGTTAAGTGACTTGGGAACAGAACAAAAAAATGTTAACCGGGGGCTTGCTGTGCCGTTTTTTGTCATATTGTTTCTGATGATCCCGCTCATTCTGCAAGGAGTTGAGCCGGATTTTTATGTGTGGCAGAGAGAACATGGAACAAATGTGGAAAACGCTGTCCGGAATTATTACCGGTCCGGTTCCGGAAAACTTTATTTTCTGGCTGGCGAAATGGAAAACGATGGAAAAACTTTTGCATTTGCTCCGGAAAAATATGTTGATCTTTCCCGGGCGGTTCCGGTTGTCAGGATCCATATCCGTCATATGAAAAAATCTCCTGCAAAACTTGCCGGGGAACTTGTCAGGTTTTATCTTCCGTGGAAAGCGGCAAAAGAGTTTCAAATCGACCTTGATGCGCCGGAATCCAGGATTTCGTATTACCGTCAGCTGATGGTTGAATTGCGCCGCCGGCTGCCGGGAGTAAAACTTTCCGCAACGGTTCTTCCATGTCATTTGAAACATACCGGAGAGTTCCGGGCTCTGGCAAAGGTTTGTGACTATTATGTACTGCAGGTTCATGCGCTGACGAATGACGGAAAACGCTGGTTTATTCTTGACAAAGCAACAGCTTTTCAGGCACTGGCAAGAGCAAAGGCGTTAAGACATCCGTTCAAAACTGCGCTTCCGTTCTATTGCCACACGGTCCGGGGCGGAAAACATGTCGAACCGGATATGAATATTGTCGGAGAATTGGCGGCAGCCAGTCCGGAGGTGATTGCATTCCGTCTGGGAATCTCCGGGGATGGGGAATCGCTGGATTTGCAAACAGCATTGAAAATCTGCCGGGAGGGAAAATACGCTCCGTCACTGGAATTTTACTGGGAGCGGCAGGCAAATGGAGTATGGCATTTTCGCGTTCGCAACAATGGCTGTTTTTCCAAAACAGTCACGCTGAACTGCCATTGGGAAACAAAAATTTCCTGTTTGAATCTTGGCACGTTCAATAATGCCCGGTTTTCGTTTGACCGGAAATGTTTGACGTTACGGCTGCCGCCTTCAAGTGAGAGCAAGCCTTACTTCTGGATCCGTTCAGAAGACCCGCAGAAAGCAATCAAAGTTACAATTCAAAAATAAGAGGTTACAATGAAAAGAATCAGTTCAATTCTGTGTCCGGCTGTTATCCTGACAGCATCTGTTCTGAGTCCCGCCCCGGTACAGGCATGTGCCCCCCTGATGCAGCCGAACTACATTTTAAATCAGGGAAATGCTTATTATCCGGTGCTGGAAGTCGATCATGCCTTGAACTATTTTATTGAAGGTTCCGGAGATCTGTTCCGTAATACTCCGGTTTATAAAGATGGTCTGGAAACACCTGCCGCGGAGGCAAAAGATTTTGCTGCCGCACTGAAAAAATATTGTCCGGGAATGCCGGAGGCAGAACAGAAAAAACTGCTTGAGGCTTATCTCTCTTTTTGCGATAAGTTCAGTTACAGAGAAGTCTCTGCGAAGAAAGATTTTCCTGCGATCCCCCCGGAACTGGAAGAGTTCCGTCTTTATCATTTAGGCAGGGAAGAACTGGATTCTCCGCCGAAAAAAGCTGTCAGCTGGGAAAAACTTCTTGCCCTTCCCCCGGAACGCCGCCACTTCCGGACAACCTGGGTCCTTTATCTGAAAGGAAATCTTGATAAAGCCAACATTCACGCCCATGCAGTAAAAGTCCGGAAAGCCATTGATGCCGGTTTTGCAGATACTCTTGGTTTGGGCTGGGGTTCTTACAAGCAGGAGTTGAGATACGGAACGGATCCTGTGAAAGTGATTCGGGCTGCCGTCGAGGCTCAGCGCGGTGCAATGAATCATAATATGGTTAAATTTCTGAGATACTACAACAAGAAATTCAGCTGTCTGGAAAACATTTTCTGCAAACTCAGCGATCAGGAATATCAGCTGCTCCTGGAAGATCCGGTCTGCCGGGAAATTCTGGTGATTTTTGAGAAAGATCTTTCGAAACTGCTCGCCAGAGGCAGCTCTTATAAATTCCGGTGCATTGATATTCTTGCGTTCCGTGATTATAACAGGGGCAATATCAAAGGCGCAGAAAATTTTCTTTCCATGCTGGAAAAACCGACACTTCTTTCTCTGTATGTGGAAGCCGAACTTGCCCGGTATTACGGGAGCGTGGATCTTGCTGCAGAAAAGCTGCGTCAATGGCTGAAAATGGCTGAAAAAATCACGTCCCGAACCAACCGAAAGCTGATCCGCCGCGGGAGCAATAACGCTTATTCTTTTGAAGGATCCGGAAAGTGGGAAAATGAAATCTACGGGACTCTCGGTTATACCATGGTTTTGAAACGGGATTTCATGGAGGCTGCAAGATTCTTCTATGAATCCGGACAGGGCGAAGCCGACCTGCCCTACATTGCAGAACGCTTTCTCTCTCTGGATCAGGTGATTGCGTTCACAGAATCAATCAGCGGCGATGCAAATATCAAAGATGAAAATTCCATCAAGCCGCAGATGGTGAAGATGATGAAACATCTGACCGCCCGCCGCGCTTTCCGGGAGGGACGGTTCGATATCGCAAGAAAATATATGCCGGACGAATATAAAGGATATCTGGAGCAATATCTGAAATTTCTTGCAGTCGGAAGAGACCCGAAGAGAGATCGAAACGAACGCGGGATCGCCCTTTACAATGCCGCAAAGATCCTGCGGTACAAAGGTATGGAACTCTGCGGAACTGAAACAAATCCCGATAACTTCAGATACAGAGGAAATTATTCAAACAAAAATATCCGTTTGTCATGGACTTGCAGATCCTGCAGGTATGACAGATTCCTCGGCGCATGGAGTTTCTGCAAGGAGCATAATTCCTTTGAGGAATGGAAACCCGGTTTCAATGCGGTCAAAAACTATCTGACCGTTCCTGCATATCAGCGTTGGCACTACCGTTATCTGGCGGCGGATCTGGCGATCGAAGCCGGAAATGTTGCGCAGGATCCGGAACTGCTCGGATTGATCAACCTTTTCGGCGGTGAAATCTTCCGTCAGAGATCCCCGAGAGAGGCTGATATCTTCTATAAACGTCTGGTTAATCAGTCGCGCAAAACAAAACTCGGGAAAAAAGCCGACGATTACCGTTGGTTCCCCTATGATGATATTCCCCTGCGGAAAGAGATTCACCGCATTGATCCGATCAAGTCTCTTGATGATGTTAAACGGCTGATGAAAGAGGCGTTCCCGGACAGGAAAAAGTAAAAAGCAGAATAGCGGAAGAAGGTGATTTTTCTCCTTCTTCCCGTTCTCATCTTATTGCTTTATTCCAAGCCGTTTCAGGGCGTTTTGAGCATCAATATATTCATATTCCGCCGCTTTCCGGTAGAGACTGATCGCTTTGTTCAGATCTTTTTTCACCCCGCCGAGACCGTGTTCGTAACAGCAGCCCAGGGCAAAACAGGAATAGCCGCTTTCAAAGTATTCGACATCAATTTTAAGATCCGGAACCGCGGCTTTGTACCATGCGGCGGCTTCAGCGGGCTTTTTCCGCAGCTTTTCACTGCACAATCCCATATAAAATTTGGCAACCGCCCGGTCGAGTCCTGCCGCCTCCCGGAAATATTTTTCCGCTTCAGCATAGTTTTGAGGAACGCCTCTGCCGTAGAAGTAATGTATTCCCAATTCGATTGCTGACGAGGTGTATTTTTTCTGATATGCTTTCCGGTGCCATTTCACCGCTTCTTTGTAATCCTGTTTGCCCCCGAACCCGGTATTATAGTAATTTCCGAGGTAATACATTGCCACCGGGTTCCCGTGAACAGCATCCTGTTTGTCCCTTTCAAAGATTTCCCGGAAATATTTTTCCGCTTCACGTCTGCTTTTGGGAACGCCTTTTCCTGTCAGATAACAGAACCCGAGATAAGCGTTTGCTCCGCGGTTTCCCTGTGCAGCTGCTCTGGCATACCATTTGACCGCTTCCGGAAGATTTTTCTTTGTGCCGATCCCGAATTGATAACAATAGCCGAGCTGGCATTGCGCGAAGTGGTTTCCCCGCATCGTTTGCTCCAGACTGATCGTAAAAGTCTGTTTGAAATAACGCTCTGCCGCCGCGAGGTTCCGGGGCATTCCCTTTCCGTACAGAGAGAACCGTCCCAATGCAAAAGCGGCATAAACATCATTCCGTGCGGCAGCTTTCCGGTACCATTTTGCCGCTTCTTTGTAATCCTGTTTGACGCCCATGCCGTCTTCATAGATTTTTCCAAGTGAGGATTGAGCCATTGGATCGTTTGCATCTGCCGCCGCCCGGACCAGTTCCCGTGCTTTCCGGAAATCCTGAGGAACTCCCGTCCCGTTGAGATAATAAAGTCCCAACATGAATTTTGAAGACTTATCTCCTTTTTTTACGGCTTTCATAACCCATTCTGCGGATTCCTGATAATCTTGTTCGACACCCCGTCCGACTGCATAAAAGTATCCAAGCATCTTCATAGAACGGAGATCTCCTTGAAGAGCTGCGATCCGATACCACTTAAAGGCCTCTGCAGGATTCTGTTTAACGCCTTTTCCCAAGTCATAGCAAATGGCTAACTGACTGCAAGCTGCCCAATCGCCCTGATTGGCAGCAAGACGAAACCATTTTACCGCTTCTTTATAATCCTGTTTGACATCCTTATTTCCAACATAATAAATCCAGCCCAGCTGAAATTGAGAGTGGGCATACCCTTTCTCTGCATTTTTTCTGATTTCTTCAATTCCAGCAAACACTTCTGCGCTGCAAACGAGAACGGCGAGAAGCCCGGTCATAATACATTTTCTGAGATTCATAAGATACTCCAATTTTTCATTTTTCCTTAGAGGTAATTTCAAAAGTCCGGCAAAATTTGGCTGAAAAAAGATTGTTGATGAGCTGAAAACGCTCCATTTTACAGGGCGCAACAAGGATTTTCTGGCATTTTTGGCGACTTTTGAAATTGCCTCCTTAGTATAGCATAACAATCCTCTTTTTTCAAGATGAAAAGAGCTGAAAACTACACAGGATATTGTTTTTTACCTTGAAAATCCATGGGAACGTGATATATTTCCCATGTACTGAATAATGAAAAAAGCAAGGAGAAAACCGTCATGGCACGGCAGAAAATACAAGAAAAAAACAGTAATGATGCAGTTTCCATCCGGAAACAGCTGGTAGGTGCATGCAAACGGGTCGTCATCAAGGCAGGAACCCGGCTATTGGTGGATGCTTCCGCTCTCGCCCGATTGGTGGAACAGATCAAAACAGTCCGGGATTCCGGGATCCAGGTGATCCTTGTTTCATCCGGAGCTGTCGGCACCGGTATGACAAGTCTCGGACTGAAGAAACGCCCGAAACATCTCTCCGAGGTTCAGGCACTTGCAGCGATCGGACAGATCCATCTGATGGCTCTTTATGACGCGGAATGCCGGAAACATGGATTTCAGGCTTCTCAAATCCTGCTGACAGCGGAAGATCTGCGGTCACGCGGACGGCATTTGAACGCACTGAACTGCATAGAATCCCTGCTTGCCATGGACATTCTGCCGATCATCAATGAAAATGACCCGGTCTCTGTGGCTGAATTGAAGTTCGGCGATAACGATATGCTTGCCGCTCAAGTGGCTTCTATGACACGATCCGACCTCGCAATCATCCTCACTACGGTCGACGGTTTGAAGAAACCTCTGCCGGACGGAACTCTGGGAGACAGAATTTCTGTTGTTCATGGAGTTTCCGATGAGATCCGCGGGATGGCACGCGGTACGGATGATGCAAGTTTTTCTATCGGCGGCATGGCGTCCAAGCTGAAATGTGCTGATATTCTCAACTCTGCCGGAGAGTGTCTCTGGATCGCAGACGGACGGGATGCTTCGATCATTCAGCAGATCTTCAACGGTGATGATGTGGGAACCGTATTCCTGCCGGATCATGGCAAAATCGAATCCAAAAAACGCTGGCTTTCCACGTTTGCAAAGGCGATCGGTACGATCCATATTGATGAAGGCGCGGCGAAAGCACTTCTGAACAAAGGCAGCAGTCTGCTCCCCTCCGGGATCAGAAAAGTTTCCGGAACATTCCAGCGCGGAAGTATCGTGGAAGTCTGGAGCGGAAAACAGGTCATCGCCAAAGGTCTTTCCAATTTCAGCGCGGCAGAATGCAGAAAACTCGCCGGATGCCAGACCTCTTCCATCCACGACATCCTGAAATGCGATGCGGAATCGGAAGTCATTCACAGAAATAACATGGTCGTCTTTCACGGGACTTCAAAATGAAATTTTATATCAAAACATACGGATGCCAGATGAATGAGCGCGACAGCGAAGCCGCTGCCGCAATGCTGATTGAAGACGGTCACATTCAGGTTTTTGCAGAAGAGGAAGCTGAATTGATCCTTTTCAACACCTGCTCCGTCCGGGAACAGGCGGAACTGAAAGCCATCGGAAAACTTTCGATTCTGAAAAAGCAGAGTTCCGGGAAGTTTTTCGGGATCATGGGCTGTATGGCGCAGAGCCGGGGCGAAGAATTGCTGAAAAAGATTCCACATCTGAACTTTGCGATCGGGACCGATAAGATCCACGAACTGCCGGAAGTTGTTCGCCAACTGAAAACCGGATCGAAAAAAGCAACTCTGGATCATGATAATATTCAGGATGCCGCCGGGCTGGATTCCCATCTGGTTCCGGTCAACGGATTCAAAGCCTACGTTTCCATTATGCGCGGCTGCGACCGGTTCTGCACTTACTGCATTGTGCCGTATGTTCGCGGACGGGAACGGAGCCGTTCTCCGGAGGCAGTTCTGGAAGAGATCCGAGCTCTGGCAAAAGCCGGTGTGAAAGAGGTCATGCTGCTGGGGCAGAATGTTGCCGCCTACGGTACAAAAGGATTGAAGATGGATCCGGATGTTTCCCCCTTTGCGGATCTGCTGGAGGCAACTGCCGCGATCGAAGGGATCGAACGGATCCGGTTCACCTCGCCGCATCCGGCATTTTTCAACAAGCGTCTGATCGAATGTATTGCCAATACGCCGAAAGTCTGCAAGTATGTTCACCTGCCGCTGCAGTCAGGTTCCGACAGGATCCTGAAAGCAATGAACCGACCGTACACGGCGGCGGAATATATGGAGATCGTCCGCTCCCTGAAAGAAAAATGCAATGGAAATATCGCATTTTCCACAGATATCATTGTTGGGTTCCCCGGGGAAACGGATGAAGATTTTGAGATGACCCGCAAGATCATGGAGGAGGTGGAATTTGACCTCGCTTATATCTTCAAATACTCTCCGCGCAAAGGGACAAAATCTTCTCAGATGACCGATGATGTCCCGAAAGAAGTCAAGGAAGAACGGAACCAGATCCTGCTGAAAGAGCTGGAAAAGAGTTCTCAGAAAGAGAATATGCGGGCTGTCGGCAAAACGCTGGAACTTCTTGCAGAAGGACCCAGCCGGAGAAATGCTGCCCGCTGGTGCGGAAGAACCGATCAGAACAAACTGGCAGTCTTTGAAAACACCACAGGAGTCAAAGTCGGCGATAAAGTGAAGGTTCATATTGACCGCGCGACTTCTATGACACTTTTCGGGACGATCGCAGAGTAAAATTTCCGTTGATAACAGCGGTCCGGAGCACCGGCTCAATATGCTTTGACAGCAAAGAGCGTTGCACCGCTTCCGGAAAGCTGAACTTTCCAGCCGGGATTTTCAGTTTCAAACTTCTGTTTTGTCAGTTCAAGCAGGGGAAATTTCCGGAACGCTGCAGGAGCCAGATCATTTCTTAACAGCTCCGCAACAGCTTTGAAATCACCGGCACGCAGCGCGGCAATCATCCCGTCCAAAGTCCGGGGATCCTCTTTTGTTTCCGGCGCAAGGTTCTGATATGCCCATTTTGCAGAGATGGGAAAATCCATGGGAATAATACGGATCTCCGGCAGGATCAACCCTTCGACAGGTGTCAGGATCTCCCCTTGTCCGAACCCGGTTGAAGGCGTTGGATTCAGGAAAAAAGGAACATCAGAGCCGCATTCCAGAGCAATCGCGGCACCTTTATCCTCAAGGAAACCATACTTTTTCTGCAGGGCGTTTATGACTGCTCCGGCATCGGAACTGCCGCCGCCCATTCCTCCGGCAACCGGAATATTTTTCCGGATCGTGATCGAAACGGAATCCGTAACACCTGCCGCAGTAAGAACTTTTTTTGCTGCCTTACAGCAGAGATTTCTTTCATCGCATGGAACCGCCGGATGGGCACATTCCACTGTGATCTCCTGTTTTCCATCGGCAGAGAACCGGATCTCCAGTTCATCTGACGGCGTTTGCAAAGGCACAAAAAGAGTTTCTATCGCATGGAAACCATTGGGCAGTTTTCCGGCAACTTTCAAAAACAGATTGACTTTGGAAGGTGTCTGAACGATCATATTTTACTTCAGCTTCATAAGCCCGTATTTGTCATTATAGGAACGGATCTCATCGGTGATCCTGATTGCCAGTTCCAGAGCTTTCAGACCGTCTCTTCCGGTAACACGCGGCTGCTTGATGCACTTGCCGTCATTTTCCAATGCGGCAGCGACAGCATCGACAAAGTTTTCGATTTCTGCCGCAAGCGCATTTTTTTCACAAAGATCGACTTTTTTCCGGGAAACACCAAGCAGACCTTTCCGGTAGATTTTTCCGCAGTGGTTTGCATAATCCATTGAGGTGTAGGAATCTGTCTGAAAAACACGGAATTTCCGCATGGGTTCCGGACTCATCCGGCTTGCTGTCACATTTGCAACTGCGCCATTGACAAATTTGATCCTGACATTGGCAATATCTTCCGTCTTGCTGAGAACCGGGATCCCGACTGCATCAATTTTTTCGACTTCACTTCCGACCATGGTAAGGATGAGGTCAAGGTCATGGATCATCAAATCCAGAACGACACTGACTTCTGTGCCGCGGCGGTGCAGTCCGGGGCGCGGCGGCGGATATTTTGCCAGCCGGTGCGCTTCGATGAAGAGGGTTCTTGACTTGTTTTCTTCCAGGAAATCCATTGCCGGATTGAAGCGTTCCACATGACCGACTGCAAAAACGAGATTTTCTTTTTCAGCGGCTTCCACCATTTCAAGAGCCTCTGCCACTTCAGAAGCGATGGGCTTTTCCATGAGGATATGTTTTTTCAGAGCGATCAGCTCCATAGCGACCTGATGGTGAAGCGTTGCCGGAACTGCAACGCTCAGAGCATCGCACTGTTCAGCAAGTTCGCGGATCGTGGGGAATGCTCTGGTATTGAACTCCTTCGCAATTGCCGCAGCAGCTTTCGGCTCCGCATCGTAAACCCCGATCAGCTCCACATTATCAGATTTGCTGTAAATATTCGTATGGTATCTTCCGAGCACACCGACTCCGACGACACCGACTTTGACTTTCCGCTTTTCTTTTCCGATTCCAAACATGTTTTGATTTCTCCAAAAAAAACGGCTGCCATTCGGATCCGGCAGCCGTAAAGATGATTAAATTTGTACCGGAATCAATATTCCATGGTACGGTTGGACGTATAGAACAGACCGTACGCGTTGGTTTCCGGAGTGATGATCCATTCGCGTTCCATGATGGGACCATAACCCCAGCCATAGATATTTTTATTGAAAGTACAGCCCGGGAGCGGCATGTAGAACGTCGCGATATCAATCACACCAACGACTTCACGGGCGATGAACCAGCCGACACCTTCAAGGACACCCCAGGAAATTGCGGGAAGACTGCCATGTTCAAAGTTGACTTCCATCACCTTGATGGGGATTTCCAATGCGCCGAAACCGACACCGATGATCCCGCGGCCGAGCTTACGGCACATCAACTGGAAAATGTTGTAATCACTGGTATCAGACCAGGTGGTATAAACCGGTTCCGGGGTGGTGTCAATAGCTTTGGCTTCAACAACGAATCCAGCAGCGAAGATGGTCGCTACTGCGAGAATCAGTGCTCTGAAATGGCTCTTCATTACGTTTTCTCCTGAATGTTTCCTAAAAAAATATTTGATTTTTCTTTCTTTTCCGGTGGTAATCCTGAAAAACAGTGCTAATATATTCCCGACTGGCACTTCTTTCAAGTCCAAAATGTAAAAAAATTAGAAAAACAACGAAAACTTTAAGGTTTTTTTATGAAAAAAGACAAAAAAATCATGACAGACGCCGATTATTCCGGCCTTACACTCCTGAAAAAAAATCACAAGGACTATCCCGATTCTCCCGAAAAGGCAAAAATCGAGACCTTCCGCAACGCATTCCCGAAAAGAGATTACATCATCACTTTCGACTGCCCGGAATTTACAAGTCTTTGTCCCATCACAGGTCAGCCGGACTTCGGACACATCACCATCAACTATATCGCCAAAGAGAAGTGTATCGAAAGCAAAGCTCTCAAACTTTATCTCTTCTCTTACAGAAACCACAACACTTTCCATGAAGTCGCTGTCAATACCATTCTGGATGATCTCGTTGCAGCCTGCAAACCGAAATGGATGCAGGTCATCGGCGATTTCATGCCCAGAGGCGGTATCGCGATCCATGTCACAGCAGAACATGGAAAAAAAGATTGATCGGACCATTGCATTTTCCGGATTGACGGGGTATATTCCCAATGATTTTTATTGAGGGAGCTACCCCGCTTCCAAACAGGATCTTGCAGCGAAAGGACATTATCTCATGGCAGACGGACAGGACGAAAACAAACAATTCGTGCATTTGCACGTTCATACAGATTACAGTCTCCTTGATGGAGCTTCTCCCATCTCCTGGGCAACAAGGATCAAGGATAAAGAGGTGCTGAAAACGAAAACAGACCTCGTAAAGATGTGCCTTGAGAATAATGCTCCTGCTTGCGCCATCACTGACCACGGGATCATGGGCGGATGTATCGAGTTCTATGAAACCATGACCTCTGCCGGGGTGAAACCTATCATCGGATGCGAAGTCTATGTCGCTCCCGGGAGCAGGTTCAGCCATGACAACCTGGAGCCTCATATCCGCGGGTATCACCTCGTCCTGCTCGCAACCAACCAGGTGGGCTACGTCAACCTCTGTAAAATCGTCTCCGATGCCCAGCTGAAAGGTTTCTACTACAAACCGCGTACTGATAAAGAGTTCCTTGCAGCTCACAGTGAAGGGCTGATCGCTCTCAGCGCATGTGTTCAGGGGGAAGTCCCCAGAACTTTCCTTGACCGCGGGGAAGAAGCCTCAAGAAAAGCTCTCTCCCAGTACCTTGATATTTTCGGCAAAGAAAATTTCTTCCTGGAAGTGCAGTATCACGGGATCGAAGAACAGAAAAAAGCAAATGCCCAGCTGGTCAAGCTCTCCAAAGAGTTTGAAATCCCTCTCGTTGCAACCAATGACATCCACTATCTGCGGAAAGAACACGCACGCGCGCAGGATATCCTGCTTTGTATTTCCACCCGCAGCAAGCTCTCCGATACCGACCGCATGACCATGATGGATCATCAGGAGTTCTACTATAAGACTTATGATGAAATGTACTCCATTTTCGGAACCGAGATTCCGGAAGCATTGCCGAATACGCTCCGGGTGGCGGAACGCTGTAACTTCAAATTCCTTATTGACAAAGATATGGAGAACCATTATCCGGTCTACAAAGTGCCGGAAAATACCACTCAGGCAGAGGTTCTCCGGCAGATCTGTATCGACAACGTGGAACGCTGCTACGGATTCAAGCTGAATGATCATGCACCCGAACACGATGAAATGGCTGAAACCATCCGGAAGCGTATGGATTACGAACTGGATGTTATCATCAAAACAAAATACCCCAGTTACTTCCTCGTAGTGTGGGACTTCATCAATGCCGCAAGGAAAAAAGGCATCCCTGTCGGATTGGGGCGCGGTTCCGGAGCTGGAAGTCTCGTGGCTTACCTCACCGGGATCACAAACATCGACCCCATCCGGTACCGTCTGCTTTTTGAACGGTTCCTCAACCCGGAACGTGTGTCTCCCCCTGACTTCGATATCGACTTCTGCGAACGCCGCCGTGAAGAAGTCATTGAATACGTTCGCGAAAAATACGGACGGGATTCCGTGGCGCAGATCGCTACTTACGGCGCACTGAAAGCAAAGAACGTGATCAAAGACTGCGCCCGCGTGCTTGGATGCCCCCTCTCTACCGGCGACCGCATGACAAAAATTCTCCCCAATGACCCGAAACTGACTCTTGGAAAAGCCATCAAGGAAGTTCCGGAGTTCAAAGATCTTCTGGAAAAGGATGCCGAAGCAAAGCAGATCTATGATGAAGCTCTCCCCGTAGAAGGTCTGAACAGAACGACCGGTATCCACGCTTGCGGTGTCATCATCGGCGACATGCCGCTGGACAACGTTGTGCCGCTTCAGCGAAGCCCCGAAGGAACGCCTGTTGTGCAGTTCATCGCTCACCCCTGCGAACAGCTCGGTCTGCTCAAAATGGACTTCCTCGGACTGCGTACGCTGACCGTGCTTTCCGATGCCGTGGCAAATATCAAACGCAACCGCGGTATCGACGTCGACCTTGACCGGATCCCGTTGGATGATCCCAAGACTTATGAACTGCTGAACCGGGGCGATACTGTTGCGGTGTTCCAGTTGGAATCCGGCGGTATGCAGGCACTCTGCCGTACATTCGTCGTGGAAACCATCGAACACATCATCGCTCTTCTGGCAATCTACCGTCCGGGTCCCATGGAATTTATTCCCACATTTGTTGCCTGTAAGAAAGGTCTTCAGGCGATCGAATATGACCACCCGACCATGGAACCCATTCTGAAAGAGACTTACGGGATCATGCTTTATCAGGAGCAGATCATGGAAGTCGTGCAGAAAGTTGCCGGTTTTACCCTCGGTCACGCTGACATCGTCCGCCGTGCTATCGGGAAAAAGAAACTCGATATCATGGAAAAGGAACGGATCAACTTCATCAAAGGCTGTAAAGAGGTCAATGACATTGATGAAGCTCTGGCAGACCAGATCTGGGCAAAAATCAACAAGTTTGCCGGTTACGGGTTCAACAAATCCCACTCCGCGGCTTACGGGATGGTCTCTTACAGAACCGCTTACCTCAAGGCAAATTATCCTCAGGAATTTATGGCAGCGGTGCTGACAAGCGAACTTGGAAACGCAGAAAAAGTGACCTTCCTGATCAACGCCTGCAAAGCAATGGGAATCAAAGTCCTGCCGCCGAACGTCAATAAATCCGATACCCACTTTTCTGTGGACGGCGATAATATCGTCTTCGGTCTGGGAGCCATCAAAGGACTCGGCGAAGGTGCCGCAAACGCCATCATCTCCGACCGCGATGCAAACGGTCCTTACAAAGATATGCCCGACCTGCTGGAACGGGTGGGCGACTCTCTGAACTCCCGCGCAATCGAATCTCTCGTCCGCTGCGGAGCTTTCGATTTTACCGGTTATCGCCGTTCCCAGATGATCGCAACCATTCAGGACGCAATCGCCTGTGCCGCATCCCGCCGGAAAGATAAAGAGTCCGGACAGACTTCTCTTTTCGATATGCTGGGCGGGGACGAAGCGGAAGAGTTCAACTCCATTGCCATGCCGGATATCGAAGAACTGGACTTCAGCGAAATGCTCAAGGATGAAAAACATCTTCTAGGGTTCTACATCTCCGGACATCCCGCACAGAAATATCAGGAGATCATCGAGTCCTACTCCACCATGAACGCTGCTCAGATCCAGGAAAAAGGTGAAAACGATCAGGGTGTGAAACTGGGCGGACTCATCAAGAGCGTTCAGAAGAAGATCAGCAAAAAGAACAACAAAATGTTCGCCATCGTGGAAGTGGAAGATATGACCGGCTCCGTGGAGGGAATGCTCTTCGGTGAGGCTTACGATCAGGCTCAGGGATTGCTTGCCGCTGATACTCCGGTGTTTGTTACCGCAGTCATCCGCCGCGGCGACGAAGAAAATGCGCCGGCTTCTCTGACGATCCGCTCCATCACACCATTGGAGCAGGTCATGCAGACTTCTACCGAACAGATCCATATTCACGTTTATGAACTGGATTCCAAGCCCGGTCTGATGCAGGATTTGAGAACGCTTCTGAAGAAACATAACGGCACCGTTCCTGTTGTTCTCTGTGTTTGTACTGCCAACGGAAGAGCCGCTTTTGTGGAACTGCCGGAAGAGTTCAATGTTGCAGCCTCGCCGGAGCTGCTCAAAGATTTGAAAGAACTTCTCGGCGGACCGAACTACAAGATCAAAGCCAATATGGAAGTTCCCAAACCGAAACCCCGTTATGTCCCCCGTGACCGGGAAGAAAACGCAGAAGCAAAGAGCTGAGCAGTTCTCTGATCAAAATTAATTGCTCTACTTTCAATCAGGCTTGATTCGTGATCGGGGAGACAAAAGAAAAAATTTTTAAGGAATTTTTTCTCTTTTCTCCCCATACCCCTCTTTTCTCTTTTCAAACCTTTTTGCGGCATTTCGATTTTGTTTTGCAAAAATCAAAATGCCATCATAAAGTTAAAGTTCCCTTTGCCATGCCGGTTGTTTTTTGCAATTTTCTGGAAAAAAGTGATGGGGCTTTGGGAGGCGGAAAAGACTTTCCTCAAAAGTTTTTTTCCGCTTCCCAAAATACCAACCCATACGGTAAACAGAGCCATTTTTATACAATCATATCTTTGGACATGGTGTAGAAGTTCCTGGAACCGGTTTCCGTAACGACCAATACATCTTCCAGACGGATCCCGCCCCATGACGGATGATACAACCCGGGTTCGTTGCTGATGACTTGTCCTTTTTTCAACGGACCGGGATTCGCCGGGGAAACTCTGGGGGCCTCGTGGATCTCTAAACCGACACCATGCCCTAATCCGTGGATGAATCCGCAAGGGATGCCATCTTTGTTTTTGCCTGTTTCAAAACCGGCTTGAGCCATGATCGTTTTGGCTTTGTTATGAACTTCTGCAGCAATGACTCCGGCACAGACCATTTTTTCCGCCGCCTGAGATGCCGCAAGGACTGCTTCATAAGCACGTTTGACGACCGGAAGAGGTTCTCCTTTGACAAATGTTCTTGTCATATCGCCCCAATAGCCTGTTTCATCATCACGGGGAAAAATATCAACGACGACCGTTTCCCCGGCGAGGATCGGACCGGACCCAACGTTATGCGGCTGTGAACATTGAGAGCCGTGAGCCGTGATCGTACGGGAGGCGGTAAAGCCCCGGGCTTTCAGAAAACCTTCGATTTCCATTCGCAGAAATTCGCTGGTCAATACCTTTTTTCCGCAGTAGAGAACCATATTTTTTCCGATGACTGATTGTTTCAGAATCTCTCTGGCAAGCATCATGGATTCTTCTGTTGCGGACATGGCACGGGCAATTTTCCTGATTTCAGAAGTATTTTTGCATTCCCGTTTCGGAAAAAAGTTTCCGGCAGGAATGATCCCGATCCCGTTTTTCCGCAAAGTATCAGCGGTTGAAACAGGGAAATCACCGGGTACGAGCCACTCTGTGATGCCGTATTTTTCCGAGATCCGCTGAATGAGCAGTTCATCATTTTTGAATTTATCTTCCCTGGTAAAAAACTCTTCAAGCGGCAGAACTCTCACGTTCTTTTTTGCCTGAACACAAGCGCGTTCGTATTCAAGGATGGAGACGACGATCGCCTGAAACTCACTGGTCTGGAACCAAACGATGGGATCGGGGGCATTAAAACCTCCTGCATAGAGGAGATCGGCACAAAATTCGGGGGCGGCACAGATCAATCTGCCGCAGGATTTCTTTTTCATAAGTTCAACTCCTGTCTCTGAGAGAAAATTCACAACCGCAGAAACTCTGTCGGTAAAGGTTCAGTTCTTTGGACAGCCGCAGGGATTTCAGAAAACCGTCATTTTTCTTGAAGTCGATTGCTTCAAAACGCGGAGATTTTCCGCCGATGGAAAAGATCAGCTTTGAATTTTTATGCGGACTGACCGTTAACGTTGTGGTGAAGTTCATATCCAGTTCTTCCGCTTTTGCGGCGGTTCTGGAAAGATTGTATTCAAAACAGGCGGCACATCGCGTACCGCGTTCGGGAGCCTGTTTATAGTCGGGAACTTTTGCAACGGCATCCAGCCATGCGGCGTGGTCATAGGGATCGACGATCAGAGGAAAGTTGTAACGTTCCGCAAAAATCCTGACACTCTCCAGCCGTTTTTCAAACTCTTCAAGGGAAGAGAGATTGGAGTTTGAGAAGTAAAGCGTGACTTCCCGTCCGTTGATTTTATCCAGACAGCCGCAAGCGCAGGGTGCGCAGCAGATGTGCAGGAGCAGTTTTTTTTGAGATTCCGGCATGACCTTGTTCCAAATGTTATTGCAGCATGACCTTGCCGGAAGGATTTTACGTTTTCGGGAATTGAGAATCCAGAAAACGTCTTGCGTTTTCCGAACTTCCGGCGGTGTGGAACTTGTCGATGATCGACCGCAGTTTCCGTTCTGCCGAAGCCTGTCCGAGTACGAATCCGTTCAAGAGATGAAAAGCCGGGAAATCGCTTTCGGAGACAGCCAGTTCAGAAAGTTCTTTCAGCTTGTCTGCAGCTGTATTTTCCTGTTTCAGCGCAGCCTTGAACACATCTTCCGGAGTGGAAAGTCCGCTTGCAGAAGGTTTATCCAGTTTTCCGAAACTGACATCGAACCCGTTATATGTCAGAAAATCAAGGATCTTTCCGGCGCGTTCCAGTTCCTCATTGGAAAGGGCGCGCATCCATTTTGCGGCACCCGGCGCAGAGAATTGTTCCAGACGTGCGGAAAGATTCAGGTAGACATATGCGGACTTCAACTCTTCCATCAACTGACGGTTCAGTGCTTTGCCTAGATTTTTAGTGAGCATGACTTGCGTCCTCAGTTGAGAAATATAATTGTTTTCCCGTATTTTTCAAGGAAAAACCGGAATTTTACAGCGAAGAATTCCGGTATTCTCCCCTCCGGGACTCACAGGGAACGCTGCACGCTGACGACAACGCCTTTGAACGGTGCTTCTTCCAGCGGATAGCTGCAGGAAGAGGCTCCCGGAGCGGTTCCGGAGATCTCCACTGAGTCGTTGTCAAGTTTCGTGCATTCCCGGAACTCCGGACGGTCATTGATCATGGCAAGAATCACGTCTCCGGTGCGGATCGCTGCCGGATGTTTCCGCAGGATCGCAATGTCTCCATGATAGATCCCCTTGTTCTGAAGATCATCATTTTCCATTGTAACGGCAAAAAGATTTCTCAAGTCAGATGCACTGGATGCCCGATGCAGGAAAGAGGCATCGCAGAAAATCTCCTTCAGCGGTGCAGACTTTTTGTCCAGAGAGTGAATATCCACGAGGGGGATGGATCTCAGACCTGCCGGACGGCGTTTCGGGTGCATTGGTTTTGTGATGGCTATGCTCCGGGCTTTTGAGCTGCGGGAAAGATACTTTTTCTTCTGAAGTGCGCGCAGATGCGAAAAAATCGTTGATGTCTTTACAGAAAAATTTTCTGCAATCTCGTACACCGTCGGTGCCATGCCGTTGGTCTCTTCGAAGCTCTCGATAAATTCGAGAACCTGCCTTTGTTTTTCAGTCAAACCTTTCATCGTTTTGACTCCCCCCGTTAAGTTAAAATGACAGTTTTCAGAATGAAAACCGTCTGTGTTGTAATACAAGCAGCAGGGGGATTTTGTTCTCTTTATTAGAGATATTTTTATTTTGCGGATAAAAATTACAGTGACGGCTGCGCGGTCTGCGTTCCTGTCTGGGGGGAATAAATCTGATCCCATGCGATAAGAGACCATGTTTTTGTTTCATGATCGCAGCGGACTCTGCTGACAGATGCGTTTCCGGGGATGGGGACTTTTCCATCCGGAGGAACTTCACCTCCGGCAAAATGGAAAAGCCGGACAAGCACACCGCCATGCGTAACAATCAGGATCCGTTTGCCGGAAAAACGTTCTGACAATTCCAGAAAAGCCTGATTGATCCGCCGCTGAAATTCTCCGCGGCTCTCACCGGAGGGCACAGGCATTTCAATGGATTCTGTCCGGAGCATTTGCACATACTCCGGCATTGTTGCTTCCAATTCTGCATAGGAGTAGTTTTGAAGGATTCCGAGATGCCATTCCCTGAGCTGAGGACAGGGAATGGCTGGAACTCCTGGATGATATTTCAAAATCGCTTTTGCTGTATCAGCAGCACGCTGCAGATCACTGAAACACGCTGCATCAAAGTCCTCATTCCGGAGGATCTCAGCAGTTCTTTTTGCCTGTTGATGACCGTTTTCATTGAGCGGAATATCGATCCAGCCCTGAATGATATGCTTCTGATTATACGGAGTCTCACCGTGGCGGACAAGGATAAAATCTGTGAACATGAAAAGACCTTTCTCAGAAAAGCAGAGTCGGAAGAAGTTTGAGAACGCCCATACACAGACCATTGGGAGAAACGCGGAACTCATCCATTCCGCAGGTATCAACGATCGCCCGCTGGATCAAAGCACACGCGGCGATACTTTTTGCCATGTTCTGATCCAGATAGGGAAGCTGCTGCCGTTTTTCAGGTGCCATTGCAACGATTTTGCGGGAAATTGCAACAAGATCCCTTTTGGGGAACGGCATGGATGGAATATTATCTTTATCTGTTACCGGCATTTCCAGCGCAAGAGAAACGTATGATGTGGGGAATGGGCCGACAAGGAACAGTTCCGGTGCGAATCCGGCTTTTTTCTTCCAATCTCTGTATTCAGCTGAAAAATTCTGAAATTCTTCTTTCAGATATGCCATGATCTTTCTTGTTCCGAAAAATCCGAATGCGCTGGAATCCATCTGGAATTTTTTATTCAGGATCCCGGGACCGACAGGGATTTCGGAGACAACATCAATCCCGTTCATCGTTCCGCAGGCGATCCTGACGCCGTAGTGCCCGATATAGGCGACGATGATCGGCAACGCTGCAAAGTCTTTTGTAACGGTTCCGGCAAAATGAAGCCGTGCCTCATCCTTATTGCTGAGCAGCTGCGGGAAAGAACCGAACTCATTATTGCAGAGCACAAAAAGCGAGGCTCTGTTGACTGCATTTCTCAGGGAACCGGAGGCGACAATACAGTATTTTTCAACTTTATGATATTGTGCAGCTTCGTGCATTTCTTTGAATGCCTTTTCCGCAAGAGCCATTCCATCGGCTGTCAAAAGATTGGATTTATCCAGATTTTCCCCGATCCGGGTGTAGGCGGTAAATTCGTTAATGATTTCAGGTTCGCTGTCCCCTTCCACACGGGCAATCAGCATCTGAATGGTATATGCTCCTATATAAATCGCAGCAGCTGTACTCATTGTTTTCCTGTACCCTTTTTTTCTATCCGCCCGTAAAAAATTTCCCTATTTCAGAAAAATATATCTCCGGGATATGATTTCGTCAAGCATATTTTTTCTCATTTTAACAATTTTTTTATGATTTTTTCGCGATTTTTTGTTGAAAGTCATGATTTCCCCTGCTGAAAAAACAGCTGATTTATAAAAAATGGCAGTTTTTATATTTTGTATGTAACGTTATAAATGCCGATCTCCGCTTGAAAAATAGAAAATAAATGCTATTTTAATAGGACTTTTCAGGAGGAATCAAATGGCAGTGTTCTACGCTTTATTTTGTCTGCTCTGCAGTGCAGGAAATGACTTTGTTTTTAAATTATTTGCCCGCAAGCCTCGTACAAGAGGGATATTCTGTTTGCTGATCGGGCTTGTCTGGGGAATATTGACAGTCGCATGTTTCAATATTGATTGGAGCACCTGGAAAGCCGTTGCGATCTGGGGAAGTGTGATCGGCTTTTTTTCCATCTCAGCCAACCTGCTTCTTATTGAGTCAATGGGGTTCCAAAGTGCAGGAGTTTGCTCAACGATTTACCGT
Source organism: Lentisphaeria bacterium (assembly GCA_017456495.1). GTDB lineage: Bacteria > Verrucomicrobiota > Lentisphaeria > Victivallales > UBA1829 > SIG79. The sequence continues at coordinate 8,028 of JAFTJI010000123.1, read as the reverse complement.
TTGAATCTGGTTCCTGTCGTGTTTGGCGCATGGTTCCTGCTGGGGGAAAAAGTCTCCTGGGTCCAATGGCTCGGGATCGCTTTGGCAATCGGAGCTGTTCTCTGCTTCCTGACCTTGCCGGATGCCAGCGATTCCAAAGACAGAAAACTTGCACGGCTCGGGATCCTCATGGTTGTGATTGCTGCGTTTCTCCGTGCCGGGATGGGGCTTTCGTACAAATTTGCCTATAAAGCTGGAGCGGATGAGTTCGGAATCACTGCTGTTATTGCGGTGTATTGGATCATCGGCGGCTTGCTTTACGCGCTGTTCCGTGAGAGAAAACAGGTAAAAATGGATAAATCTCTGCTCTTCTACGGTTCTCTTTCCGGTATTTTTGTCGCAGGAATCACAATTTTTATGGCTCTGGCTCTCAAGGAAGGAAATGCTTCTGTCGCGCTGCCGATTGCTCAGATGAGCTTTCCCGTAACATTCCTGCTGAGTATTCTCTGTCTGAAAGAAACTGTCACCCGCTGGAAAGTCATCGGGGTGATCCTGAGTATTGCAGCTGTACTTCTGCTTTGTATGGCGAAGTAAGATAACATAAGTCCGCAATAAATTCAGTTTTGCAACAGCCCCATCATAAAGGGTTTATAAATTGCAAAAAAAACTACCCATATTGGGAACCGATCCAAAATTAATTTGTGTTTGGGAACGCGGGAAGATTTTTGACAGGAGTCTTTTCCCGCTTTCTGAAATCACGACATTCCTTTCCTCTCTGCAGGAACTTCATGTCTTCTCTTTTTCCTTTTCCCCGCTGAAAAAAAAGTTTTTTTCGCAAGCCGGTGAAATAATTCAAAAAATATACGTATATATTTATGCCGAAATAAAAAAAGATTAAAAAAATAAAGGGAGAGATTGTAAACTGATCCGAACACCGGATGAAAATTTTTTTGACTCTGAACAACTGCACGGACGAAAAATGTCCACCCTCTTGTGATATATTATCAGCAATTCAAAACGAAAGGATATTTATATGGGAAAAAAAATGAAACTCAGTCGCTGTTCAATGTCCGCAGATGAATTTATTCAGAAGACAGATCTGATCAATGAAGAGAGCCGTCAGGATAATGATGGAAATTATCAGTATTGTGAACTTTCCGGAATTTCCATCGAAAATAAAAGACTCCGCGGCACTACATTTAATTTCTCCAAACTTTCCGGAATCGTTTTTACTGATATTGATCTTGAACGGGCAGAATTTAATTTTTCCGAACTTGATAATGTAAAATTTGTGCGCTGCAAACTCGACAGCAGTGCCTTTGATTACGCCTCCATGAAGAAGGTCGTTTTTGAGAACTGCATGATGGAAGGCTGTACCTTTGACTTCTCTGATGGAGAAGCCGCTTTTTCAGATTGTAAAATGGCTTTTGTGGAATTTCATCATTCCATGGCATCCATTGCCATGAAGGATTGCGCCGGAGAACAGATCCAGCTCAGCTATTCACCCCGATTGACGGTCAATGCTGAAAACTGCGATTTCCACGGAGGAAAATTTATTGACAGCAGTCTGTACGGTACAATGAAAAATTGTATTTTGACAGATGCCTCTTTCAACGGAACCGATGCTTCCGGAGCATCCTTTATGGAATGCCGCATGCGCGATATTGAATTGCTCGGTTCCCGGGGAGTCGATGTCACCGGAGAAAATGACGACGATGATGATTTCGAAATGGATTTTTAATGAGCGGCGATTTCAAAAGTGAGCGTTTCAGCTTATCAACAATCTTTTTCAGCCAAGTTTTATTGGACTTTTGAATTTGACTCAGTGAATAAATAAAAAATTACCTTGAAGGAGAAAATACTATGGAAAACAACTCAATGATTGCTAAAATCGACCATGAACGCCTCTTCGGAAGCGGTGTGGATGTTTTTAAAAATTATTATGCCACTCTGGGTATCTGCAACATTCTTAAAACGATCGGTGTCCGTACCAGTAATGATACCGATTGGTTCCGTGCGGTTTCTGCATTCCTTACGACCGCAGAACTTTCTGAACTTTATGACAAAATCATTTCTCCGGAGAAACGCCGTTCTCTGGCTTCCGCCCGGAACCATCGCACCCCGCCTGAATTGAATGAGGACGATCCTGATGACATTATCTCTTATCTGAGCAAGCATCCCGTTTCCCGGAAAAAAATGTGGCGCGGCTTGGCTGGTCTCTACAAAAAACGTATTGAAGAATACAAGTCTGAACTTGAAAAAACGGACCGGGAGAAGTCTGCCGTGGAAATCCGGTTCAACGAAATGCAGAATCTTTTTTCCCTTGACGCAAAAGAAACCCATGCTCTCATTGCTGTGTTCCTTTCTCAGACGCACTCCATCGAATACGGGGATTTCGATATCAACCGTTACAATTCAAGCGAAAAAATCGCTGCTCTGGCAAGGATCCTGGGAGTGATCGAAGCAGAAGCTGCCGCCTTGCTCGATGAGAAAAACAATATCTGCAAATATGGTCTGCTCGACAGAGATCTTGACCTTGACCGCACATTCCTTTCTTATCTTTCCGGAATCAGCAGTACACCTCTGGCAGAACGTTTCTGGATCAAATATGACGGAGAAGTGCTCCCGTGGAACTTTCACGGAAAACTCGCAGAGAAAAACGGGGAAGTCCTGAAAAAAATGATCCGTGCAAAGAAAGCTGACACCGGACTTTCTGTGATCCTTTACGGCGTGCCCGGATCCGGGAAAACCAGTTTCGCCGCCAGCCTCGCTGCTGATATGGGAAAATCTCTTTATTTCATTGCTCAGAACGACGATGATACCCACCACATGCGTTACAGTCCGGCATTCCGTTATGCTGCGCTCGCTGTGGCTCAGAAACAGCTTGACCCGGAGAAAAGCATCCTCGTCATTGATGAGTGCGATAAACTCGTGGAAAATACCGGCGTGGGCGGCGGGTTCCTGGCTCGCCTCTTCGGTTCCGATGTCGCCGGAGGACGCGATGGCGAAACGAAAGGTCAGCTCAACAGTGTGATCGACAACAACCGTCACACAGTTCTGTGGATCTGCAACAGCAAACAGGAGGCGATCGACCCCAGCAGCCGCAGACGTTTTGATTACAACATTTTCTTCGATGAACTCTCTGCAACTGCAAGGGAATATATCTGGCGGAACGCTCTGAAATTTTACAACTGCGAGGGAAAACTGGATGATGAGTTCATCACCCGGGTTTCCAGCCGCTATCCGGTCAACCCCGGCGGGATCTCCCTGACCGTGAAAAACGCCTCCATGATTTGTGAAAATGAACCTGAGTTGAACTTTGAAACGGAAATCCTCACCTTTCTCAAGGCGCATTGTTCTCTTCTCGGGATCCAGGAGTCTCCGGAAGAGATGAACGAACCGGCAAGAGACTATTCTCTGGATGGATTGAACATCAAGAGCGGGATCAAACTGCCGCGTCTCATTGAAGCTTGCAAAAACTTCCTGAAGAACTCTTCTGAAATGAAAACCTGCCGTGACCAGCCCCGTATGAACTTGCTGCTTTTCGGAGTCCCCGGCGCAGGAAAAACGGAGTTCGTCAAGTATCTTGCCAAGCAGCTGAACAAAAAACTTTGCATCAAAAACGCTTCTGATCTGCTGAACATGTACGTCGGCGGAACCGAGCAGAGAATTGCCTCAGCGTTCTCTGAAGCGGAACTCAACGGCGAGATCCTTTTCATTGATGAAGGAGATTCTCTTCTGGGTGCCCGTGACGGAGCGGTCCGCAGCTGGGAAGTCAGCCAGGTCAATACGCTTCTCTCTGAAATGGAACGTTTCCGCGGTATTTTCATCGTAGGAACAAATCTCATTCAGAAATTGGATCAGGCTGCTCTGAGACGGTTCAGTTTCCGGCTGCATTTCGATTATCTCACCAATGAGGGAAAAGAGATCTTCTACAATACATATTTTATCAAACCCATGAACCTGCCGGAATTGGGCGAAACTGAAAAGGAAAGACTCTTTGCGATCGACCACATGACACCAAGTGATTTCCGCAATGTCCGTCAGCAGTTCTTCTATCTGGAAGATGAAAACCTGAGCCACAACGAAATCATTGAGGCTCTGGAAACAGAAATTACCAGCAAGACTTCCGGAAGCAGTTATAAAGGCTTGGGAAATGTCGTTCAGAAAATGGGCTTCTGAACAAAAACATTTCCCCGCGAGAGAGGTGGCGGAGCTGTTGCAAAATGAACATGCCGCTTCGTGCAAATACCCCGTAGAAAGAGATTTTCTCTTCGCCGGTATCAACTTCTGTCTGGTACCGCACAAAAGAGAAAAGCTCTTTCTGATAAAGACTTGAAATTTTTCGAAAAGGGATTTATATTACCGGAAATATATTAGATTTTTGAAAATGGAGATATTGGATGAAACGGGTCGGATTGTTTGTTGGGATCAATGATTATGACGAGATTCCAAAGTTGAGCTGTGCTGTTAATGATGCTACTCAGTTGAGCATAAAATTCAGCAAAGCTCAGTATGATGAGGTGGAGTTGCTTCATGATAGACAATGTAACAGTATTAACATAGTCAATAAAGTTACTTCTTTGGTGTCTGATTTGACCCCCGGAGATATTTTTGTTTTTTATTTTGCCGGACATGGACGCGAAAACAACGGAGTGCTTTATCTCGCCGGTGTGAGCAGCCGTTCAGATCTCTTTGGTCATGATTCTGTCTCGATCCCGGATCTGATCAAAGTGACAAATAAGCGCGGTCTGAACCGTCTCTTTATTCTTGATTGCTGCAGAAACGATATTCTGGGCGGAAGCAGAGCTGCTTCCGTTGAAGTCTGCAGTGATGCACGGGATATTGCATTGACGAATGCTGTTGTACAGAATCAGGATCAGGAGATCATCCCCCCGCTGATCCTGAACTCCTGCAGTGCCGGACAATTGGCTTTTGAAAACCGTGCAGAAAATCACGGATATTTCACAAGTGCTCTCCTGAAAGTCATCAATGATACTGCTGTTAATTCTTTCGATCTGTTCCGCAGTAATTTGAAAATTACAGGAACCCCTAAACCGCAAAATATTTCCTGGGCAGGAAGCTTTGACAACTGGAGAGATATTCTTCTGTTCAAACATTGGGGCAATAAGTCGGGACCGAAACCGGATCCCATACCGACTCCCCCCAGAAAAAATCCAGATCCGGAGCCTGTACCGGAGGAAAAAATATTCAGTAATGATTCTTTTTACGATTTAAAAGCAGAGTTGGAAAAGAAATTATCAATGGAGGTTCCTGACATTCCAGAGTTTAAGGAAAAACATTATGACATCAGTTCCAGATATGATGCTTATCGTAATGCTGCGCCAAATCCGGAAAATTTCGCCATTTTAAATAATTTTTTGTCGGAGACTCTGTCTTTGGAAAATAAAATTCTCTCATGGCAGAAAATACAGACTCTGATAAAAGAAATTGGAGAATTGGAAAAACATAAGGCGTGTCAAGAGGTAATCGCAGAAGGTATATATTTGGACTTGAAACAGAAATATGAAATGGCTCGTTCTTATAACGATTATATCTATGTCATTAAATATTTGGATGCGATGAAAAGAAAGCTTTATAGTGCAGTCCTGCGTGAAAATGAAAGGGAACAAAAGAAAAGAGAAGAGAAAGAACAGGAGAAAAAAGAAAAAATTTTTCTCGGAGGGTTTGCGTTAGCTGTGCTGATATTTCTCGGAATTGTAGCCTTCGACCCTTTTCTAGGTCTTATTATTAGTGCAGTAGGTTTTTGTGGTGCGGTTATAGCTGTAAAAAAATATAGATAAACTCCAAAAAAAAATAGAAATATTTTTTCTATCTCTTTACCGGAAAAACTCATATGTTTTAATATGCATGAGCAAGATTGACATGGAAGATGTAACATAATGGAAACAGATATAAGAAAAATTACCCCGTTGTTTCCCGTTATCTACCGTTAGTTTCTGTTCATTCCCTGGCAGAGCCGATGAGACTGGCGCACCCGCCAAAGATTGGCTGGGGAAAACGGACGATAACGGACACAAACGGTTTAGAACGGAAAACTAACGCCCGGGTGCGCATCAAAAACCTATACGGCTTATACGACCTATACGGCTTATACGACTTATACGACTTATACGACTTATACGACCTATTATGCCTATCCGGCAGAGCCGGAGAGACTGGCGCACTAGCAAAGGATCGGCTGGGGAACTGGGAGTACTAAGAGTACTGGGAGTACTGTTTTTTTGCGCCTAGGTGCGCGAAGAAATGACCTTGCGAAAAACCTTTTCCTTGCCCGTTTTCTCCCAGTACTCCCAGTATTCCCAGAACCCGGGCAGAGCAGCGTTTCCGGCAGAGCCGGAGAGACTGGCACACCCGCCAAAGACCGACTGGGGAACTGTGAGCACTAAGATTACTGGGTGTTCTGTGAGCACTGCTTTTTTTTCGCCTGGGTGCGCGAAGAAATTGCCTTTCGCAACCACTTTTCCTTGCCCGCACTCTCCCAGTATTCCCAGTATTCTCAGTATTCCCAGAAACCCGGGCAGACATGGGGGGATGCAAATTATTTTAATGCTCAAAAAACAAGGGGCTGTTGCAAAACCTGAAATTTTGCAACAGCCCCTTTAATATTTGCTTGGAAAAGACTTACTTGGAAAGTCTTTCTTCGAGCTGAGCGAGCTGATCAGCAAGAGCTTTGGGAAGTCTGTCGAACTTCTTGTAGTGTTCTTTGATCATAGCCAGTTCGTTCTTCCAGCCTTCTTTGTCGAAGGTGAGAAGTTCAGCGATGTCAGCATCGGTGACTTCGTTTTCGATACCGGAGCGGTCGATAGCATCAACAGTGGGCATGAAACCGATGGGGGTTTCGACAGCTTTGCCTTCGCCATCGCAGCGTTCGAAGATCCATTTGAGGACGCGGCTGTTTTCGCCGAATCCGGGCCAGAGCCAACGGCCATCGGCGGTCTTGCGGAACCAGTTCACGCAGAAGATCTTGGGCAGCTTTGCGCCTTCGACCTTACCGATGTCGAGCCAGTGCTGGAAGTAGTCACCCATGTTGTATCCGCAGAAGGGCAGCATAGCAAACGGGTCACGGCGGACAGTACCAGCCTTGACGTCAAGAGCAGCTGCGGTAACTTCGGAACCGACGGTGGAACCGATGAACACACCATGTTCCCAGCTCATGGACTGGTAAACGAGAGGAAGTGTGGAAGGACGGCGTCCGCCGAAGAGGAAAGCGTCGATGGGCACACCGTTGGGATCTTCCCAGTTGGAAGCGATAGCGGGGCAGTTTTTAGCGCGGGCGGAGAAACGTGCGTTCGGGTGAGCAGCTTTGACTTTGTTGCCATCTGCATCGACCTGACCCTGTTCCCAGACATTGCCCTTCCAGTCGATGAGCTTTTCGCCGGGTTCGAGGGGAACTTCGATACCTTCCCACCAGATGTCGCCGTTTTCACGGAGAGCACAGTTGGTGAAGATTGTTTCCTTTGCGCAGGAGAGCATAGCATTCTTGTTGGAGTGCATGCTGGTTCCGGGAGCAACGCCGAAGAAGCCGTTTTCAGGGTTGATAGCGTAAAGTCTGCCGTCAGGACCGGGCTTCATCCAAGCGATGTCATCGCCTACTGTGAATACTTCATAGCCTGCCTTGCGGTAGCCCTCAGGCGGAATGAGCATAGCGAGGTTGGTTTTACCGCAAGCGGAGGGGAATGCACCGGTCACATATTTGACCTTGCCTTCGGGGTTGGTAAGCTTGAGGATGAGCATGTGTTCAGCCATCCAGCCTTCGTCGCGAGCCTGAACGGTTGCAATACGGAGAGCAAGGCATTTCTTACCGAGGATTGCGTTTCCGCCGTAACCGGATCCGAATGACCAGATTTCACGGGTTTCGGGGAACTGGGCAATGTATTTCTTGTCCATGGGAGCGCAGGGCCAGATTCCGTTGTCGGATTCGCCATTTTCGAGCGGCTTGCCAACGGAGTGGATGCACGGGACGAATTCACCGTCGTCGCCGAGAACTTCCAGAACCTTGTTGCCAACGCGGGTCATGACGTGCAT
>JAFTJI010000122.1 GCA_017456495.1 Lentisphaeria bacterium | reverse complement strand
TGACGGAAGCGATTTCCAGATAGACATCTCCAGCATTTTTCGCAGCTTCGATTCTGCCGTCGATCAGCATTTTCTTTGCGAGCGCAAAAGGAAGATCCAAGCCGATAGACAAATCATTTGCCACATTATCCATACCGATCGGAATCACTCCGGAGGCGACCAATCCATTTTGAATAATCCCGGCATATTCAATGGTTCCGGCACCGATATCAACCATCAGCACACCGTTTTCCATCTCATCGCGGGTCAAAGTACCGTAAAAAGAGGCAACACCGGTGAAGATATCAGTGGAATCATTTTCAAAACCGGCTTCATGAAGGATTTCCCGGATCGTATTCCGTCTGGTCTGCTCAACCACGATAATATGAAGCACGGAATCCAGCCGGGAGGCTTCGCACCCCTCGGGATCTTTCACCTGAAGATTTTTATCAAGAACATAATAGGAATTGAACCGATCGACGTCGATCATGTCAGCCGGAATGGGCACGCCCATCTTCGCTTTCTCATCGGCTTCCCGGATATGATCTTCTGTAATCCGTTTATCAGCGGAATAGATCATGACGCACCCTTCCCCACGCAGAGAAGAGATACTGCGTCCGCTTATCAGAAAATAAACATCACCGCGCCCAAAATAACTTCCGACGGAATCATCAGCGGCAGCAAGAACTCTGGAGAGGATCTGTTCTGCTTTCGGCACATCCACGATATCGCCTTTGATAACAGAGTTCGCAGAATCAGCAGATGCGAATCCGAGGATCTCTGCAGTCCCATCCTTTCCAAGCGTACAATGAACGACTGTTATCTTGGATGTTCCAAACTCAACGACTGTAAAAAAAGATTTTTTTCCCATTCCTGCAACCAGTTTTTCATTCCATTCCATTACCTTGACAATATGCCACAAGTTTTTATATTTTCAAGGTAAGATCGGAAAAAACAATCAATTCTTTTTTCTCATAACAGACTTCAATGCCTGACAGACCAGTTCCGGGGTCACGGGGTCAAAACAAGCTTTGGTTCCATAGGGGCAAACCCGCTTGAAACAGGGCGAGCAGGAACGCTTTTCAAAAACGATCCGCCACTTGTCTGACAAGGGAGAGGTCGCAACCGGATCTGTCGGTCCGAACGGAGCAACACCGGGAGTTCCGGCAGCCGCTGCCAGATGCATTACGCCGCTGTCATTCGCAAGACAGCCGGATGCATGTTTCAGGACATAGATCAGCTCATGGATCCCGGTTTCCCCGGCAAGATTGAAGCACTCTTTTTCATCCAGACCGTTTATGATCTCTGCAGCCGCTGCCCGTTCTGATTTTCCGCCAAGCATTACGATCCGGCATCCCTCGCCAAGTTTCCGGCGGCATACTTCCCGGAACGATCCGGTATGCCATCTCTTACCGCTGCCGTAAGCTGCCCCGGCTGCCAATGCCAGAATCGGACGATCCGTATTCAATGCAGCGGCGATGCTTTCGGGAAGAGTTTCAGGATAGACCTGTTCGGAAAATTCCGGCATGACACCATCCCAGGGAGATGCACCCATAGCTTGTACGATAGAAAGATATTTCGCCGCCTGATGCGGTTTATTCAAAACGAAATCAAGGCGCGGAGGAAAATCAAAAGTTCGATGCAGCAAAGCCTTCCGGAATCTGGCATTCGCGCCGAAAAGCTTCGGGATCTTACAGAATTTCAAACTCAGCGCATCCCGGAAAGAGTTGTTGAAAAGCACACCGATCCCGGCATTCAGACCATGGACAAGTTTCTTTTCGCTCCTGCTCATAAACGCATGGGCATCTTTCAGAGGAACCACCTGATCAACAAATGGAAGAGCCTCAAACAACGCCGCCAACGGCGCAGGTGTCACTACAAACATACCGCAATAATCAGGGACAATCTTCTTCAGCTGAAGCATCGCCGGAATCGCCATGACGGCATCGCCAAGCCAGTTCGGAGTCCGCACAACAACCCCATTCCGCCAGTCGGATTCTTTCAGAGCAATCTTCTCAAACGCAGGAATATCCCCGATTTCCGGGATCATAATATCAGCCATAAATCTGTCTCCCGAACAGGATCAACCCGATAAACAGCATGAGATTCTCGGAAAAATACCCGAGCAGATCTGTCATCCAGAACTCTGTTCTTCCAAAAAATTTCTCAATAAAACGGCGACTTCCGATCAAAAGCAATGCCGTAAGGATAAACGCAATGGGCAAAGCGGCAAGAGCTGACCAATGAAACGACAGCAATCCGCAAATCGCCGCAAAAATAATATAGAAGATCCATCCGCCAAACCGGGATCCTTCCGGCAAATCGTCATTCTCTTTCAGAAGCTCTCCGCGAATCAGATAAGCTCCACCGAGAACATACACGATCCATACCGCGTTACCACAGGCTGCCAGCAGTCCGAACGCCGTCATCCGGAAAAGATAAATACTGGCAAAAAGAATTTGCCGCTGCATTAAATCTGTATTGTCCGGTTTTTCCTGTTTGTCTGCGGATTGTTTCCCGGAGAAAAAACGATCTATACAGGCGACTGTTACAGCAATTCCGCGCCAGCCGGTCAGCATTTCCAGAAAAAGCGGCAGAACAAGAGCCGCGATGACGCCCCCGCCGACTTTTCCCATGAACAACACAAAAACAGCCCCCATGACAGACATAACCAACCCGGGGAACAATCCGGCGGCACAAGCACTGTTATACGGGAACTCATCCTTATCAAATCCAGCATTCCGTCCATAAAATCCGCGGCATACAGCTGTTATGGAAGAAAGCAAATTATTCTGATTCATCAGATCACCATGGTCCTTTACAACTTGATCTTACTCATTTCAACGTATCCAAATTCTTCCGGATCGCCTCAGCCTGCTCAATCACGGCTTTAGACATAGCCTCAGCAAACGCTGCAGGGGTATCACCTTTCAATGGAACAGAAGAGCTCAATTCCTTACGGAAAATGACTTTGCGGTCAGAACGTTTCACCACGCTGTACACGATTCTCAAATCTGCAGTTTTCTTATCCAGATTCCGTTCAAATGTCAGAATATCCCCTTCCAGAAGATATTCCGCATCGACATCATCATCAATTCCATAAATTTTCCGGAACGCGGAGGAAACCATAACAGACGGGGTCTGGCTCCATTTTGCAAAAGAATCAAACTGCTGTACAGTTCCCTGCCGGGAAAGCATTTTAAATTTTGCCGGAGATTCAGATGAAAATTCCGTTACTGCAACATTTTTCACTGAAGTTTTTGCCTGAGACGGCAGCACTAATGTGTATTGCATCGTCTGATTTCCGGGTGAGTCGGGAATATTCAACTGAATACATCCTGTCAAAACCACAAGTAATGTCCAGGCATACGAAAGTACGATTCCTTTCATTACCGACCTCCAATATCCGGAATTTTAAGAGTTACACCGACACGGATTTGCCCTTTTGGTCCCACTTTTCCGGGGTTTGCCTCCTGAATTTTTTTCCAGTGTCTGGTCGATCCATACATTTTTCGGGAAATTCTGCTAAGCGTATCGCCGCCGACAACAGTATATTCCCGTCCCTGCCCTGATACTGCCGATGTCACTGGCTTGACCTCAGGTTTTGCCGGAGGATTATTGACTGCAACCGGTTTTGCCGGAGGATCATTGACTGCAGCCGGATTTTCATCAGCAGGAGGTGTGGTTGCAACCCGCAGCGGACGCACGCTGACTTCACGGGGAATACGTCCACCGCGGATCATCGCTTTCATCCGCTCATTCTGAGCCCGCAGTTTATTTGCATACTCTATATATTCGTTCAACTTTCTCCGGTAACGGTCAGCTTCAGCAAGAGCCTTTGCGGCATCCGTAGACTGATAATCTTTTGAGAATTTATCAAAAACACGCTTTCTGCAGGCGGCAGAAAACTTTTTCACATCTGCAGCATCCGGAGAGTTCGGAACCAATTCCAGATATTTTTCATAATGGTACATCGCTCTGAAAGGTTCATCAAGATTATCTGCATAGACGGATGCCAGTTCGAAATGAGCCAGGGGGGATTTCGGACAGACATAGAGAAAATCTTCATAATATTGCGCAGCTTCCTTATAATTCCCCGCAGCGCGGCTTGCTCCGGCTTTTACAAATAACGGATGGCTTTTTTCCTTTCCCACATAATCACCGCAGCCGGTCATCAGCGCAGTTGAAAAAACCAAAAGGCATCCCAGTATAAATGGTTTCATATATCTCATCATCGCATCCTTATGCGTTAATTGTTTTTCTTTTTCAAAATCACTGCACCAAGCCACGGAAGACGGATCGTGATATGCTGATCCTGTCCATGATAAAGTCCCGGCTCTGCTGTATAGACTCCCTCGTTCAGCAGATTTGTTCCACCGAAACGGGAGGCATCTGTATTCAGAACCTCCACCCATTCTCCGGGCAGAGGTATGCCGGTCGTATAACAATCACGGACAACAGGGGTCAAATTCAAGATCACGACGACCGGATCTTTCCGCTCCTTATCCCAACGGATATAAGAAGCAACAGACTGGTGAACATCTCCACCATCCAGCCACTGGAATCCGGCATTGGTGAAATCATCATCCCAGAGAGCATTGTTTTTCCGGTAGAAGAAGTTCAATTCTCTGACAAGCTCCTGCATTGCTTTGTGCTGGGGATAATCCAGCAAGTGCCAATCCAAAGCCTGATTGGAGTTCCATTCGATCCACTGGGCAAACTCGCCGCCCATAAACAGCAATTTCTTTCCCGGATGGGTTGCCATATAAGCAAATAATGCCCGCAGATTTGCAAATTTCTGCTGATAATCCCCCGGCATTTTGTTCAGCAAAGAACGTTTGCCATGGACGACTTCATCGTGACTCAGGGGCAGAACGAAATTTTCGGAAAACGCATACATCAGCGAAAAGGTCAGCTTCCCGTGATTGTAACTGCGGTAGACCGGATCCAGCTGAAAATATTCCAGGGAATCGTGCATCCAGCCCATGTTCCACTTATAAGTAAATCCGAGCCCCCCGAGATAAGTCGGCTTGGAAACGCCGGGCCATGAGGTGGATTCTTCTGCAACCATTACCGTTCCGGGGAACAGTTCATTGGTGAGTTCATTCAGACGGCGCAGGAATGCAACTGCCTCAAGGTTCTCGTTTCCGCCGTACTTGTTTGGGATCCAGTCTTCTGCGTTGCGGGAATAGTCAAGATAAAGCATGGATGCCACAGCATCAACACGCAGTCCGTCTACATGAAAACGGTCCATCCAGTAAAGCGCGCTGCCCAACAGAAAATTCTGAACTTCACAGCGGCCGTAGTTGAAAATATAAGTTCCCCAGTCGCGATGTTCACCCTGACGGGGATCGGCATGTTCATAAAGAGCGGTTCCATCGAACCTGCCGAGTGAAAAAGCATCTTTCGGGAAGTGAGCCGGAACCCAATCCAACAGAACTCCGATTCCGAGAGAGTGCATGTGGTCGACAAAATAAGCAAAATCTTCCGGCGTTCCATAGCGGGAAGTCGGAGCATAAAAACCGGTCACCTGATATCCCCAGGACTGATCCAGAGGATGTTCACAGACCGGAAGAAGTTCCACATGAGTATAGCCCATCTCAGAAAGATACTTCCCGAGAACATCGGCGATCTCACGGTAGTTATGAAACTCTTCCCCGTCCTGCAGCGGTCCGAGAGCAGGATTTCCCCATGATCCAAGATGCACTTCATAAACGTTCATAGGGCGGTTCATCGGGTTCACAGAACGCCGTTTTTCCATCCAGACGGCATCGGTCCAGCCGTATGTTTCCTTTTTCGGAACGATCCCGGCATTATCCGGACGCCGCTGGATCTGCTTTGCATAAGGATCCAGTTTCGTAAAAATATCACCATTCTTTGCACGGATCTCAAATTTATAGAGATCTCCGGCACAAAGTCCGGGAATGAAAAGCTCCCATACACCGGAATTTCCCATCAGACGCATCATACCGCGCCTGCCGTCCCAGCAGTTGAAATCACCGACGACAGATACACGGGAAGCGTTAGGTGCCCAAACCGTAAACTCAACGCCATCCACACCGTCACGGGTGCGGCAATGCGCCCCCATCATTTCATAGACGTTCCGGTGCTCTCCGGCATTGAAAAGATAAGTATCCATTTCCCCGATCCCCGGCAGAAAACTGTAAGGATCGGCAGAACAGAAAACAGTACCGTCAGCAAAAAACTTTTTAACGCGGTACGCAAAAAAGGTTTTTCTCTTAAAGAAAGCTGTAAAAAGTCCCCTGCCCTGATTTTTCATAGGCAAAGACTTGGAAAAACCGGAACCTGTCAGGATCTCGACAGACTCCGCGAGGGGGTCGTAAACGCGGATGATTTTTCCGCCGTCGAACTCATGAATCCCTAAAACAGAATGGGGATCCGCCAGGGTTCCGGCAAAAAGAGTCTCCGGCACATCAAAAGAACATGCCTCAACCATTTTTTTGCGGTTTCCCATAACGAATCCCTTTCTGAGTCAAAAACGGCTTTTATCAGCCGAGAGCGAACATGATCTCCGATTTGGTTACGACTTCCCCATTGACGATCATGGCACCATGACCCTTTCCGAACTTGGATTTGGTGTCCGGAATCTCAACATCAAGAACAAGCTGATCGCCGGGACGGACAGGTTTCAAAAATTCGGTATTGTCAATCGCCATGAAGAAAGCCTTCTTACCGCGGTTTGCTTCGCGGCTGAGAACACTGATACAGCCAGCCTGTGCAATGATTTCCGGATGAACAGAACCGGACATCACAGAGTAACCGTCTGCATAACGGCGGAAAGAACGTTCATCGGAGCAGGCATTTTTGACACCGTAAACGCGGCTGCCTTCCACACGGGAGACATAATCGACCAGCAGGAACGGATATCTGTGAGGAATGACTTCTGCGATTTGATTGACATCCATAACAGAAGTTTCAGCCTTGTCAAATTCGTTGAAGAGTTCGGGCATGACAGGAGCTTCTTTCGGACGGACGCTCATAGTCAGAACAGCCTGAGAACTTGCGCCTCAGTTGTTTTCTGCGGTACAGGTGTATTCGATGGAATCAGAGGTTTCGTTCGTCTGTTCAACGGTGAATTTCACACGGTCGCCGGGATTGTTGGGACGGCGGAATTTCACCTTTTTCAGGGTTTTCATGTAGACATCGCCCTGACGGGTGGGGTCGAGTTTCTTCCATGCAAGGAGTTCAGCGAGCTGAGCGAAAGCTTCGACCTGCAGCACGCCGGGCATGATGGGCAATCCGGGAAAATGTCCCTGGAAGAACCATTCACCGAGAGAGACAGCCTTCAAACCAATGATTTTTGTGGGGCTTTCGACCAGAACACGATCCAGCATGATAAAACTTTCCTGAGCAGGAAGCTGCTGAGCGATTTCATAACGGCTCAAAATTTCAGACATGATTCTCTTTCCTTTCAAACGGGGTTGCATTGCGCAAGCATCGTTTGCGCCAGTTTAACATGCGACGGATGACCCGCTTTCACCGCCGTAACTTTAGCTTTCACTCTTGCACCGACAAGATAGATATCCCCGACGAGGTCCATCATCTTGTGCCGGACAAATTCATTGGGATGACGCAATCCCTCTTTGGAGATGATCGCGCCATCGTGCATGACGACAGCACATTCCAGACTGCCGCCTTTAACAAGTCCGGCTGCAATCAGCTGTGCAAGCTCCTGATATACACAAAATGTTCTGGAATCAAACAACTCTTTTCCGAACGATTCTGTTGTCACATCACAATAATACTGCTGTTTGGAAAGATCTGTTCCACCGAAAGCGATAGAACAATCAATTTCAAATTTATCGGAAGGTTCCAGATAAAGTTCAGCATTTCCCTCTTTGACAGTGATCGGCTCTTTTGCAGTCCAGTAACGGGCAGGTGCATCCTGCGGCTGAAGCCCCGCAGCCATGATTCCTTCAAAGAACGCCTTTGCTGAACCATCCGCAATCGGCGGCTCCGGTCCATCCATCTCAACAATAGCATTATCAACTTTTGCCGCATGAAGAGATGCCATAACGTGTTCGACAGTAACAACAAAAGCTCCTGTTTCACGGGAGGCTATAGTCGTTGCGCGGCGAACATCGATCACATTTCCGGCAACAGCTTTGACCATGGGTTTTCCCGGCATATCAACACGGCGGAATACAATTCCCGTATCAGCCTCTGCAGGGAGGATCCTCAGGTTCGCTCTCACACCGGTGTGCAGCGCGATCCCGGAAACAAAAACTTCACTCTTAATCGTATTCTGACAGTCCATTTTTCGATTTTTCTCCAATTCGTTGAACATCCCGGAACAATAACACACATTCCGGGATTTTTCAAGCGGATCAGTGAAAATTATGCAAGTTTATTTTTCACAGCAACTAATTCTGCGTCTGCATCTGTCAGAATCTCGTTGATCAAATCTTTGACAGATATGATCTCATCAACCAGACCGACAGACTGACCAGCCATCAACGAGCCGAAATCGACATCACCGTCAATAGCGGCACGGCGCAATGCTCCGATCCAATATTTTTCCACTTCCGCCTGAGCATCTGCACGGTGAACAGTTCCGGCTTCCAGCTCTTTCAACAGTTTCAGCTGAAGTTTTCCGAAATTGTCAAGACCTTTGTTCCGGAGAGAACGGACAGCCACGACCGGTAATTTGGAGTCAAACTGCGGGGTGGAAACAGCATCGCGCGCGGCTGCTCTGCGGAATACATCCTTGAACGCCGGATGAACATTGCACTCTTCCGTCATCACAAAACGGGTTCCCATCTGAATACCGGAAGCACCCATCAGAAGCGCATGAGCCATCATTTTTCCAGTGGACATACCGCCCGCTATAAAAATAGGAACCTGATCGGCAAAACGGAACAGCACCTGCTGCATCAGAATCACAGTGGAAACATGTCCGATGTGACCGCCGGCTTCGCTGCCTTCCAGAATGATTGAATCTGCACCGTACTTGATCATACGTTCCGCAATGGAGATCGTAGAGGCAAAGCACATGACCTTTGCGCCGGTCTCTTTTGCCTCAAGGATTTCCTTTTCTTTCGGAAAACTTCCGGCAAAGACAATATAAGGAACTTTGATATCCTTCAGCATGGCAAGATGTTCTTTGTAAGCAGGAGCAATCGTGATCAGGTTGACTGCAAAAGGCTTGTCTGTCAAACTTCTTGTTTCTTCGATCTGCTTTTTCAAAATGTCGGTAGGAGCGTTCCCTCCGGCGATACATGCAAAACATCCGGCATTACAGACAGCTGCAACCAGTTTCGGTTCAGAAACCCATGTCATTGCGCCGCAGATCACAGGGTACTTCACGTTTAAAAATTCTGCGCCGCGCTGCATCAGGGGATTCAGTTGTTTGAATTCTGCCATTTTCTCTCTTCCTTTCTCTCGTTATTAGGGGTTAGGATACCGTAATTTAGCACAACTTTTCCTCTTTGTCAAATTTTTAATCAAGTATATTCAATTTGCCTCTGATCAAGTCCAGAATGTATCAGAAATATTCACTCGTACAGCATCCCGCAAAATATTCTGGATATCACGGTGGATATGTTCCACAGGAATCTCTCTGTTTGGACAGTAATTGATCATCTGATATACGGGAGTGACCCATCTGTAATAGTGAGAACTGCTGGAAAGATAGTGCTGTTTTTCCGGAAACTCCATAAACAATTCAGCACGGCTCACTTTTTGTCGTTTACACCAGAGTTCAATATCCTTGTTCGCCGCCGGAGCTGCTGAACGGATTTCTGAAAGACGATGATCTTTCAGTTTTTTCAGAAAGTTCAGCGCAGCTTTCGGCATTGGAGCGTTACAGGGAATCCCCAAAGCAAAAATCACACAACTGCCGATCCCGCCCGGCAACGGATGAACTTCCATCTCACCGGCTTTGGAATCCATGCAACCGCGCGGACCGAAAAAGCACATTTGAACATAAGGCTTCTGTATAAACTCCCGGATAGAGGTTCCGGGCATACTTGTAATTGAAACTCCATTCCGGCTCCGCAGCATTTCACGATAAAAATCAACCGTTTTAAAAAACGGATCTTCCGGCAGCCAGACATTTCCCCACCGATCAAAAAAGTCTCCGCCGAAGTACCACAAGAGCACATCAAACCAGAGAGACCCCAGGGGCAGGATCCCGAACGGAGTAACAGAAGGATCCGCCTTCCGGAACCGGTTACACATCCCGACAAGCTCTTCCAGGGTCCACTCATCCCCCGGAATTTTTATCCCGTGACGGTCGGCATTTTTCCGGTTGATATAGCATAGAGTCTGATTCCGGATGATTGGAAAAACCCGCAATTTCCCATCAACGCTCCGGCAATGCCGCAAAAGCGGTTCCGGGATATCTTCAAACAGCTCTTCCGGCAGAGGCTGAAAAAAATCCTCCATCTCATTGAACGCCGTCAAAGGAGCCTGAATTACAGAACATTGATTATATAAGGAAGATAATATGGGCTTGATATCCAGCGGAGACGGCAGGATCAGATAACGGCAGTTCCGTTCATCTCCAAGTAAAACCTGATTCACCTGTTCCTGATCGCCAAGATACTGACACGCACCATAGACAAACTCAGTACTTTTAGCCGGATGATGATAAAACTGCGGCACAGATGAACCGGAAGAGACAAATGTTCCCCTGCCCTGCTCCCGTTTCACTTTCTTTTCCAGAACCAGACGGTCGATCGCTTTCCGCAATGTTCCAACAGATACGCCGAACTCTTTTGCCATGACCGGCTCCGTCGGCAAACGGCTCCCTGCCGGGAAACTCCCGTTCCGGATCTTCTCTGCCAGATCCTCATAAATTTTCTGATATTGCGCTTTCATACTTTACCTTCCTAAAATTCATATATATGAATATATCATTATTTTTTCGTTTTTCAAGTGATGTAAAATAAAAACATGCAATATTTTCAAAACTCATAACACTATTATAACATAAAGAATTACAACTATTTTTCAAAATTCTTCCGTTTTATTCTTGAATTTTATTTTCCGAAAGACTATATTATGTCAAATCATATAAATCTTTTGATAAGCACCTTTCGCAAAAGATTGTACAGAAAAGAAAACAAATAATTACATAAAAAAAAGAAAGGGTACAGTCTATGAAAAGAAACTGTAAATTCACACTGATCGAATTGCTTGTCGTTATAGCAATTATCGCAATTCTTGCCGGGATGCTTCTGCCGGCTCTGAACAATGCAAGAAGCACAGCCAAAGGAGCCTCCTGCACCAGTAATTTGAAACAGATGGGACTGGCTCACATACAGTATATGCCGGAAAATGACGGCTACATTCCGTCGATCCGCTGCAAAGGATTCAACTGGAGAACAACTCTTTACATTGATGGACAAACCAATTTTACCAAGTCCAAGCTGATCGTATGCCCCGGCGACAACGGCTACAAAACAGGTGTCCGGGAAATGTCTTACGGAAGAAATTACTGCACAGGCGACTATACAGCTTCCGCATTCAATACCTGCAACTCTGCCAATCACCATAAGTCAAGAGCAATCAAACATCCAACTGAAATGTGGCTTGTCATTGATTCCAAAGGAGGTACTTCCAACGGAGAACGCCTTGCTTTGGCAAACATCACCTCCGCCGGTGCCGGCTGGACTTATAACAATCAGACAAAAGTCAATGAAAACAGACACGGCAACAAAGCAAATGTATTGTATTTTGATGGACATACCGGCAATGTTCCGGTTCATTCATATTGGGAAGGATACCCGAATCACAAGAAGTTCTGGTTCCGTAACGGTTCAACAGAAAGCGGTATTTGAACATGAAGAAACTCTTATTGGCTGCGGTACTTGTACTTGCCGCAATTTGTCAGGCAGAAGCCCCGAAAGTGAAAGTCTATGCCCACCCGGCTTTGATCTATGATGATGCCCATTTCTCCATCTATCAGGATTATATGAGCGATATCTCTTTCCACTTTTTCTATGTCGGACAGCGGATCTTCGATCTGAAGTCAAGCGGAACAAAATTCTTCATCTCCATTCCGGAAGATATAGAGTTGCTGGAAGCCGGTCTCATGGACCGTTGGAAAAATCCGACAGAGATCCGTACAACATTCAAGAAAGAGAAAAAAGTCATCAACGGAAAAAATTATATCCGTTATGAACTTCCGGTCCCGACCAGTGTTTTACAGCCTGCCCTGACCAAGCCGCTCCCCGGCGGGATGTTCGGCGGCACGTCAAACAATATCGTCACACTTATCGTCAAACCGTCAAAGCCGCTCCCGGAAAAATCAATGGTCTACTGGGAGCTCACCGGAAAATATCCTTATAAAGGTCAATTCAGCGTTTATCCGGTCAAACTGGATCTGAACGGTCTGCAAAAGAGCCGGATCAAAATTCAGTCTCATACAAATATTCCTGCGTTTGCATACAGCAGACGTGCGATTGCAGATCAGGCGCGGCTTTACAAAGATTTGAAAGTCGATGCAATTGACACCCAGCTTTCATCCGGCACGAACCGGGGGTATAAAGATATCTGGGACAAAGGCGGCTTCGATGTTTTCGGCGGAGGTTCCCTCATGCACGTCTTCTGGTACAATCCCCAGGGAATTGATAAAAATCAGAAAATCGAAGACCGGGACTTCCTTACCGGGATCAATGGAGTCAACGGACGATATATCAACAAGGCGGCTTACCACGGCAGAGCATTCTGTCCACAAGCTGTCATTACGCCGGGACGTTATCCTTACAAAAAGCTGCTGAAGCTGGGCAGAGAAGCTGCAGAAGCCGGTGCAACCTGGCTGGATATTGATATCGAAGCCGATTACTGCATTCAGTGCTACTGCGCAGAATGTCTTGCAGCTTTCTTCAAATTTGCAAAAATCAAACCGGAAAAGCTCTCTCCGGTCGCCCTTGTTCAGAAATATCCGAAAGAGTGGTACTACTTCCGGAATGAACAGACCCGTCAGCTTTATCAGATCCTGAAGGACAATCTCACAAAAG
>JAFTJI010000121.1 GCA_017456495.1 Lentisphaeria bacterium | reverse complement strand
TGACTTCCTCAGCCCCCGCAAGATTGCGTTTTGTCTCTCCGGAATCCTGATCATTGCGATTCTTGTGACCTGCGGAATCCGCGGCAAAGATATTCTCGGGATCGACTTCACAGGCGGTACCCAGATTGAGCTCGGATACAGCAAAGCGATCCCTGCGGAAGACATTGCAGCGGTTCTTACAAAATCCGGCTACGATGTAAAGGTCCTTTACAAATCCTCCGGTTCTGTCAGCGAATCTGCCAGAAAACTGGAAGTTCTCTGCCGTCCCACTGAAAAGACGGAAACCATTGCAGCAGAACAGCAGATGAGCACGATTGTCGGAATTCTGAACGGGGCATATCCCGATGCAAAATTTGTGGGTGAAAAACAGTCCACCCTCGGAGCTTTGATCGGATGGACCTTTGCGAAATCCGCAATGCTCTCTCTCGGTCTGGCAGTGCTCGGTATGATTTTCTACCTGACTCTGCGGTTCCAGTTCTCCTACTCTATCGCGGCAAACGTTGCAGTGATCCATGACGTGATCATCGGTGTCGGACTCTATGTGATGTGCGGCGGACAGATCACCATGAACGTGGTGGCTGCCGGTTTGACTCTGATCGGTTACTCTGTGAACGATACCATCGTCAACTTTGACCGTATCCGCGAAAACCTGAGAATTGAAAAAGGAATGAACTATTCCCAGATCATCAACCTCAGTTTGAACCAGACCTTTGCACGAACCATGCTGACAACTCTCACCACACTGCTTGTGGTTCTGATGCAGTTGTTCTTTGGCGGTGCAAGCATCCGCGACTTTGTATGTGTGATGCTGATCGGTATGGTTTCCGGTGTTTACTCCACCCTTTACATTGCAACCCCGATCATTGATACCTGGCACAAAAAAGATAAAAACATTCACGACGCCGAAATCGAACCGAAAGCGGTCGTTACCGGCGAAGGAGTCTGATTATGAAAACAGCATATATTTTCTCCGGACAGGGCGCACAGACCGTTGGCATGGGAAAAGATCTTTACGAAAATTCCCCTGCCGCCAAGGCTGTTTATGACAAGGCAGATGAGATTCTCGGCTGGAGCGTCTCCGATGTCTGCTTCAATGGTCCCGCAGAAAAACTGACCGAAACCAAGTACTGCCAGGTGGCGATTTATACTACAAGCATGGCATGTCTTGCATACTACCGGGAAAAGAACGGCGGCGATCCGGATGAAGTGATCGGCTGCGCCGGTCTGAGTCTCGGTGAATATTCCGCATTGGCAGCAGCCGGATTCTTTACTTTTGAAGATGGTTTGAAGCTTCTGGAACAGCGGGCACTTTTCATGGATGAAGCCTGCCGTGCAACCACCGGCGGAATGGCAAGTATCCTTGCCGGAGATCCTGCTGTCATCGCAGAAGTCTGCGCAGAATGCGGTATTGACGTTGCCAACCTGAACTGCCCCGGTCAGATCGTGATCAGCGGAGAAAAAGAAGGCGTTGTCAAGGCTTGCGGTATGTTGAAGGAAAAAGGTATGAAACGCGCATTGCCGCTGAATGTTGCCGGTGCGTTCCACTCCCGTCTGATGGCTTCTGCCGGAGAAAAACTCCGCGGACCTCTGGCGGAAACCCCTGTTTCCGCACCTGCGATCCCGGTCGCTCAGAACTTCACCGGAAAATTTGAAAATGATCCGGCTGTCATTAAAGAAAATCTTGCCGGACAGGTCGCAGGAAGCGTCCGCTGGGAAGAATGTGTCCGGGCGATGATCGCCGCCGGCGCAGAACAGTTTGTCGAATTCGGTCCCGGCAACGTGCTGACCGGACTTGTCAAACGGACAGATGCAACAAAACAACTTGTAAATATCAACGGAATTTAAGGAGAGAGAAAAATGGGAAACAATCTTGAAGGCAGAGTTGCCATCGTTACCGGAAGTGCACGCGGTATTGGAAAAGCCATCTGCGAAAAACTGGCATCTGAAGGCGCAAAAGTTGTTGTTGTCGATATCAGCCCCGAAGCTGTTGAAGCAACCGCAGCAGAATTCCGCGCAAACGGAATCGATGCATTCGGCGTTGCAGCAAACGTCGCTAAAATGGAAGATTGCGAAGCAGCTGTCAAGGCTGTTATGGAAAAATACGGCAGAGTCGATATTCTGGTCAACAATGCCGGTATCACCCGCGACACCCTCATGCTTCGCATGGGCGATGCTGAATGGGATTCTGTCATGGCTGTCAACCTCAAGGGTGTGTTCAACTTCACCAAGGCTTGCATCCGTCCCATGATGAAGGCAAAATTCGGTAAGATCGTCAACATGGCATCTGTTGTCGGTAAAATGGGTAACGTTGGACAGGCAAACTACTCTGCCTCCAAAGCCGGTGTG
>JAFTJI010000120.1 GCA_017456495.1 Lentisphaeria bacterium | reverse complement strand
TTCGGAACCGCACACCGTGCACATGCTTCCACAGCTGTCATCACCAAATACATCCCCACCTCCGTTGCCGGTTTCCTTCTGGAAAAAGAAATTGCTTACCTCGGTAATGCAGTTGAAAAGCCGGTCCGTCCCTTCGTGGCGATCCTCGGCGGTGCCAAAGTCTCCGACAAGCTGGCAGTTGTCAACAACCTGCTGACCAAGGTCAACACCCTGATCATCGGCGGCGGTATGGCTTACACCTTCCTCAAGGCTATGGGTCACAACGTTGGAAACTCCCTCTGCGAAAACGATCAGCTCGAATATGCTGCTGATATGATCAAGAAAGCCAAAGAACTGGGCGTTGATTTCCTTCTCCCTGTCGACAACGTCGCAGCAGACAAGTTCGATGCAGAAGCGAACACCCAGATCGTCGGTCAGGATATCCCCGAAGGCTGGATGGGTCTCGATATCGGTCCCAAGACTGTCGAACTCTACTCCAACGCCATCAAAGCTGCCAAGACAGTTGTCTGGAACGGACCTATGGGCTGCTTCGAAATGGAAAAATTCAACAAGGGAACCTTCGGTGTCTGTGCTGCAGTTGCAGAAGTCAAGGCGAACGGCGGAGTCTCCATCATCGGCGGCGGTGACTCTGTTGCAGCTGTCAACAAGAGCGGTCAGGCTGCCAAGATGTCTCACATCTCCACCGGCGGCGGTGCTTCTCTCGAATACCTCGAAGGCAAACAGCTCCCCGGCGTTGTTTCTTTGAACGACAAATAATTTCAGTGTTATGCTGATCTTCCCGCAATCTTTCCGGGTTGCGGGAACCTGAAAAGGTTTTTCATGGATATCGCTCTCGATACAAATTTCGTGCTGAGTACAGGTTCTCCGGAACGTTATTTGAAACTTCTCTCTGAAGCCGGTTTCACACATCTGCACTGGTGTCATCACTGGAATACAGATTTTCTTTACAGCAAGTACGAGATCGCAAAGTGTGGGGAATGGCTGAAAACATACGGATTGAAGCTGTTGGATATCCATGGTTCGGAAGGAAAAGAAAAAAATTGGGCATCATTGGAAGAGTATGAGCGGAAAGCCGGTGTTGAACTGGTGATCAACCGGGTTGAGATGTTTGCAGAATTGCAGGGATCCGGCTCGGTAGTCATGCATATTCCATGGTATCGGACTGTTACAACTGAAGAACAGCGGAAAGTCATCACTTCCCACCATGAAGCTTTGAAACGTTCTCTGGATGAATTGATGCCGGTTCTTGAAAAAAATCAAGTCCGGATCGCTGTAGAAAATACGGTTTGCGATACATTCGAGACCATTGCCGATCTTTTGAACACTTATCCCGAAGAATATCTCGGTTTCACTTACGATTCCGGACATGGAAATGTTGGGGATCGCTGGACATTTGATCCGCCGCATCCGGGCGAAGGACTGGACCATCTGGAAAAGTGGAAGCATCGTCTTCAGGCGGTGCATCTGCACGACAATGATGGTTTGAGTGACAGTCACCGACCGCCATTCACGGGAACGGTCGATTGGGAACGGTTGGCAAAAATCATTGCCGGATCGTCTTATGTCAAACCCGGGAAAGACGGTTCCATCCGCCCTATGAGTTACGAAGTTCTGATTCAGCAGACTTCGTACTGGAACCCGGAATTGAAACCGGAAGAACAGCCTGAAAACAAGCTCCGTGAATTTCTTGCAGAGTCCTATACCCGCTGTGAAAAATTCAGCCGTATGGTCACTGCAGACAGATCATAGACAAATCGAACATACAATAGGAGAAATGAAAATGGCAAGAAAGATTTTTATTGCTGGCAACTGGAAAATGAACAAGACCGCTGCAGAAGCAAAAGCGCTCTGTGAAGAACTGAAAGCCTCCTGCGCTCAGTTCGGCGACAAAGTCGAAATCGCAGTTTGCCCCACCTTCACCAGCCTCACCACCGCAGTTGAAGTCCTCAAAGGCTCCAACATCAAAGTCGGTGCTCAGAACATCCACTGGGCAGACAATGGTGCTTTCACCGGTGAAATCTCCGGCGCAATGCTCCAGGAAATCGGTGTTGAATATGTGATCATCGGTCACAGCGAAAGAAGACAGTATTTCGGCGAAACCGACGAAACCGTCAACAAGCGCATCATGGCTGCTCTCAAGTACAACCTGAAGCCCATCGTCTGCATTGGCGAAACTCTCGAAGAACGCGAAAACGGAACCACCAATGCTGTCCTCGACAAGCAGATCAAAGGTGCTTTCGCAGGCGTTTCCGCTGACGATATGCTGAAGATCACCGTGGCTTACGAACCCGTTTGGGCAATCGGTACCGGCAAGACCGCTACCCCCGAAATGGCTCAGGAAACCCACGAATTCATCCGCAAGACTCTCACCGATCTCTACGGTGCAGAAGTTGCTGAAAAGATCACCGTCCAGTACGGCGGCAGCATGAAGGATTCCAACTCCAAAGAACTCACCGCTCAGAAAGATATCGACGGCGGTCTGATCGGCGGAGCAGCTCTCAAGGCTGATTCCTTCACCGCTCTGATTGCAAATACTCTCTGATTATCAGAGATTTGCTTTTCCGGGAGTCTCTGATGAATGCAGAGACTCCCTTTTGTGCTTTTTAATATTATAACTCTGTTTCCCGTGCAGGCAGTTCTTGCAATTTATAACTTTTTATGATGGCATATTAATTTTTTGTTTGCAAAAAATTGATATGCCGCAAAAAGGTTTGAAAAAGGTGATGGGGCTTGGGGAAGCGGAAAAGACTTTCCTCAAAAGTTTTTTCCGCTTCCCCAAATACCACCCCTGATCGGGAACAGACCTGACATACAAAGGAGTCAACGATGAGAGCAGTTGTCAGTGTTGTCGGCAGAGATGCCGTCGGGATCATTGCGCAGGTCAGTAACGAATGTGCTGTCTGCGGTGTCAATATTCTGGATATTTCCCAGACCGTTCTTCAGGATTATTTCACCATGATCATGATTACGGATATCGACAAAATCAACATTCCTTTCACGGAATTTGTTGACCGCATGTCCGCGCTGGGCAAGGAGAAAAATCTGGAAATCCGTGCAATGCATGAGGATATTTTCAATTCCATGCACAGAATCTGATGAGGTGCTTTCATGGCTGACATCAACGATATTCTCGAAACGATCGGAATGATCAAAGACGAATGTCTTGACATCCGTACCATTACTATGGGGATCTCCCTTTATGACTGCATGGGTGATTCCGTTGACTCCGTTTGCAGCCGGGTTTATGACAAGATCATGACCCGCGCCGGAAACCTTGTGAAGACCGGGGAAGATATCGAAAAAGAATACGGGATCCCCATCATCAACAAGCGCGTTTCCGTTACTCCTGTTTCTCTCCTTTGCGGCAGACTCGATCCTGACGGAGCGGTTGCCATTGCAAAGACTCTTGACCGTGCCGCCAAAGATCTGGGAATCAACTTTATCGGCGGTTACAGCGCATTGGTTCAGAAAGGTTTCTCCAACGGAAGCCGCGCGCTGATCCAGTCCATTCCGGAAGCTCTCTCCGTAACGGATCGGGTCTGCTCTTCTGTCAATGTTGCCTCCACCAAAGCCGGGATCAATATGGATGCTGTGGCGCAGATGGGACAGATCATCAAAGAGACTGCCGCCAGAACCATTGACCGCAGTGCCATCGGCTGTGCAAAGCTGGTTGTCTTCGCCAATGTTCCGGAAGATAATCCCTTTATGGCTGGAGCGTTTCACGGCTCCGGCGAACCGGAAACAGTGATCAATGTCGGTGTTTCCGGACCCGGTGTGGTCGCCTCTGCGATCCGCCGTGCAGGAACATGCGATTTGACTCAAATCGCTGAAACCATCAAGAAGACTGCGTTCAAGATTACCCGTATGGGACAGCTGGTTGCCGGTGTTGCAAGTGAACGGCTTGGTGTTCCTTTCGGGATCGTTGACCTCTCTCTTGCGCCCACACCTGCCATTGGCGACTCTGTGGCTGAAATTCTGGAAGCCATCGGCTTGGAAAAATGCGGCTGTCCGGGAACGACTGCGGCACTTGCCATGCTCAACGATGCCGTAAAAAAAGGCGGAGTGATGGCATCCTCCCATGTCGGCGGACTTTCCGGTGCATTTATTCCGCTTTCCGAAGATGCCGGAATGATCGAAGCCGCCCGCTGCGGAGCGTTGTCGATTGAAAAATTGGAAGCGATGACCGCAGTTTGCTCTGTGGGTCTTGATATGATCGCTATACCGGGCGATACTTCTGCGGAAGTGATCTCCGGGATCATTGCGGATGAGATTGCCATCGGTGTTGTGAACAACAAGACTACAGCGGTTCGTCTGATCCCTGTCGGAAAGACGGGCGAAACTGTCTCTTTCGGCGGTTTGCTCGGGGAAGCACCGGTGATCCCGGTCTCCAAATACTCCCCCGGAGTTATGATCCATCGCGGCGGACGGATCCCCGCACCGCTGCAGAGTCTGCGGAACTGATAACCATTTACGATAGAGGAGCTTGAAATGGCAGAACAGAAACCAAGTGTCTCCACCTTCCGGAAAATGAAGCGGGAACAGAAACCAGTTGTCATGTTGACCGCTTACGATGCCCCGACTGCGGCTCTGGCTGTAAAGTGCGGCGTGGATCTTCTCCTTGTGGGTGATTCCGTCGGGAATGCGATTCTCGGCTATACAACAACCATCCCGGTGACAATGGAAGAGTCTCTTCATCATTGCCGTGCAGTTGTGCGCGGGACACGCAGCAACGCCTTTGTGATCGGAGATATGCCTTTCATGTCCTATCACGCATCAGAAGAGCAGGCTCTTCTCAATGCGGCAAAATATCTTCAGGATGCCGGCTGCGACGCAGTGAAGCTGGAAGGCGGCATGGAAGTCGTTCCGCTGGTCAAGCGCATGACGACTGCCGGAGTTCCGGTTTGTGCCCATATCGGACTGTGTCCGCAGCAGGTGAAAGTTCAGGGCGGTTACAGAATCGCCGGACGTTCCGGGGATGCCGCTGAACGGTTGATGCAAGAGGCTTTGGCATTGGAAGAAGCCGGAGCGTTCATGATCGTTCTGGAGTGTGTGACCGCTCCTGTCGCAGAAAAGATCACGCAGGCTCTTTCCATTCCCACTATCGGGATCGGTTCCGGTGCAGGCTGTAACGGACAGGTTCAGGTCGTGACCGATATCCTCGGACTTTCCGGATATCTCCCGAAACATGCCAAACGCTATGCCGATCTGGCTTCCATCATGGAAAATGCTTTTACCAGCTATGTGGAAGATGTCCGGTCCGGAAAATTTCCAACCTCTGAAAACGCTCATCAGTAATGACTACTGTTTACTATTCAAAATCAGCAGATTATCAGGATTGCAGAGCTGCGATCGAAGCGGTTCTTCTGCCCCAGATCGAAGAACGCGGCGGCGTACAGGGAAAAAGTGTCATGCTCAAGCCAAATCTTCTTGCATGGCGCAGACCCGATGATATCGCCTGTGTGCATCCGGCAGTGATCGTGGAGACCGCAAAAATCTTCAAAGCTGCCGGTGCTTCAAAGGTCGCTCTTCTGGAAAACCCTGCGGTCCAGACTGTCCCCGCCATTCTTCAGGCAATGGGGATCCTGGACGAACTGAAAGAGCTTGGAGTTTACTGCGAAACGTTCAAAAACTACTGCCGTCAGGAAACGGAAGAGAAAGTCCGTTTTCATGATCTGGAAATTGCGGCAGAGTTCAAAGAATATGACTTTGTCTGTGATATCTGCAAAGTCAAAACCCATGCCATGATGACCCTTACCCTTTGCGTGAAAAACCTTTTCGGGTTGGTCAACGGCAGCGCACGGCTCGGCTGGCACCTGGCTGTCGGACGGGATTTTGAACAGTTTGCAGACCTTCTTCTGGATCTTTATTTGCGGGTCAAACCCGATTTCAACATTGCTGACGGCGTGATCTGTATGGAAGGCAACGGTCCCGGCAGCGGGAATCCGGCAGAACGGAATTTCTTTGCAGGAAGTACCGATTCTCTGGCATTGGACCGTTCCGTTGCGGAACTGCTGGGCGTAAAAGATCTTCTGCTGATCCAAAACGCCGGAAAACGGAATTTGTGTACAGAATACCGGAATGTTGGGGATATTCCTGAGGCTCTCCCGCTTGTTCTTCCTGATCCGCCGGGAATCATGCTTTCCTGGGGCTTGACACTTCCGCCGGGAATCCGGGAATGGATGCGGAAAACAATGCTTTCCCGTCCGCTGCTTGACCCGAAAAAGTGCATTGGCTGCGGAATGTGTGAAAGAATGTGTCCGCCTCACTCTCTGAAAATGAAAAACGGAAATCCCGTCTTCCATCTTGATACCTGCATCCGCTGTTACTGCTGTCAGGAACACTGTCCGAAAGGCGCGATCGTATCGAAAAAAACATTCCTGATGAAGAGTCTGGAATGGATCGAAAAACGATTGCTGCGGCGGCACAGAGATTAATTCAGACGGCAGAAAAACGAAAAGAGGGGTTCGGGGAGACAAGAGAAAAAATTCTTGATTTTTTCTTGTCTTCCCGTTCTCTTTTACGCTTGTTGAACTTATTTAAGCATAATGAGTTCTTCTGCGCTGGCGGAGCCGACAGACAGACGGTAGGGCCACGGGGAACGGGGCTTCAATGCTGCGGAACCGCTGCTGATGTTGAACCGGTAGGGCATGGAATCATCCATCCGCCACTGACGGTAGAAACCGCGGTCAAAAGCCAGTTTTGCGCCGCCGTTGGCGTGGGTGATGGTCAGACCTTCCACCCAGTCGGAACCGTGATCATGGGTGTCGGCAGAAATATTGGATTCAATGATCCGCATCATTCTGCCCGGTTCAAATTCCACATGAGCGGGAGCTGCGAACTTGAAAAATTCCATGACGATCTTATTTCCTTCCGCATAGACTTTTCCAGTCGTACCGTCAAGATCAAAGGTCTTTGCCTCTGATTCGGGCAAAAGCGGGTAGATTTCTCCGGTCTCTCCGCGATATGCTTTCAGGACATCTGCATCGTAATCAAAGGAGTCGATTTCCGCATCGCACTCCTGCAGAAGTACAGCCCTTGCGCGGAGTTTTTCGGGGAAGAAGAGAAAACTTTCCACTTCGGCATGATATCCCAGTCTGGAATCCTGTTCGCAAAGTTCCGCCATGCGGAGCGTATCTTTGATTTCGTCTGCAATGAGTTTGTGCATCAACGCTTTGTGATCTTTCCGGAAGTAGATCATCTCTTCGCGTGCCTTATAGAAATCGAACAAACGGCGCATGCTGGAAGTCTGGATGGCAATCGCCTCCACCAGCTGAGCTTCTTTCTTCTGATCCGGGGTTCTTGCGGCTTTGGCGATCAGAGCGGCACTTTCCAGAGAGGGACCTTCCATCATTTTGGTCAGCTGACAGATTTCGTCGAGCGTATGTTCAAAGCCGAAGTATTCCCCGAAGCGGTCGCCGGAGTTTTTCGGGAACGCCTGAGTGTAACTGGGAGCCACCGGAAGGTCTGCCGGATAGAGATACCAGGGTGTTACAACGGAATTGTGCATGGGACCGAACCATTTGAACATAAGATTTTCGGGGAACCAGCGGTAACCGTTTCCGAGTTTTTTCCATGCTTCTGCGGCGAGGGGAGCAGTTTCACCCCACAGCGGTTTGGCAAGTTCCAGCAGAAATTCATCTTCCGTTGCCGGAAACGGATCGAAAGAGAGACGTCCGGCAGCCCGGTTCATGATCCCCGGCGCACAGCCGAAGTACCAGCACTGCATGACTGCGCTGCAGTTGATCTGACGGAGATTTTTATACCGTTCGTAGAGGATCCCGGGAACGGGCAGGTACGGAACAGTGGCATCTTCATGAGAACAGCCGGTCTGCATTTTAGCGGCAAAGGAACGGCGCTTGGAGGCGTATTCCATGAAATATTCGGAAGGTCCGGCGTAAGAGAGGGAGTAATCCTGAACCAGATGATCGCGCCCCAGCTGGGGATTGTGTCCGCCGGTTTCAAGATTGTGGAGCAGCTCCGCATTTTCGGGCCAGACTTCGGCGATTTTCAGACGGAGCTCATGTTCCGGTTCCGTTGCGATATGGTTGGAAGCATAGAACCAGCCGAAGAACTCTGCATCGGGCTGATATTTCTTCATGGAATCGGTCATGACTTTTGCGATTTCACTGAAGAGTTCCGCAAAGTTCCGTTCAGAACAGCGGGGACAGTTGCATTTCTGAATATGCTCGTAAAGTTTCCAGATGGCGCAGGGGAATGCAGCTTCCATACACATGATATTGATCAAGCCGCCCAGCCCGTGAACAGTGGAAAAGATGTGACCGATGGTCTCCTGAAGATATTGCTGTCCGGCGGGGGCAGAGGTACAGAATGCAGTGACTCCGCCGCTGCTGTGACCGCCCAGTTCCGGATGGCGTGCCAGATCTTCGGGAGTTCCGCTTTTCCAGGAGCCTTCTTTGAACATTCTGGGTTCTGCCATGTAAAGATAACATTTGATCCCGTACAAAGCGCATTTATCCACGACTTTCTGCAGTTTCCCGAGGATCCGGGGAGCATCTTTTCCCCGTTCCGGGAAGAAGCTGCAGGGCATATCGTTCAGATAGATCGTGAGCCAGACACCATTGAGACGGTCGTGCATGATCCTGTCGAGGTATGCTTCAGGGTAGTAATCATAATCATCCAGCAGTTCATCCAGCCTCAGGGGCGGTCTGGTGTTCGGGGCAAAGAAACAGCGGGTGATACGGCGGGGAATTGCGGGAACTTCATGGAATGTGCCGTATTCACCATTGCGGATCCGTTCTTCCAGTTCGCAAGCTCCGTAACGGAATCCGGAATCATCGGCAGCGGTGATCGTAACAGAATCTTCTTTCCGTTCCAGAATAAATTCTTCTGACTTGAGAGACGGATCTTTTCTGGTAATGACAGGCGTTCCGTTTTCCGCGATGGTGAAGTGGCGTTTCAGAGAACCTTCTGCGGCGTAAGGGAGTTCAGCATTTTTCAGGTTGAGAGTGACTTCCGGCATGTTCCAAGGTTCGAAGCTGGAAACTTCTTCTGCCAGTGACAATGAATTATGTTTCGGGAAATCAATTGCCTCAAAGGCGTTCATGGATTCTGTCCGCATAAATAGCTCCTTTTTGGGATTATCTGAATGATTTTCTGTTTTTCACGGGTAATATAGTCCGGTAAAACCATTGTTTCAAGCAAAAGGAAGAAAAATAAGATGCGGATATACAAAAAAAAGCAGAAAAAGCGGAGATGGGGCATAAGCCGGTTTCTGTGACTCCCCGAAGGGAGCGGCGATCATCTGTCTGTGCGGCCAGAACCCGGAATTCAAACGCTGCGAGCAGCAGCTCATTCCCTATTTGACCTTGCTCCGGGACGGGCTTGCCTTTCCTGCCGGATTACTCCTGCCGGATGCGGGCTCTTACCCCGCCGTTTCACCCTTACCTGACGAATCAGGCGGTTTCCTTTCTGTTGCGCTTTCCTTTCCGCGGCATATGGTCCGCGGCACCCTCCGATTACGGGAGGGGTCCCTGCTCTGTGGGGTCCGGACTTTCCTCTTTGCAATGCAAAGCGACCGCCGCCCCATCTCCATTTGGTAATATACGTCAGTTTTCAGAAAAAACA
Organism: Lentisphaeria bacterium; assembly: GCA_017456495.1. GTDB lineage: Bacteria > Verrucomicrobiota > Lentisphaeria > Victivallales > UBA1829 > SIG79. The sequence goes on along the minus strand of JAFTJI010000120.1, from coordinate 16,515 downwards.
ACCTGATCACCGGAGATATGAACGTTTTTTTCTCTCTTTCTGTCTGAGAGCTGCAGGAAAATAAAACCGTTTCACTGCTTATTACAGAGGATTTTTTCGTTTGGGATGACACCTTCCAGCCTCATAAAAGTAAAAAATATTTTAACACCTGAACAATAAAGTATATCGTATTATCGTTTTTATTGTCGTAAACTGAAACAATTTGACAAGGGGAGTTTCTCAGAATGAAAGCAAAAACATTTCTCAAGTACGGTTTGATCGTCCTCGTTCTCGGCGGGGCTTCTTATGGCGGTTACCGCTATTTCACACAGAAAAAAGTTACGGTCAAACAGAATTTTTACACCGAAAAAATCTCTGTAGGAGATGTGACAGATTCCATTTCTGCGACAGGAACCGTGGAGCCGGAAGAGCTGATCAACGTCGGAGCCCAGGTTCAGGGAATGATCCGGGTGTTCGGTAAAGATACCGAAGGACGCAGTATTGACTATGGTTCCCGGGTGACTGCCGGCATGGTTCTTGCGCACATTGACGATACCCTTTATACTGCGGCGGTAAAGTCTGCTCAGGCAAATCTTCTTCAGCGGAAGGCTGAATTGACCCGTGCTCAGGCGGATCTTCTTCAGCTCCGGGCAAAACTGAAACTGGCAGAAGAGAACTTGAAACGTGCTCAGAAACTCCTGCCGAAAGGTGCAATGGCACAAGCTGACTATGATACAGCTGTCGCCGAAAAGAAAGTTGCTGAAGCCAACATCAAAGTCGGAGAAGCAAGTGTCAAACAGGCTGAAGCCGCATGCCAGGCAGCAGAAGCTCAGCTTGCAAAAGAGTTGAGCAACCTGAACTACTGCACTATCAAATCTCCTGTGGATGGAGTCGTGATCGACCGCCGCGTGAATGTGGGGCAGACAGTTGTCTCCAGCATGAACACTCCGAGTTTGTTCCTCATTGCCAAAGATTTGAAGAAGATGCAGGTCTGGGTATCTGTCAACGAAGCAGATATCGGAAAGATCAAAGAAGGCATGAAAGTGGAGTTCACTGTTGACACCTTCCCCCGTGAAAAGTTTCACGGAGTCGTCGGAAAGATCCGTCTGAACGCATCTCTGACGCAGAACGTTGTCACTTATATTGTTGAGGTTCAGGTGGATAACTCCAATCTCCGTCTGATCCCGTACCTGACAGCAAACGCAAAATTCATCATCCGTTCTGCAAAGAATGCAAAAGTCGTTTCCAATGCTGCGCTCCGCTGGGCTCCCTCCAAGGAACTCAGAGGTCAGAAGCGGGGAAGAAAAGGAACCGTCTGGGTTCTCGGAGCGGATAACAAGCCTGTTCCTCACGAAGTCAAGATCATTATGACAGACGGGATCCATACAGCAATCGAAACGGATCTGCCGGAAGGTACAGTTCTGGTCAACGGGGTTGCTCCTGCCAGTGCGGCGGCAGCTCCGGCAAAACAGGGCGGTGAATCCTCTCCGTTCCTGCCGAAGATGGGACCCAGAAAGAAACGGTAAACGGGGGTGAAAACATGCTGATTCAACTGAAAGATATTAAAAAGATCTACCGGATCGGCGGAGATTTGGAAGTTCCGGTCCTGAAGGGGATCTCTCTTCAGATCGAGCAGGGGGAATACGTTGCTCTCATGGGAGAATCCGGTTCCGGGAAGAGTACGCTCATGAACATTCTGGGCTGTCTGGACCGCCCCAGCAGCGGCGAATATCTCTTCGAGGGAAAAGATATCTCCCGGGCTACCAATGATGAACGTGCTATGCTCCGGAATAAAAAGATCGGTTTCGTTTTCCAGAACTTCAATCTTCTTCCGCGAACCTCCGCACTGGAAAACGTGATCATGCCCCTGACCTATACCGCCAACGGACTTTCCATGAAAGAACGGTTGGAACGGGGACGCGCCATGCTGGAGAAAGTCGGACTGAAAGAGCGGATGAAACATCATCCCTCCCAGCTCTCCGGAGGACAGCAGCAGCGCGTTGCCATCGCCCGCGCGCTCATCAATAATCCGCCGGTCCTGTTCGCTGACGAACCCACGGGAAACCTGGATTCTCAGACAAGTATTGAAGTCATGAACATGTTTACGGAACTTAACAGCCGGGAAAAGATCACCATTATTCTGGTCACGCACTCTCAGGAAACTGCAGATTGCGCCAAGCGGGTGATCCGCCTCGCAGACGGGATGATAAAATCATGAGATTTTTTACAACATTTACTTTGGCATTTCATGCCTTGCGCCGGAATCCCACTCGGTCCCTGCTGACAACATTGGGGATCGTGATCGGGATCGCTGCGGTGATCGCTATGACAGAGATCGGAAAGGGTTCTTCCAACTCCATTGCCCGTTCCATTTCCCAGATGGGTGCAGGAAACCTGCTGGTTATGCCCTCCCATACCAATAAAGGCGGGATCAGCTCCGGGTCCGGGAGTGCAATGACTCTCACGCCCGATGATTACAAAGCAATCGTCAGAGAGTGCAGCTCCGTCGGAACAGCGGCTCCCATCGTGACCGCACGCGTTCAGGTCGTTGCCGGAAACAAAAACTGGAATCCCTGGAACATTCACGGTTCCACGCCCGAATATGTAAAAGTCCAGAACTTCGGAATGCCCACGGAAGGCGAACTTTTCACCGATGAAGACGTGCAGACTTCCAACACGGTCTGCCTGATCGGAAATACTGTCCGCCGCGAACTCTTCGGTGAGGGAGTTTCCCCCATCGGCGAAGAGATCCGTATCGGAAAAGTCAACTTCCGCGTCATCGGTGTCCTGCCCTCCAAAGGGGCAAACATGATGGGGTTCGATCAGGATGATGTGATCCTGGCACCGTGGACCACTTTGCGTTACCGTGTGACCGGAAACCGGACAAGCACTTCCAGCTCCTCCGGAAACAGCGATATCTCCACCGGGGATCTCTATCCTTCCACAGGAACTGCATTCTATCCGGAACGTTCGGAAACGCAGGTGAAAGATTCTCTCCTTGCGCCCAGATTCACTTCCATCGACCAGATCATGGTTCAGGCAGTCTCGCCGGATCTGGTCAACGATGCGCTGGAAGAGATCACCCAGCTCCTGCGGGAACGGCACAAAATCCGTCCCGGCGCAGAAAATGATTTCCGTGTCCGTAACTTCTCGGAAATGGCGAACACCCTGCAGACGACCAGCACAGTCATGACAAATCTTCTGCTCTGTATTGCCATGATCTCTCTTGTTGTCGGCGGAGTCGGGATCATGAACATCATGCTTGTTTCTGTTACGGAACGGACCCGTGAGATAGGGCTGCGCATGGCAGTTGGTGCAAGAAGCAAAGATATACTGCGTCAGTTCCTGGTGGAAGCGACAGTTCTCTGTCTTTTCGGCGGGATCATCGGGATCCTTCTCGGGCGCGGCGGGGCATATCTTGTAAGCAAACTGATGCAGTGGCCCACTGAAAGTTCCCCGGGTGCGATCATTGCCGCGGTTGTAACGTCCGCAGCAGTCGGGATCATCTTTGGTTTCTACCCTGCGTGGAAAGCCTCACGTCTTGACCCAATCGAAGCCCTGAGATACGAATAAGAGTGCTCTGATTTTCAAAAAATACGTTGTATTCCTGCCGGACATTTCCGGAAGAATACAGCGTATTTTTCTTCTGAAATTGCAGTCCCATATTACATGGAAGCAGCGCGCCTCGGGCACAGGAAAGCAATTCAAAAAATGGAAAATTTCTGGAAACGTGTCGCTCAAAAAGCAAAAGATTATTCCGGAACTCTCTCTGTTTGAAGGATCACGTTCCAGCGGAACTCCTGTTCCGCTTTTTCTTTCAGAAGAGCACGGAGCTGATCAGGTTTCGTTTTGGAAAAGGTGCAGATTTCTTCATACACCGAACGGAACAGAATCGCTCTTGCATTGCGAAAACCTGCCTTCTCAAGATTCCGTTTCGCGGCTTTGTAATGGCTGGTCTGAATAATGTTTCTGATGATCAGATACACGGGCCATGCCAGAGCAAGGATCCAGAAGGGGAGAATGAGCGAATTATTCAGCTGCAGGATCGTTATTGCTGCCTGCACCAGCGCAAGAAGAACTGCCGGAATCACAAACAGGATCGCATCAAGATCTTTCTGAAAACAGTTCCCGATGGCGCGGCGCAGCCATTTTTTAGAAATCCCATAGGCAAAATGTTCTTCCAGTTCCTGATCCATCAGGGGCATCCGCGCCGCATGGCAGAACTCATGAGAAATCAATTCGGCACGGTCATAGATGAACCATTTTGCCCGTTTTGCAAAATTTTTACGGATCACGATCACCGGAGTCGGATTTTCCTCTTCCCAGACGGCACATCCGCCCCAGAAGATCCCGAACTCCCGGTCAGGAAAAAAGCCGGGAACCCAGCGGACAGAAAATTGATACGCTTCTTCCGTCCGCGCAGTCGCCTCTTCCAGAATCTCCTGCGGGATTTGATTCTTCAGATCCACGTTCAATCCCGGAAAAATTTCCAGTTTTCCCTTCTTATCGAACCGGTCATAGAATTGCAAACCATGCTTTTTGACTTCTGCAATACGGGCGGCATACGTTTCTGCATTTTCTCCGGGCTGAACAAGAAAACCTGCATGATCCAGCTCAACAGCCGCATCAAGGTCACCCGTTCCTGCCCGGCGGATCAATTCGTCTGAAGGGAAAAAATCGTGATTCATGGAGTTTTCCTTAAAGGTTCACGGTTCCGATCACTTCGGAAACAGATTTTGCACCGAGCCGTTCCAGCCACTGTTCCAAACCGCGAACGACTTCGATGGGAGCCATGGGATTGGTGAATGTGGCAGTTCCCACCGCCACTGCAGAGGCTCCGGCTATCAGATATTCCGCAGCATCACGCCAGGTTTCGATCCCGCCCATACCGATAATGGGGATCTTAACCGCTTTTGCAGCATCGTAGACCGCTTTGATCCCCACAGGCTTGACACAAGGTCCGCTCAAGCCTCCGGTCACGTTAGCAAGCTTCGGACGGTGTGTTTCAATGTCGATCGCCATCGCCGGGATCGTATTGATCATAGAAAGCATGTCACTTCCGGCATCTTCGGCAGCCTTTGCAAAAACAGGGATCGCACCGTTGGGGCTGAGTTTGGTAATGATGGGAATCTTTGTGGCATTGCGGACAGCAGAGATCACACCAGCCATCTTCTGCGGATCAGCACTGAAGGAGATCCCCCCCTCTTTCACGTTCGGACAGGAGACGTTGATCTCAAGTGCGGCAATACCATCGGATTCCGCTTCCAGTTTTTCCGCCGTTTCGCGGTATTCATCAAGACTTCTGCCCCAGATATTGACGATCACAGTCGCACCGCGTTTCCGCAGTCCGGGCAAATAGTGGTCATCGTGCAGAAATTTATCCACGCCGGGTCCCTGAAGACCGATGGCATTCAGCATACCGCTGACGACTTCCGCGACGCGGGGCGTGGGATTCCCGTGAACCTGACGGGTCGTAACGCCTTTTACAACAACGGCTCCAAGATCTTCCGGCGGGAAGAAGCCTTCATATTCCATTCCGTAACCGAATGTTCCGGAAGCGGTCATTACAGGATTTTTCAGGGTCAGAGGACCCAGTTTGACAGAGAGATCAGGCATACCACACCTCCTTGGCGGGATAGACAGGTCCTTCGCAGCAGCTTCTGGAGTATCTCCAGCCATCCGGCGAAGAATCGGATTTCACTTTAACAACACAGGCAAAACATGCACCGACTCCGCAGCACATCTGATGGTCAAGTGTCAGATAACATTCCACATTCTGTTCCAGAGAGAGTTTGCCCACAGCCATGAGCATTCCGTTGGGACCGCAGGAGTAGAACACACATTTTCCGTTGGTATCGGCAATCGCGCCGGGAATCAGCTCCGTCACAAGACCTTTTGTCCCGACAGAACCATCCTGAGTTGCCACGCGGACATCGTAACCGCAAGCCTTGTACTCTTCCGTAAGAAGAACATCATCCTGCGTTCTTGCGCCAAGAAGCAGGATCCCTTTCTGTTTCCAGCGGCGGGCAATGGGGAGCGTTGCAGCGGCACCGTAGCCGCCGTCAATGAGAACCGGGATCTTTCCATCTTCCGGTTCGGGGAAGAAGGTTCCGAGAGGTCCCATGATGCTGCACATCATTCCGGGAACAGCATCCGCAAGCCGCGCGGTTCCGACACCGACGATCTTATAAACGATGGTGAGGACATCATCTTCCATATCGCAGATACTGAAGGGTCTGCGGAGGATCCTGTCGGAAAGTGAGGGGATTTGAACGTGAACGAACTGACCGGGTTTTGCTGCCCGGCAGATCTCCGGCGCGTGAAACCGGATCTTCCGGTAATCTCTGCTGATTACCTCATGAGAAATGATCTTGCAATCAGAAATCATAAAAAAAACTCCTGTGGCTGTGGATAACATAACAGACAAGTTCCGGATTCACTCCCGGAACCTGTACTATGGATAACATAACCCCTTTTTTTTATTAGACAAATGCCAAATAAAAAAAAGGGGCGATTTTTTTTATGAGGTAATTTCAAAAGTCCGGCAAAATTTGGCTGAAAAAAGATTGTTGATGAGTTGGAAATGGTAGTTTGAGCGTGGCTACCATCCTCCTTCGCTGAAGCTATGGAGGATAAACCGAAAACGCTCCATTTGCAGATCGCAACAAGAATTTTCTGCCATTTTTGAAGACTTTTGAAATTGCCTCTTATGATTTTTCAGAAGTTCTCCCTCCCTGAGAGCGGGAGAGATGATTTTTTTTATCTTCCGGCAGGAGCAATATACCACTTGCCGTTGACTTTAACGAACTTCATTCCGGGGATAATGACCTCTTCGGCTTTAATTTCTCCGGAGGCATAAGTTTTTATACCGGTAAGGAGAAGATTTTGCGGTATGCTCTGTTTTACTGCTTTTGCAAATCCTTTGGGAATCTTTCCGCCAGTCTGAGCTGCAAAGGCTTTTCGGGTATCGGGAGAAAAGCTGTTCCAAACAAGTTCATCTTTTTCATAGTAGACGCCAAGGAAAAAGCTCAAAAGCAGGCGGGTCGGACTGGAATGATCCACACGTTGAGGACAGGGAGGGATCTTGACATCCTTGAATGCCAGTCCAGCCATTTTCCACAGGTCAACATACCACTTTCCATTTACTTTGACGAGATACGGATTCATTTCTTTCAGAACCTCTGCAACAACATTTTTCCACTGCGGAGTATTTATTATTTTGCGCAATTCGGCTCTTTGTGCAGCAGGAAATCCTTTGAAGTAGTTTTCCACAGCACTCTGTTTCATGATTTGAAGCTGACTTTGTGTTTGTACTTTCACTGGAAGAATGGTCTGCCACAAAGCTTCGCCATCTTCGTACGCTGTTGCTTTCAGGAATGAATCTACAATTGCCTCTTTGCTGGAATGATCCACTGTCACCCGTGCTGCCGGAGCAGCCATAAGAGAGGTGAGGGCTCCAATGACAGCAAGAGCTGCCGCTAAAAATACTTTGTTCATTTTTTTCTCCATTCTGTTTTTGGAATTTTAACTTGTCGTTACCTAAATAGAGCTTTTTATCAGAAAAATCTGACAGCTGAATTAAAAAAAAGGATCTTGAACTGGAAAAACTGTTCAAGATCCTTTCGAAACGTTCAGGAACGATTACTTCTGGAGACGTTCCGGATCGATGAAGAACTGGCGATAGCCGAAGGTGTTGCTGACACCGGCTTTTTTCAGTTTCTTCTGAGCTGCATCAAAGACAGACTTGTAGTTGTCGGCTTTGTTTTCAGGAACGACTTCAGCCACGACGAGGAGCTGGGAGCGTTTGGTAGCTTCTGTTTCGGTGGAGAAGATCCATCCGATAAGAGGCAGATCCTTGAGGATAGGCACGCCGCCGGAAACGCTCATTACGCTGCGTTTTTCGATTCCGCCGATGACCAGTTTGGTTCCGCCGTTGGAGATCATAAAGCTTGTACTGATCTTTGCCCCCTGCTGAATACGGGGAGTACCATCAGAGGTGTAACCGATCAGAGAGGTATTGCCGACCCGGACATCCAGAGTTGTAGCATTTTTGTTGATTGACGGTGTCATGCGGATGCTGAAACCGAATCTGGCAGGTTCCGTTTCGATCTTGTTGCCGCGTTCATGACCGACAGTATGCGGTTTGAGACTGTAAGCATAGTTTGCTGCAAGAGTCTTTGCATAAATTGACTTTGCTCCGGTATTCTTTCCATCGAGCATGAATGTTGCAGGGCTTTTTTCATCAACCGTCAGTTTATACTCAGTATGACCATCTTTCTGGAAACGGAGGATCGTCACATCTGCAGTCGCGGAAATTGAGATATCCTTATCGTTTCCATCCTTTGCAAAGACTTCGCCTGCAGCAACTCCGAGTGTAGCATTTCCGGTAACAGAACCATCGCCGCCAACGATACCGTAAACACCGTAATCGGTATTGATCTTGTAATCATTTACGCGTTCCGGTCTGGGGACAAAAATGGAAGTGAATTTGGAGATTTCACCGGTGGTATTGTTCAGCAGGTTCATTTCAGAGGTGTGAAGAACTTTTGCTTTTCCTCTGGTAGTCAGGAAGTCAATATACTTGGTGTTCCATTTCGGATTGAACTGGAAGTAAGAGACATCGTTCCAATTTGCAGCATTGTTGAGAACATTACCGGCATAGTTTCTGGAGTAACGTCCGCCGCCGCTGAAGAAGTCAACGCCGTCATTGTTCTTCCATGCCTGGAAGTCCATACCGAGCTTGGTGTCGTTTTCTGCGTAGAGTTCATAAACAGTAACTTTGACGCGGACAGCCGGTGTCGGCTTGTCGTATTCTTCCAACAGATCCATGATGGTTCTGCGGGAGAAGGGAGCTGTGCAGAAGAAGAGGAGGTTGAGTCCGGGATCTTCAGCGACGACATCGGTACCTCCGACGTTGTTCATAATGACACTCTTGCTGTAGAGACCGACGTTGCTGATCATTTCGAGGAGGTCAGCAGAGGAGCGGTATCTGGGGGAGTAGACGTAAGTATGGCGTCCGGAGCTGGAAACCAGTTTGGGCTTGTCAAGAGCTTTGACGATGGAGTCAAACCCCTGAGCATTGGGGGTGTCATTAAAACGGTAATCTTCAGCAGAGATCAGAAGAACAGAGGTTCCGTCGGTGTATCTGACTGCTTCGATATTGGTGTTGTTGTCATTGACTTTACGGGTCTGGACAACATTGCGCAGATAGGAACGGAGTTCGTAGGGATCCACATGCTTGATGATGTATGCCTTGGTGATAACGTTGGGGTCAGCATTATCACGGACGAAATGGACAACATTGGTATCTTCCTTGACGGTTACATTGAGCCGTGCATCAATACGGGTGTTGTCATAAGGAGCGGCAGGACTTCCTGCGAATACACTGGCTCCGAGGAACAATGCTGCAGCTGCAGGTACAATATTGTATTTCATAGTAATTCAAAGCCTCTTTCGTTATTTCTTGCTGATTTCGTCGAAGTCTGCAACAGTACCGGGCTTCATGTTTTCATTATAGACAACAGGAACAGCGCGGACAACAGCGATGCAGCGGATGGATTCTTTATTCTTGGTGGTTGTACCGAAGATATATTTGAGAACAGGGAATTCGCAAAGGAACGGAACACCGATCGTCTGTTCAACTTCTGTGGTACGGGTCCAGGCAGTAAGAATAACATCTTTGTTGAACGGAAGAGATGCGGAAGAGGAAATATATTCGTTTTCTGTCAGTTCAACACCCATGTTGTTACGTTCAACAACATTGCTGTTTTCCAATTCATAATTGAAGTTAACGGTACCGTTCTTACCGGCAGTAATCACGATATTGTTGAAAATTGCTGTCATAGAAGCATCGCCGCCGACAGTGACAGAGGAACGATGGTCTTTATCTTTTTCGATGTTCTGATATTCAGGAGCAAAGGTTACTGCGAAGTCCTTTCCGGGAACGTTGGAAACAACAACACTTGCGCTGCTGCTGACAGTAATTTTTCCGTTCTGCTGAAGGATGCGGATAAAGCTCATATCAAAAGCAGGAGCGGTATAGAATCCGCCGAATCCGAGAGAGGTGCTTCCAAACAGTTCAGCACCGCCGTTCATAATGCTTTCAACGATCGTCTCAGCAATGCGGACATTGAGAGCATTGTAGCCGGCTTCAAAAAGATTGAGTCCGGGACCGTTCTTCCATGCAAGATAGTCAATTCCGACATCATGGAGATCACTTTCACGGATCTCATAAACGGTAACTTCAATGCGGCTCTGCGGAATCGGTTTGTCAAGCCATGCGAGTTTATCCTTGATGTCTGCAACAGTGGCAGGAGTATCCTTGAAGTAGAACAGGTTGCGCTTGGAGTCAAACTTGATCGCACCATCCTGCGGTCCGCTTGCAACATCACCCTGGATCATAACATCAAGCATGCTCAGTGCTGCACGGTAGTTCGGCTGGTAAACACCAACTGCAATACCATCTCCGGTAATGTTGGAGTATTTGTCAAATTTTGCATTGCGGTCAAGAACTTCAACAAGTTTGTCAACATAGGGGATCATGTTGATACCGGTGGAAACCAGAAGCATCTGACGGTTTCTGGAGGGATCATTGATCGAAGACACATTGGATTCTTTGCAGTAGCGGACAACAGCACTGCGGATGAACGGGGCAATATCCCCTGCCTTAGTGTACTTCAGATAATAGATCTTTGATGCCATATTTTTCTGGGCATCATCTTCGATAAAGGTGATCTTCTGAACTTTTTCCTGTGCCTCAGCGGCAAAAGAGAATGTCAGGGCACCTGCTGCCAGCACAACGGCTGCGCATTTCTGAATCCATGGATTCATAGATTTCTCCTTACGGTTGGGGGTTATAAATTCCATGTTTACTTTCTGTTTATCCTGAATATAACTCAGGTTTATCAGTATATAATATATATGCTTAACTTATATTTGACAAGTTAGGTTAGCCTAATTATTTGATTTTTTTTGAAAATAAAGCGATTCTGAAGCGGAATGGGGAAAAAAAGGCAAAAAAAATGGTGTGCGTAGTAGGACTCGAACCTACGACCTCCACGATGTCAACGTGGCGCTCTAACCAACTGAGCTATACACACACGGTCGTTATGATTCCATTAATATACACGTCTTTTTGAAAATTGCAAGCGATATACTAAACTTTTTTCCATTTTTTTCCGTTTTTATTGCAGATATCCCATATTCCTCTCTCAAAAATATGGGATATCCACCGGTTTTTATTCCGGATATTCCAGAAGGAAACCCTGTTTCCGCAGTTCAGCGGCAAGTTCCGGGTACGCCAGATCATGGGGTGTTTGTCCCTGCTTGACGGACATTGCAGCGGCAATCCCGGCAACTTCACCGGTCATTGCGGCAACAGGGATCACACGGGTGGCTTCCCAGGCATCGCCAATGGCAGAAATACACCGTCCGGCAGCGATCACGCCACGGAGGTTGCAGGGCAGAAGAGAACGGTACGGGATCTGCCAGACTTTCTTGCCACGCCAGTCGCCAATGGAACCGACAGAGTCTTCAAAGGAACGGCTTTCCATGCCCGTTTCCATGGTAAAACAACCCTGAATACAGCGGCCTTTCCGGATAGGAGCCTGTGTCTGCAGCGTCAACGGATAATGACTTCTCCGGTCGGAAATCCCCTCCGCAGCTTCTTTCTGAAGCAGTTTGCGGTAACGGCGGCGGCCTTCCAGAACAAAGTCTGTGACCATCTTTCCTGAAAGATGTTCGTAAGTATAGGGATTTGCAAGAGGATCTGCATGGATGGCAACATGGGACCAGCTGTCCAGATCATTGCCGGACTTGACGTGTTCATTATGCTCAATGGTCCAGAGTACCATGGAGTTTTCAGAGTAGTTGCAGGGTTCGCCCGCAAGATAAAGCAGATCGGCATCGCCTGTGGCATCCACAAAGGTTTCTGCGCTCACCTGAACCGTTCCGCTCTTGTTGAAAACGGAAATCTCTTTCAGGCGGTTGTTTTCCACTTTGCAGCCGGTGATGACGGTATCGAGCCAGACTTCCACTCCGGCAGCTTCCAGCAGTTCATCCATGACCAATACCATGGAACCGGGGGAGAAGTTCACCATGTAACGGCGTCCTTTTTTCTGCCAATCCGGATCCGGGGTCAGAGGACCGTATTTGTTGGAGGCGATGAGCAGTTCTTCCGCAATCCCGTAGATCATCTGGGTTCCTCTGGCATTGCAGAGGGGCAGATAGACCAGCACCAGTCCGGAGGTTGCCAGACCGCCGGGAAGGATCGTTTTTTCGATCAATACGGTTTTCATGCCGCGCCGGGCAGCCGCAAGAGCAGCTGCAACACCGGCAACACCGCCGCCGCATACGGCGACATCATAGTTCTTTTCTACCATTTTCTCAGTCCACAAATTTCATTTTGACTTCTTTTATCTGCAGGTCCCCGGGAGTCGTAAAGTAAACCCGGAAAGAACCGACATTTTGTTTTTTTGCCATCTCCGGCAATTCAAACTCCGCAACAAATTTCTTGAAAGAATCCGCATTGGGGAACCGTTCCTGTGTTCCGCCGAGAATCATTCCCCGCTTGGAATAGTAGTAAAGTCCGATGCTGGAACCTTTTCCCTGAACGGTGAAAGTCACCTGAACTTTCCGCTTCTTTCCGATCAGATATTTCTGTCTGCTGTAAGAGATTCCTTTTTTCAGAACAACGCCGTCTTTGGCAGGAACGACCAAACCGCTCCAATTTGCCATTTTTCCGTTGACGACTTTCCAATCAAGATTCGGCAATTCCCCTGCACCGAGCAGGGAAAATCCAAGAATGGCTGTAAAAATAATGATTGCTTTTTTCATTTTCCGCCTCCGATGGTAACTGTGGGAGCAGTGAGTTTGAATGTAATTTCTTTTGCAGAACCGAAGACAAGACGGCATGAGGTGGTTTTTGCCGGGATCAGGCAGGTGAACTCATAGATCCCATTTCCTTTGGAGAGAGCTTTCACACTCTTCAGACCGATCTGTTTTGAACCGCCGAACAGCTGGATATTGCAGCGGGGAAGTGCTGTTCCTTCTGCTTTCCAGCGGAAAGTGACCTTATCCCCGGAGACAACCTGGATCTGATCGGCACAAACAAGAAGATCTTTGGCTTTCATCTTCACTTCCGCCACATTTCTGGCAGGAGTAAAGGAGATGGTTCCGGCATTCAGGAACCAGTTTCCGATCTCATTCTTGATCCGTCCTTCCCGGAATCCGAGTTCCTGCGGACCGGCTGAACTGCCGCCCTTAATGGAAACATAACCCATCCGGTTGGCACATTCTGCCGCAGAAGCAAAGAATTTGTTCCAGAGCAGTTTGTAGTCCGGAGAGTAGCGGCGGAAGTTCATATTGAACCGGCGGAGATCCTTGCTTCCGAGAACGGAAATGGGGAAGGACATCTGCCAGTGCCAGCTGTCTTTGTTTTCCAGAACCTTATACTGCAGCGGGAACACAACGCCTTTGGTATGAAGAACATCATTGATCATCTCTGTCTTGTAGCGCAGAGGCTTCACGGTATCGGGTGCAATGGCGATCTGAATGATCTGTGTTTTATCTTTGCCGGACATGAAGACTTCAAAGTAGTTCTTCCAGAAGGTCGGTTCTTTCTGAACTTTCTTTTCCACAAACTCAAAATAGAGATATTCGTTGTCAGCGGCAAGTTTCAGAGTAAATGCGTTGGGAATGGTGGTTCCGTCTTCCGTGGTGTGGCAATCTCCGACAGATACCTGCTTGCTCCAGTCGATTTTGGAGGGATCGCCCTTTGCATCGGCAACACGGTTGATGACGATATTCTTTTCCGGCATGGTATTGACTTTCAGACGGCGGACGTAATCCTGTCTGCCTTCCACAGCCTGATCCCAATATCCTTTCCGGATCCAGCCGATGCGTTTCATGACCAGCGCATCGCCGGCAGCTTTCTTTTCAGCAGCGGCAAGCAATCCGGAAAGCAGCTTCATCCGTTCTTCTGTTCCGACGCTCCAGTTGTTGTTGGCGTCCAGCATGCCTGTTCCGAGAGAGTGGGCGCGCAGACGGTTTGCGACACCGTTTTTGCCGAACATGCTGGCAGGATAGTTTTTCCAGTTCCAGTAGATGTTTTCCAGTTCGGTGTAGAACGCTTTCATTTCCGGTGCGGCTTTTCCATAGAACTTGACAAAGAACTCGTCCACGATCTGATCCGGATCAAGGCTGGGATCATAGAAGATCTTGTTGACGACATAGACTTCCAGCATGCTGCAGAACCATTCACATTCGATGAAGTAGCCGCGCATACCGTCCTGAGCCATCTCTTTTGCGATCCTTCCGGCATGTCTGGGATAGACACCGGGGAAGAATTTATGTTTGTAACGGGTCTTGGAATCCCAGCTGGGGCTGAACAGATAAAGCCAGCTGGTCATGACTTTCTTGCCTTTGTTCTTCATCCATTTCTTATAGATCTCATCGTGCTGGATCTTGTAAAATTCCGGGTTCCACCATGCGTGGATGCCCAGACACATCTGAACACAGAGGTTATCCGGGAGTTTCACGTTTTCCGGATAGGCAAGAGATCTCTGATAAGCCAGAGTTGAGATCCCGATCCCCGGCTGTTTTTTGGCTGCGGCATTGGCAATATCGGCAATCCACTGCCACATGATGTGATTCTGTCCTTTCTTTGCGGCTTCTAAGCACTTCGGACAGCTGCAGGGACCCTGAGTATCCTGATGCTGAACGGAAGAGTAGAAGGGTTTTCCTTCGATGCGTTTCTGATATCTGCCGTTGCTGGGCAGTCCGACCATGGGTTTGCCCTGCCACTGTTCCACAGCCTGATTTGCAAAAAATTCCACTACGCCCGGTTCAGAGAAACAGATTCCCGGCGGAAGATCCGCATCATTGGGATATTCCCTGCGGACAAAACCATCGGAGGGAGCCATTCTTCCATCATATCCCTGTGCAAAGTAATGTTTCCGGCGATCCTTGAACAGTGCGGCGTAAGCCGGTTTCTTTGCTTTGCCCCAGTGGGTAAAGTAAATACGGTAGACGTTATGGTTGGTTTGTCCGAAGAAACCAGTGTTTCTCCAGCGCAAGAGCATCAGATCCTGATCACGGGGAGTGTATGCCTGAACTTTCAGCATCTTGGGTCTGCCGCCGGAGTTGTGGTTTCCGCGGAACGCATCAGTGGGGGAAGAGTGATAGTGATCTTTCACCTGAACAGACAATGTTTTCCGGGGAGTGTATGCAGTTGCATCATCGGTGAGACCGTACCAGCGGACATCGCAATATTTTTCAAGGAAATCATACACGGCGAAGAGAGAACCCTTGAACGGAGCCTTGGGGAAAGAGTCTCTGTATTTGTAAGTGACTTTGCGGAACTCCGGAGAGTCACTTCCATAAATACGGATCTTTCCTTTGGAAAATTTGATTGCGGAATACTCTTTTCCGGTTGGCTTGTTATCGCCGCCGATCTCAATATGGATCTTTCCGGCAGAACCTTTTCCGAATTTGACCGGAAATTCTGCGCCGGTGATCAGTTTGACATGATGATTCAGTTCAAATGCACCCAGCTGAGCGGCAGCGGTGGGGTTTGCCTGCAAAACGATTTCCGCCTGGGGAACACCGTCTTTCACAAGCACCATTTCTGCTGCGGCAACGTTCACCGCAAGTAATAATAACAATAAAGTTCTCATATTTTATACCTCACATTCCATAAAAAGCTGCAGGGGTACGGCTGGAGTGCCAGAAGAAGGAATTGGACATCAATTGTTTTTTTGAAGTTGTTGTGTGATCAGGATACCCCTGAAGACAGGGGACTTTGTCTTTGGTACGGGATTCGGTATGACCGTCGAGGAACGCAACAGTTGCTCTGCCGTTATGGCGGAATGCAACATAAGCCTTTGTATGCAGATTATCATTCGGAATATCTGCTGCCTGTCCGTTGAAGTCCACGCGCCAGTGATTGTAGTTGTCAGCAACCATACAAGTACTGGAAGGAGAGGAAAATTGGTTGAGTTTCTTATAATTCAATACTGCATTATCTGTAGGAGATTCCGTCCCGATGAAACCATAAATATTTGCGCCGTAGCTGATTGCAAAAACTCCGTCAATATATCCTTTCAGGGGATAATCCGGACAGCGGAAAATCGTATTCTGATATTTTTCGCCATGCTGGACATTGTACATTTTAGCAAGTTTTCCGAAGAAATATTTATCAGAAACATTTCCACTGCCGCGCATGGTCCAGGGGTTGGGAAGATGATCGTCATAATCTCCGCTGTAATTGAGGAAAATTCTTGAAATTTCCTTTGCATTACCGATACACTGGGAAGATCTTGCACTCTTCCGAGCATTGTTCAGTGCGGGAAGAAGCATACCGGCGAGAATCGCGATGATTGCGATAACAACCAGCAATTCAATCAGCGTGAACGCTGATTGAGTGAAGATGTGAAGGTGTGAAGAGTTTGCCTGCGGCAAACGTGAAGTGCGCCCTGACGGGCGTAAGGATGTGCAGTTTTTATGAATTTTTTTGAGGCAATACAACGGTAAAACACC
>JAFTJI010000119.1 GCA_017456495.1 Lentisphaeria bacterium | reverse complement strand
TACCTGACAGGTGCAACATACGTTGACTTTGAACATCCGGATTATGCGTTTATCACAGAAAAGAAAGTCAAAGGAAAAGAGCCGGTTCTTTCTCCCCACGGAAAAGCAGTTCAGGAAACGGTTGAGTTTGCCCGCAACGATAAGGATCGCGGTGATGTCTATACCCCCATCGCGCTTCTGTTGGATTTTTGCCATGGCTGGGACAGTCATGAAGACCGGAAAATCTGGTTCGGCATGTTCAAACCTACCGTTGCAGACCGGAATATCGACGTTTGGATGAAAGGGATTTTCGGAAATTCTGAGCTTGCGCAGGAAGGGTATGGCTGCAACATGAGTCAGACCGGTTTCAGCGGTTTGGTTGATATTCTGACCTTGAATCCCCCGAAAGGTTCACCCAAAAATCTGAAAGACTATCCCGCTGCTGTCATAGCCGGAAAAATCAAGTGGGATCCTGCTGCTGTCAAGGCAGTTCTTGAATATGTTACGCAGGGCGGAATCCTTGTGATCAACAGCGAACAACTGCCGGAACTCATTGCTCCTGAACCATTTGCAGGTGTCAGATTTACCGGGAAAACTGCCCGGGATAAGACGACTGTAACCTTTGATGGAAAGAGACTTGCAGATACGAAAATACCCTTTGAGTATCATCTTGTTGAGCTTAAAGGTGCAAAAGTCCTGCTGAAAACAGCAAACGGCAAGCCTTTGGCGACGGTGTTCCGCTGCGGAAAGGGAAAAGTGATCCTGACGTTGCAGAAATATCTTGTGGAAGATCCTGCAACAGCCGGACAGAAAAACGGGGTCCCGGCGGTTCATTATCTCCTGTCCCTGCTGCGGCACGAATTGCTGCCGTTCCGGGTTGTCGGAAACAGTCCGGCAGAAATGGTCGTCAGCCGTCAGAAAAACGGATGGCGCGTTTCTCTCCTGAATAACCGCGGCGTTTACAAACAGCCGTTGACTGCTCCAGTCGTCGTTCCGTCTGAAAAAACAGAGCAGACTTTGATTTTCCCGATGGAAATCGAATCTGCAACGGAACAGATCACCGGCAGGAAACTTGCAATCAGAAAAATAAATGGACAGTGTTCCGTGAAAGTTACGATCCCCGCCGGAGATCTGGTCATCATTGACGTTGTCACAAAAAAATAACAGGTACGGATTTATGGAAAGAAAAAAAATCGGCGCGGCTGTTATCGGCTGCGGTATGCGTTCAAAATACACGGTCGGTAATCTCTTGCAGGATTCCGGACACAATGTGGAAGTGCTTGCTGTTTATGACCCCATCGAAAAAGCTGCAGATGAAGCATTGGAGTTATGGAAGGTTGATAAATCCTCCTGCCGGAAATGTTCCAGCAGTCTTGAAGCGATCAACGTTCCCGGCGTGGAATGGGTTCTGATTTACTCACCCAATGCGTTTCATAAACAGCATATTCTTGAGGCTTTCTCTGCCGGAAAGCATGTGTTTTCTGAAAAGCCTCTGGCATCGACTCTGGAAGATTGCAAAGAGATTTATGATGCACATGCTGCAAATGATCTGTTCTTTGCAACCGGATTTGTCCTGCGCTATTCCCCGTTCTACCGGAAAGTGAAATCTCTGTTGGAATCCGGAGCTTTCGGAAAGCTTCTGAGTATTGAAGCGAACGAAAATATCAATCCTGCCCACGGCGGTTACATCATGCGGAACTGGCGGCGGAAAACCGAACTTTCCGGACCCCATATCCTCGAAAAATGCTGTCATGATCTGGATTTGATCATCTGGTTCTGCAATTCTTTGCCGAGCAAGGTGTTTTTCTGCGGGACAACCAATGTATTCAAGCCGGAAAACCGTTATTTAGAAGAGAAATACGGCGCAAATACCTTTAATAGTTGGGGCGGACACGATCAGATCGAAACAGCGTTCAATGACGATTCTGATCTGATGGACACCAGCATGGGAACTGCGGTCTTCCGGAATGGTGTTCAAGTTTCATTCTGTGCAACGATGTGCAATGCTCTGCCGGAACGCCGGATGCGTTTCAACTGCTCCGAAGGAACGATCATCGTTGATCTGTATGCTTCAACGGTCACTTATAAAACGATCGGTGAAAATACGGCATGTACTCTGAAGTTTATGTGTGATCTCCACGGCGGCGGCGACAAATTCATCATGAAGGAGCTGTATGATACCATGCTCAACGGAACCAAGCCGAAATGCAGCGGAAACACCGGTCTTGAAAGTGCTGTTTTTGCTCTTGCTTTTGACCAATCTGCAAGAGAGCAGAGAGTTGTTGATCTCGAACCGGTCTGGAAGAGCCTTGACCGCTGATTCTGCAGTCTGTGGAATCGCAAAAAAACGGAGAACGCTGCAACGTTTTCCGTTTTTTTAATTTTGATTTTTTTTCAGAGTCCGAGCTTGGCTTCCAGCTCTTCAGCGGTCATGTAACCGATCAACCTCTGTTCCAGTTTCCCGTTCTTGTAAAAGAACATTGCAGGAATGTTATTGACCCCGAGAGATGCTGCGATGGAAATATTTTCCTGATCGCTGGTGACTTCGACTTTTCCGACAATCAGCTCAGGGTGTGCCGCAGCAAGTTTTTCCAGCTCCGGAGTGAGCTTTACGCAGGGCCCGCACCAGGAC
>JAFTJI010000118.1 GCA_017456495.1 Lentisphaeria bacterium | reverse complement strand
TGTCAGAAAATCCTTGTTGCGCCCTGTAAAATGGAGCGTTTTCGGTGGTTACCCTGCGGGTAGCCACACTCAAACTACCATTTTCAGCTCATCAACAATCTTTTTTCAGCCAAATTTTGCCGGACTTTTGAAATTACCTCTACAGATCAGTCTTCGTAACGTCTGGGACGGAAAGAGCGGTTCTCTCCATCGTTTCTGCGGAAGTCTCTGCGGAAACCGCCGCGGTCACCGTTACGGAAATCTCTGCGGGGGCGATCCTCTCTGGGACGGGCTTCGTTGACAACCAGTTTTCTTCCGCCCTGTTCCGTCCCGTTGAGAGCTGCGATTGCAGCATTTGCCTGTTCTGCTTCCGGCATTTCCACAAAACCGAACCCTCTGGGACGATTTGTTTCGCGATCCATGGCAAGACCAGCTTTTTCCACTGTTCCGAATGTCTCAAAGAGAGCCTGCAGTTCTTCTGCCGTCATTGCATACGGCATGTTTCCGACGTAAATTTTCATAAAACCTTTCCAGATTCCTTTTTAATATATGTTGGAATCCTCAATTTAATTCCCTCGTTTATTTTTTTGGGTTGCTTACTGCGTTTTGTTGTTTGAAAGAACCACAATGGGGTCGTACGGTCTTAACCGGAAAATGGCGAGGGAATTACCTGACTTAACGGGAAAAGACTTGTGGGGAAAGCCGGGGGACCTTCCTGAAGTGATCAGTTGATTCGGTAAAACGTACAACCGTAACTGGACAGCTCATCTTGTATATCAAAAAAAGCACATCCGGAAAACCGTTCTCCGGATGGGTCAACCGTTTGAAGACAAATTGACTGCAACTTCTGTAAGGTACAGCAACTCAATGAAAAATGCAAGCTGAAAATCCAAAAAAAATAGTTTTTTTTCTGCTTTTTTACTATATTCGTATCAACTTTTTCGGGCAAGTGTAACTGCAAAAACGCATAGCATAACTTGTTCAGGAAGTTACTGTTTCTTATTTTTTTTATTAGTTTGATACAGAAATATTAAAAATTTTTCAGCACCAAGATTGTTTTCACGCATTTTATCTAAAACGGTTACAGTAAAATCAAATTGATTCTGCATTGCTGCCTCTCCTGATTGTTGCAAGAATTCATTGAAAAATTTTAATTCTTCCTGAATTTCATCCTCCTGAACAACCGGCAATTCACAAATATTGTTGTAGGACATGAAAACAGCTTTCGCTGCTAAATTCAAAAACTCTTCTCTCAGTTTATCATCAACAATACGTTTATTACTTTGGGCTAGTACATTAAAGGGATTCTGCTGCTCAGCGGGAAGATCTTTCGCCAGGAAAAGGTTAATTATATAGAACTTAAAAAAATCTTCCTTTGCTAAAAATCCCATCCCTCTATCAATATGGCACAGCGTAAATTCTAAGCGGTCATCTGCATTCATAGGTGCTGTTTCTTTTGCAAAATTTGCATCTTCTCTTGCACAAATTACATAAATTTTCCGGAGCGTATCAAGTTTTTGCTGATACTCTGTCTTAGAGATTTTATTATCGATAACGTGGATTCCTAATGAGAAAAAGCTCCAGATTAAAAAGACAATAATTGAGATGTCCAGGAAAAAGTGAAATGCCCGCTTTCCATATTTGTGTTTTTTTTCTGAAAAACCGAAAATTGTGAACAGCGGCTGTAATGTATATCGCAGCAACTCTTTATAGCTGACCAGAAACTTGTCGTACCATGAATACTTCATGAATTTACAAACAAGTTCTCCGTTTATAAAATAGAGAATGTAGGAAATGGAACCTTTCGAAGCTTTTTTTCTCTTCATTTCTTTCAAGTTCTCAACAGAAATGCCCTGCTCAGAAAAATAATTTTCCAATTTGTCTATAACGTTGCTGTTTTTCAAATTCGGAACCAGAAAGACTAATTTTTCTTTCGGACATTTTCTCAGAGCATTGGAAACTTCCCACCAGAAATTGCTTGTCTCTCCCAAACGTAAAACAACAAGCGTGGCTGTATCCAAAAGTCTCAGAACAGTATCCTGCCATATTGAATCGTCAACATAAAACCGTGCAGCTCCATGAGGAAGTGTTTTATCCAGGGGGGCTCCAATAGCAACAACGGGCGCTATCTCTGAAAAAACTTCTACAGTTTCTTCCTCTTCGGTTTTTCCCATGGAAAAAAGAGGATCTACGATTTCAGAAGTTTTACTATCAGCTTTGAACGAACGTAAATACAGAATCAACGGGTCTCTGAAATCTACAGAATCAACTTGCTTTTGACGTAACTTGTTTGCAAGAATGGTGAAAATCAAATAAAAGATCAAGGAAAACAAAATAAAAAACCAGGGAGCAACAATGGCTCCAAAAAGAAGACCTTTTCCTCCATCTTTTCCGTTAGTCATACTGTACTCAGCTGCGCTCTCAAAACTATCTGTCATATCCATAAGGTACATAAGTGTGTAACCGACAAAAAGAAAAATTACAATGAGGAAAAATACCTTGAAAAACAGGCAAAATGATCTCAATACAGTTTTCCATAATTTCCGCTCAGTTCCCCGGGCAAGCGTTTCAGGGACATCTCCGGACTCTGACTTCAAGTATTCGGTTTTTATGATGAACTCAGTGGTTTGATAGAAAGAATCCAGAAGCGGCAGCATTCCTAGATAGTTTATTTTCATTTTTATGGAAACGTTGCAGGTATGAGAATTTTTTCCGGGATCTATCAGGAACTCTTTGGCGAACTCTTTGGAGGTGAGTGGAACCCTGACAAAAACTTTGATATGCATGCGTTTGCGTGGTAATTCCAGTACAGTTTCTTTTCTCGGTGACAAAATCCCGGTTATTTCTCCATCAATGATATAACGCAAGGTCATTGCACAGCCAACCAGACCATGTCTCTTTAAAATCAGCTGAAATGTTTCATTACCCATAATATTATCTCCAAGGATTAAATATTGTTTTCTAATATGTTGCAATATAACATATTATCTATCATTTTGCAAGCCGTTTCCGGTGAAATAACAATAATGAACATACTTTTTTTGAACATATACTGATTCATGCCGATTTTGATAATAGCCCTGAGAGAAATGTCTGTTTGTTTTTTTTGCAGCGTGAAATTCCGAATCAAGTAAGCCTTATTTTTGTAAAAACAGGAAAATTTTCCGGTAAATCAATGTTTTTTTTGCAAAAAAGTCCTCTTTTTTTTATTTTTGGAGGTGAAAATTCAGAATTATGCGCTATATTAACAGGAATATTTTGAAGATTATACCATCTCACAGGAGGAAATTTTACTATGCAAGTCCCACTGCTCGATCTGAAAGGTCAGTTTGCTGCACTGAAACCGGAAATCATGAAGGCTATCGAACAGCTTTGCGACAGCCAGATGTTTGTTCTCGGAGCCGCTGTTTCCAAGTTTGAAGACGAAATCACTGAGTATTGCGGTGCTGCCGGATCCTGCGGCGTTTCCTCCGGTTCCGATGCCTTGCTTCTTGCTCTGATGGCAGAAGGAATCGGGGCAGGGGATGAAGTTATTACAACTCCGTTCACGTTTTTCGCAACCGTCGGTGCTATCGCACGTGTCGGCGCAAAACCTGTTTTTGCAGATATCGACCCTGCGACCTTCAATATTGATCCTGCCGAGATCGAAAAGAAGATTACTCCGAAGACCAAGGCGATCATTCCCGTTCACCTGTTCGGTCAGATGGCTGATATGGATCCGATCATGGAGCTTGCGAAGGCTCACAATCTCTGCGTGATCGAAGATGCAGCTCAGGCGATCGGCGCAGAATACAAGGGTGCAAAAGCCGGTACATTCGGAAAATACGGCTGCTTCTCCTTCTTCCCCAGCAAAAACCTGGGCGGATTCGGCGACGGCGGGATCATCACTACTGATACTGCAGAATCTCTGGAACGTCTCAAGATTTTCCGCAATCATGGCATGAATCCCAAGTACTACCATAAATATATCGGCGGAAACTTCCGTCTGGATGCAATTCAGGCAGTCGTTCTCTCCATCAAGCTGAAATATCTTGACAGCTGGCACACTGCCCGTGAAAACAATGCAGCGGAATATACTGAAATGTTCAATGCATCCAAAGCTGCAGATAAACTGATCCTGCCCGGAAAAGCTGATTACGCAACCCGTCATATCTACAATCAGTACTCCCTTCGGGTCAAGTATGGCAAGCGCGACATGGTTCGCGATTCATTGGTCAAGGCAGGGATAGGCTGCGATATTTACTATCCGCTGCCGCTCCATATTCAGGAATGTTTTGCAGATCTCGGTGGAAAGCTTGGCGATTATCCCAAAGCAGAAGCTGCCGCGGAATCCGTTCTTGCTCTGCCGATCTATCCTGAATCTACGACAGAAATGCGCGAATACGTAGTTTCCACGATTGTACAGGCTTTGACATAAGTTATGAAAAAAGAAGAAACTGTCGAATACAATGCAGCGACATACTGGCGGCTGCTGAAATATACCAAACCGTATATGGTCCGGTTGACGATCGGGATCCTTGCCGGATTCCTGATCGGCGGTTCCCTGTTCGGCAGTTTCATGATGCTGCCAAGCCTTTTCAGCGGCATTGAATTTTCCACCAATTCAGATGCTCAAGCGGATAAAGATGCTGCAGAGCTTTGTCGTGCTGTTGAAAACGCACCGACAGAAGAAGCGAAGATAGCGGTTCTTAAAAATAAACTCAAGCCGAAGAAAAAATCCAAAGTCGATGAAGAAGTGGAGAAAATCAACTCCGTTCTCAGCAAAGTCGGACTCAAATCTTTACAGGTTTCTTACGACCACGGAAATATTGTTTTTGCAACGAAAGAAAAAGTTTATCTCTCTTTTCCGGCTGAGACTGCCGCAGGGAAAATGACCTGGCAGTTCTTTTCCATATTCTGTATCGGATTTGTTCTGCTTTGGGCATTGAAGAATGTTGCGACTTACATCAACCACTACTGCATGCGCTGGGTGGGACAGAAAGTCGTTTCCGATATGCGTGAAGAGATTTTCTGCAAATTGATCAATCAATCCACCAGTTTCTATGGAAAAATGGATGTGGGACAGCTGATTTCCCGCTGTACCAACGATATCGGAGCGATTGAATCAAGTGTATCCCATGTGATCGCAGATGCGACGCGGTGTCCGATTGAGATTATCGCTTGCGCAGCCGCTGTTGTGTATGCCGGCGTACAATATGGCAGCTGGACCCTGCCGTTGATTCTGTTCGGCGGTTTGCCGATTTGTATTCTTCCGTTGATTCTTCTCGGACGAAAGATCCGGAAGATATACCGGAGATCTTATGAAGGGATCGCGGTCGTGTTTTCCAGAATGCATGAGGTCTTTACCGGAATCAATGTGGTGAAAGCCTACCATGCAGAAGAAAGAGAAGCTGAGCGGTTCCGTAAATCCAATAATCATTATTTACGGACTGTTATCCGTGCGATCCGCGCCCAGCTCCTGATGTCTCCGTTGATGGAAACCGTTTCTGTTGCTTGTACATTGGCATTTCTGATCTACAGTTATAGTCAAGACGCGCCGATTTCTGTTCTCGCACAGATGCTTGCACCCTGTCTTCTTGCATACCGTCCGATCAAAGATCTGGCAAAAGTCACAACTTATATCCAGCGCAGTATGGCTGCAGCGGACCGTTATTTCCAAATTATTGATATGGATACCTCTGTGAAAGAGAGTCCCAATCCGGTCGCGCTGAAAGAGTTTCAGGATCGAATCGCTTTCAAAGATGTCTCATTCTCTTATGATGAACGGAAAATCCTTGATGGAATCACGTTTGATATTCCAAAAGGTTCTGTTGTGGCGGTTGTCGGTCCTACAGGTTCCGGAAAAACAACGATTGCAAACCTGATTGCCCGTTTTTATGACTGTACTTCCGGCGAGATTCTGATCGACGGCAAGAATGTGAAAGATATTGCGATCGCCGATTTGAGAAAGATGATCGGAGTCGTTTCACAGGAAGCTATTCTCTTTAATGATTCCGTTGCAGACAATATTTCTTACGGGATGCCGGAAGCGACAAGAGAGCAGATCATCTATGCCGCAAAGCAGGCAAATGCCCATGATTTTATTGTCGACGGACGTCATCCTGAAGGATATGAAACGCTTGCCGGAGAGAAAGGGTTCCGGTTCAGCGGTGGGGAAAAACAGCGTATTTCCATTGCCCGTGCGATTCTGCGGAATCCTCCGATTCTGATTCTTGACGAAGCGACAAGTGCTCTTGATACCGTGACGGAACGGCTTGTTCAGGATGCCCTGAATAATGTAATGGCGGAGCGTACGGTATTTGCGATCGCGCATCGACTGAGCACCATCCGGAATGCAGATTTGATTCTTGTAATTGACAATGGAAAGATCATAGAACGGGGAAATCACGAGGAATTAATTGCGAAAGGCGGGCGTTACAAACAGCTTTGTGACACTCAATTCAAGTAAAGGTTATCAGATTTTCTCACTCTTCACTTGAAAGATTGAAAAAATCTGCTATATTACCAGATAGAAAATGAACACCGCAACTAAAACGGGATAAAACATTATGGCACTCTTCAGTAAGAAACCGAAATTTTCGACATTGAATCTGACTCCGCGCAAGCCTGAGCCGGAATCTGTCAAGCGTAAGGATATTCCAGAAGGCCTTTGGGAAAAATGCCGCAGCTGCGATGCTACCATTTTTACGAAGCAGAAAGAAGCAAATCTCTATATCTGTCCGAGTTGCGGATATCACAATCCCATGCCTTCCAACAAGCGGATCGCGCTTCTTACCGATCCCGGCAGTTTTCAGGAACTTGATGCAAATCTGGAATCCATTGATACTCTGAAGTTCGAAGGCGTTGCATCTTATACCGATAAACTTCTTGCCAACAAGAAGAAAACCGGTTTGGTAGATGCCGTCGTCAGCGGTCATGCAAAACTCAATGGCATTGATTATGCTCTGGCAGTTATGGATTTCCGGTTCCTCGGCGCAAGTATGGGCGCAGTCGTGGGCGAAAAAATCACCCGCATCGTGGAATATGCAACTGCAAAGAAACTGCCTGCTGTGATCGTTACCGCATCCGGCGGTGCCCGTATGTATGAAGGTATGATCAGTTTGATGCAGATGGCTAAGACAAGCGGTGCGCTGCACCGTCATAAAGAAGCCGGACTTCCCTGCATTATTATTATGACACATCCGACAACTGCCGGTGTGACTGCAAGTTTTGCATCTCTCGGCGATTTGATCATTGCAGAACCCGGAGCCCTGATCGGTTTTGCCGGACCCCGCGTGATCAGAGATACAACCCAGGCAAAATTGCCCGAAGGATTCCAGACCGCAGAGTTTTTGTTGAAGAAAGGGATGATCGACCGCATCATCGACAGAAAAAATCTTCGGGAAGAATTAGGTTTGTGCCTTGAATATTTCAAAAAAGCGGCTATAGTATAAGCTGTTATTGAAAATTGTAATTTTCCGCCGCTGGACCTTATGCGCCGGAACCCCTCGAACGGGTCAGACGGGGAACCGAGCAGCCATAAGAGACGGTTCCGGGTGCTGTAAGTCATCTGGCGGCGGTTTTTTTATTTCATCTCTCCGGAGCTTTCCGGAAACAGAATTGCAACGCCTCTCAAAGAGGCGTTCTTAATTTAAGGATCATCTTGTAATGAAACGTCTTGGAAACAGAAATTTCGATACTCTCCGCAAAGTGAAAATCACCCCCAATTTCCTCGCGCACCCGGAAGGTTCCGCTCTGATTGAAATGGGCGGTACAAAAGTGATTTGTGCCGTCACGATCGAACCGGGAGTTCCCGGATGGATGCGCGCGCAGGGCGTTCCGGGCGGCTGGGTCACAAGTGAATATGGGCTGCTCCCCGCATCCACAACCGGAAGAAACCAGCGCGAAGCTGTCAAAGGAAAACAAAGCGGACGGACAATGGAGATCCAGCGGCTCATCGGAAGAAGTTTCCGTTCTGTCATCGACTTGAAACAGCTCGGTCAGCACACTGTCTATATTGATTGCGATGTGATCGATGCCGATGGCGGGACCCGTTGTGCCAGTATTACCGGTGCTTCCGTTGCTTTGCAGCTTGCGTTCCGGAAGATGGTGGAAAAGAAGATGATTCCACGGTTCCCCATGAAGGAAAATGTAGCGGCTGTCAGTGTCGGAATGAAAAACGGCGAGTGGATGCTCGATCTTTGCTATGAAGAGGATTCCGCCGCTGATGTGGATATGAATATTGTTATGACAGAGTCCGGCAAGCTGATCGAGGTTCAGGGGACTGCAGAAGAAGAACCCTTCAGCCGTTCTGATCTGAACAAGATGCTTGATCTGGCTGAGGGCGGATTGAAGACTCTGTTTGAGATCCAGCGGAAAGCCATTGGCGATGAACCGGTGAAGAACAATACCCCATTCGGCAATCTCGGTGATGCTCTTGCCGGGTTGAAAGTATAAACCGGAAAATACGGGGTTTTTACATGCCGGAACAGGAAAAAATGTCAGTTGAGAAACGGATTTTCTGTTCCGGCTTTTATACTTTTTGTGTGGGAATATCTCTTTTTCTGCGGTGTTATCGCGGAAATTTTCCGGAGGTGCTTCCCCCGTTACTGATTTTTTTTGCATCCTTTGCGTTCAGTTCATACAGCGGTCAGATTTCACAAAAGAAATTTTTTCACCTTGTCTCTATTTTGATTTATGGCGGGCTTGTATTGTGGTTCAGGGATCCCATGATCTTTGCTTTAGTGAGTGGACTTTCCGCCGGGACATTTTCTGCAGACAGCTTTGCTGCGCTTCCGGATAAAAACAAGTGGCTCAATGCTTTCCGGAGTTATTTTTACGGCGGGATCTTTGCGATCGTTCCGGTTTCTATTGGAATTGTATCGCAGCATTTGATCATCTGGCTGGCTCTTGTTTTTTATTCCCTGTCGGTGTTTTGTGCACGGTCAGAAAAAAAACGTTCCGGCTGGGCGCATGCAACGTTTTGCATGATTTTGTTATCCATTGTTTTTTACGCTTCAATTCAATGGCAGGCAAAGAAGAGCCAGGCGGTTCCGTTGGAAGGAGAATCTGATCACGGACAGGACGTTGTTCTGGATGCAGGTATTTTCGCGTTAACCCATCCTCCGGTGAACAAGACACTTGCGATTTTTCCTGATTATTCTAAAACGCAGAGGGAAAATCTGCCGTCCGGAGAGGAAAAACAAATCATATTTTATCCGGATTATTTCAGTGTTCAGGAGAAACTGGAAAATGACAGGAACCGGTATGATTTGATTCTTGTCATGCAGACTGGTATCGAACTGGATCAATACAGTCGCGAATTTGTCCGATTATTGAAACAGCATTTAACGCCTCATGGAGTTGTTGTATATATTCTGCCCGCGAACAATCTTTTCCGTGCAAGTGTTTTGAGATCTTCTATGTACCTGAACTTCAAACATACGAAAGCCTCCGAAAATCTCCGGCTGCTGGCAGCTTCAGATTTACCGTTGAAAAATAACGGGATCAACATGCTGGCAAATATTCTGGAACCGCTTCTGTTTCCGGAAGCATGGGATGCAAAAACAATGGAACTTGCAGCAAAAATCAAAGCTCCGACCAACTCTGATTACAGCTTTGAACGGGCAGTTTTAAGCCGTGAAGCATCAAACCCGCTGATCCGTACATTCTATCATTATCTGCCGCTGAAGCCAGTCGTTTTTCTGTGTACTGTTGCCGGACTCCTCCTGATCTACCTTATCACCCGTTACATGATCGCATACGTCAGCGGAATGGGGCTGCGCCTGACCGTCTTCAGCCACAGCGTTTTATTTTTCTTTATCGCCGGATACCTCTTTTTCTCACGGTCTCTGAACGGTTATCCTTATGGAACACTGTACTGTGCCGCGCTTATTCCTTTGCTGATTTCAGGAATGCTGGGCTGTTCTGTTGCGGTGAAATATTATCGCTGGGGACTTCCTTTACTGCTTGCAGTCGGCGTTATTTCATGGTTTTTAATGCCGTATTACGGAACATATTTTACTTTGGGAATGTGGGGGCGCTGCTTTATGATCGGGTTCGTTTTGCCGTCAATGCTCCGGCATTCAGCAGAGAAATATAAAACCGGAACGGTTGATCCATCAGTCTTGTTCGAATCAACCGGTTCAGGTCTGTTTGCCGCCATGCTTCTTCTTGCAATGATGCCTTGAGTTTATTTATATTTCGGCAGCATATCTCCGTGAGCTTCGATCAGATCGTCGCAAAGTTTGACGATATCATCAATGCTGAGTTCTGCGGCGGTGTGGGGATCCAGCATTGCTGCCTGATAGATCCGTTCCTTTTTCAAGGTCAATGCCGCTTCGATCGTCAAAAGCTGCGGATTGATATTTGTCATATTCATAGCTGCACATTGCGTCGGGAGCGCGCCGATGAATGTTCCCTGAATGCCGTTTTTATCTACCAGACAAGGGACTTCCACAACTGCATCAGCGGGCAGGTTGGTAATGAGTCCGTTATTCATAACATTTCCGCCGATCTGATAGGGTTTTCCGGTGGTGATTGCTTCCATGATCCCGGAGC